>JAFQJK010000088.1 GCA_017415005.1 Rikenellaceae bacterium
CATTTTTATATATTTTCTGCTCCTGCTTTCTTTTGGATAGTGACTTGACTCATTCTCCGATCATTCGGTATGATTGATATACTATTTTGGTAAGTCTATATCAGCTAATGTTAGACGGTAGACTGGTTAATGCTGAAAGCCGTTACCGGCATGGACGGAAGCGGCGGGATACGCACGGCCGATCCTGCGACGGTCAAACTGGCCGACCTGCTCGATGTGAACACCTACGAGCCTGCGCTCGAAGCCTTCTACAAGAAAATGCTCGCCGAGATCCCAAACCGGTCGATCTCGGGGTCGCGGACGTTTTCGTGATGACGCAGAGCGTATTCCGGAAGCTGCTCGCGATCGCCCTCGATCCGGAGGTGCTCGCGCGCTTCCGGGTCCACCCGAAGGAGGCGCTGCAGGCAATCCTCGAGCGCGAACGCTCCCGATCGCCCGCGACTTTCATTATACTTTCGCTATATTTGCAGAATATAGGATTCGGCTCGGGCATCTTTGCAAATCAATTTGCACGATGCCGCTCACCTTTCGCTATATTTGTGTCCCTGTCGCGGGGCACGTGCCACCGCGCCGCGCCCCGCCCGGACGCATAACACCGAGAATACCAAATAATCCGCCATGATCGCCATCGAAAACACCTCGCTCGAGAGCCTCTGTATCCATCGCGTGGGCAACAAGGTCCAGGACGAGGGCTTAGGCCTCGCTGCCGCTCCGGTCGAAGTCAGCTCCGAGATCGCCCAACTGCTGACCAGCTACTTCGTCACGCCGTTCAAGTCCGAGGAGTATTACAGCCTCTACCACGAGTCCGACCTCAGCCTCAACGAGGCCTACGCCTATGTGAGTCGTATCTTCGACGATCCGGCCGGCCTGTTCGAACAGTCGGTCAACCTGGCCCGCCACCTCTACGAGAGCAGCAACCACCCCAATATCAAGGCGGGCGAGTTCTACGTGGCCTACTTCACCGACTGCATGCTCGACGGCGAAACGGTCGACGCGGTGGGACTTTTCAAATCGGAGAACAAAGACACCTTCCTCAAGGTATTCCCCTCGGGCGACGGATTCAGCGTCGAAAGCCAACAGGGCATCAACATCAACAAGCTCGACAAGGGCTGCCTCATCTTCAACACGAACAGGGAAGAGGGCTACGTCGCCGCAGTGGTCGACAACACCAACCGCACCGATGCCCGCTACTGGTTCGACGAGTTCCTGCGCGTGCGCCAGCGGCAGGACGACTACTTCAATACCGAGAACATGCTGGCCCTGTGCAAGAACTACGTCACACGGCAATTACCCGGCGAGTTCGAGGTCACGAAAGCCGACCAGGCCGAGCTGCTCGGCAAGTCGGCCCGCTACTTCAAGGAGAACGAGCGCTTCGACCTCGACGAGTTCGCGGAAGACGTGTTCGGGCAGCCCGAGGTGGCCGAGAGTTTCAGCAACTTCAAGCAGAGCTATGAGCGCGACAACGATGTGCAACTGGCCGACGATTTCGAGATCGCCGGGGGCGCCGTCAAAAAGCAGGCGCGCGCGTTCAAGAGCGTCATCAAGCTCGACCGCAACTTCCACATCTACGTCCACGGCGACCAGCGCAACCTGCGCCGCGGTTATGACGAGCAGAGCGGGATGAACTTCTACCAGCTGTTCTTCAACGAAGAGCAATAGGCTACACGACTCCGGATGGTCCGGCGGGAGGCGGCGGGGAGAGCGGCGGGCAAAGCCAAACAGGGCGGACCGCGGAAACCGGCAACACCGCTATGCCTCGCTGCCAGCCCGCGTGCCACAGCATAATGCAGCGGCCCGCAGGCCGCAGACACCCGGCCGCGCCCCCCCGCATCCGGCAGCCCCACATGCAACCGCCCAGGCGGTGACAAGCATACAACAAAACAGCTTACCTTGATCGGACAAAACCACACATGCCATGAAGTACCACCGGATCAACCTCATCTATTTCAGCGCCACCCTCACCACCCGCGAGACCGGGCGCCGTATCGCAGCGGGGATGCAGGCCGCGCTGGGCACGGACGGCCCGGCGCCCGAGATCGTCGAGTATGACATCACGCCAGGGAACGCTCAGGCCGGCGAGGTCATGCCCGCCACCGGGGAGATCGCGCTGCTGGCCATGCCTGTCTACGCGGGACGCATTCCCGCTCCGGCGGCCCTTCGCCTGACCTGTTTCCGGGGCGCGGGCACCCCGGCCGTCGTGGCATGCGTGTACGGCAACCGCGCGTTCGACGACGCGCTGCTCGAGCTGGCCGACACGGCTCGGAAAACCGGGTTCCGCCCGGTGGCGGCGGGCGCGTTCGTCGCCCGGCACTCGATCTTCCCGCAGGTGGCCGCCGGGCGTCCCGACAGCCGCGACCTGAAGGCCGCCCGCGAGTTCGGATACCGCAGTGCGGCCCTGCTGCAGGGAGCACACGATCCGGCCACGCTCCCCACGCCCGCCGTGCCCGGCAACCACCCCTACAAGACCCCGGGTCCTATCCCGCTCCATCCCCGCGCCAACCGGCGCTGCAACGCCTGCGGCGCCTGCGCCCGCCAGTGCCCCGTCGGAGCCATCGACCCGGCCGACCCGCGCCGGACCGACAAGACGCGCTGCATCTCGTGCGCGCGCTGCATCAGCATCTGCCCGCAGCACGCGCGCCGCTTCCGCGGCCTCCTGTACCGCATAGCGCGCGCTAAATTCGTTAAAGCCCATTCAACGCCCCAAGAGCCCCGGACATTCCTCGCCGAATAACCCGTATCCGGCACGGCCCCGGTGTCACCCGGGCCGCCGCATACCCTCTGCAAAAAAGGCGGCAGGGGAAGGATCGTTAGCGTCCGATGCCACACCCATACGTAAAGATCCGGAAGAGGCCGGGCAACCCCATCGCTGCCCGGCGACCTCTTCCGGATCCCGTCTCACTGCGCACACGACAACTCGGGACAGACCGGCACAGCCAGGTTTCACATACCTTTAGGCAAGGTACGATCGCGTTTCCGACCAGAATCGCAGCGCCCCTTCCGTTGCAATAAAACGGACAGGCCGGGCCTTTCCCGGCGGAGCCTGCAGCGCTAAATCCCGCGGCGGGCCGTTCGGCGGGCCAGTGACCCGACGATCAACGCGTGGAACGGGCGGATCACCTTGAAATAGAGCCGGCCGCCCCGGTTATTGAAACGCACGACGGTCGTCAGCCACAGATCGTCGCCCCCGCCGAGCAGCGAGACCCGGAAATCGAGATGTTTGTCGTCCATGCCCAGCACGATCTCCCGCTCGCCGCGGGCGAGCACCTCGAAAAGTGCGAGCCGCCCGCCAACCGGATGGAACGTCTCGTCGGGGAGCGGCACCGGTCCGGCACCCGGGCCGGTCTTGAGCCCGAAAGGACGCATCAGCGTGTTGCGGAGCCACATCAGCCCGTTGACCCATCGGGGCGAACGGAACAGCGCCACAGCCGCCCGGTCGAGATCGGCCGTGCCGAGCCCGTCGATCCGGTACGAATCCACATAATCGACCGGGCCGAAATCCCGTGCGAGCATCGACCCTTCGGGCACCGTCCTGAAAACCTTCACCTTTCCCATATTCCTCCAGTATTATCCGCCGGCCCGTGACACCGGGCCGGCACATCATGCCCCAAAGCCACAGGGCAGCCGCACGCCACCCCGGACCACCGGCAAGCCGGCCACCGTCAGCGGCAACGACCCACCCGAGCAACCGTCCCCCAGGCCTGAGGGACATCACCACATCACACGAGATATGGACAGCACCCGCCCCTGCAGCCGGCCGCATCGCCTGACCGGACAATCAGGCCGCAGCCGGACAAGGCCACCGGCACCACTGTCCCGGCCCGCACTGAACCGCCACCCACAAACCTCAACCCTACACGACTACATTGCCGAAGACCATGCAGCCGGCCACCCCGGGCGGCCGCCGCACGTACCGCCCCGGCCGCAAACCGGCACACCTACAACCGTCACCGCATACCGCGGCTCATCGCTCGTCGACGATCGTATCCTTGACTTCATTGAGCTCGACCAGCTTATTGACGATCGCGTAGATCGTAAGGCCCGCCGGGGAGTGGATCTGCAGCTTGGCGGCGATGTTACGCCGGTGCGTGATCACCGTGTGCGCCGACAGGCAGAGCTGCTCGGCGATCTGCTTGTTGGTCAGGCCCCGTACCACACCGACGATGATCTCCTTCTCGCGGGCGCTGAGCGCCTCCTGGCGCGGCTCCTCGCCGGAATCCGCGGCCAGACGGAGCAACTTGTCGCGCACCTGCTCGGCCGTGTCGAACACCGTGATCGTCTCGTCGTACTCCTTGAGGAGCGCACTGTCGGCCAGCGCATACAGCAGCGCCACGCAGCGGAGCCGGCTACATCCGGCCTCGCCCCGGAGGCGCCCCGGCGCCGAGGCCCCGACAAGCGACGGATTGACGATCAGCAGGTCGGGACGCTGCCGGCAGAGCGACACGCCGATCTGCGCCACATCGCCGATCTCGACGATCTGGATATTGAACCCCGGGAGCCCCTGCAGTACGGCGACCAGCCCGCTGCGCACGATAAGCGACGGCTCGGCCACGGCGATCCTCAGCGTCCGGCTCATGGCTTCCGCCCCCTTTCCTTGCGTTCGAGCGCCTCGATGGCCGGGACGAACAGCTCGTCTTCGACCCGATTGTGCGCCGCCAGGTCGTGCGCGCACGAGAAGATGTCGAACAACGCGGCATTCAACTCGTTGGTGCTCCCGCCCGGATAGTAACGGATAATGATGTCCCTGAGCTCGGTGAGCCGCGCCTCGACCTGATCGTGCTGGCGGCGGAAGATACCGATCGAGTAGCCCTCAGCCCTCCCGCCGGCCACAAGCGCGCGCACGTACGGGAAGACGACCTCCTCCTCATAACGCATATGCCTCTGCACCTCGGCCACATACTCGTCGAAATAGCGCAGGATGGCCACCGAAATATCGCCTCCTCCCAGCGCCCCGGCCAGCTCGGAGCGGATGCCCGGCAGGCGGAAGTCGAGGAAGTAGTCGTGCGAATTGTGGAGATAGTCGATCAGCGAGGCGACCGAGAACGCCAGGTCGGCCGCCGGGGCACCCTCGCCCGAGAGCACCAGGTTGACCACCGCGAGGAAAGTGCGCGTATCGACCCCGGCCGCGCGGCACACCTCGCCGATGGTCCGGTCGCCGAATCCGAGCGCGATCCCGAAACGGCTCATCACCAGCAGCATCGAATAGTTCTCGCAGATCAGATCGCTCATGCGGTCCGTCTCCTTATATGTTCCGATCCTGTACATATCCTTCGTGATTAGCGGGACACGCGGTCCGAAGCAAAGATAGCTTTTCTTTTCGATAAACCGCCATCGTGTCGGGCTGGGAGTGTAGCCCTACCGGACGAGGGGTCCCGGCCACGCCCTGCTCCCGGCCCATCCGGCAAAAAGCCGGTTCCACCACACAGGAACCGGCCTTACCCCAAGACGCCGGATGGGATTACGGCTCCCGGGGGTCAAACGGCCGCCGCACGCGCGCGGCGGGAACAAAAACGCTCGCACTGCTGTGCAATATCGTATCCGAGCATGGCCCCGAGCATGAAGTCCTCCTCGGGAGTCAGCCGGTTGAGCGGCTTGTGGACGAACGTGCGCACCGCATCGAGGCAGGCCTGCTTGCCGAAATAGAGGTTCACGCGCCGGCCATCGACCTCCTGTACCACATACCCGATGCCCTGTCCCCGGAGCCGTTCGGCCACCAGGTCGGCGCAGGTACGGCACATCGTGCAAAGCACCAGGCTGCGAATCCCCTTCTTGAACTCGTAGATATGATGCATGAACATCTTCATCTCGCCGAAGCGGGCAAACTCCTGCGCGCTCATGGCCGGGCATTTTTAACGGCCTCGACCCATTGCGCAAGGCGCTCTTCGGTCCGGTCACCCTCGTTCAGCTCATCGATGGCCAGCCCCACGAACTGCCCGTCGCGGCACGCTTTCGAGCCGGTCGAAGCATAGCCCTCGGGGACATAGGCCCCCACGAACCGGCATCCGGTCGTGTCGAGCGCCTCGTAAATGGTGCCGATCGCATCGCAGAACGTATCGGGGTACGACTGGCCGTCGCCGCAGCCGAACAGTGCGACGGTCTTGCCCGAAAGGTCCTCCTTCTGCAGCGCGTCGAGAAAATCGTACCAGTCGTCCTGCAGCTCGCCGTCGCCCCAGGTCGACGACCCGAGCAGCAGGCAGTCATAGCCCCGCACCTGATCGGCCGATGCCGTCCCCACGTCGTGCACATCTTTGGCCCCCACGCCCAGCCGGGCGGCAATGTCGCGGGCCAACGCCTCGGTCGTGCCCGTCGTACTTCCGTAAAAAATCCCTGTCATAGTCGTCGGTATTTTCGTTCGATGCAAAAATACCGCAACGCCCCGGGCCGGGAAATACCTAAATCGGGGGAAAACAGCGCGCCCGCCTACCTAATCCGCGGCAAAGAACGGTACTCCCGGTGCCAACGGCCGCCGAGCGCCCGCGACCATTCGCTGTCAACCGGCCACCGCCCGCAGACCTGAAGCGCAGACGCCCTACCCCCCCGGGGCCGGAATGCCCGCGCGGCTCCGTTCCCGCATAGCTCAGCCCGGACTCGCCCCCGCACAGGCCAGGTCACCACGGCACGGCCCGCCGCCGCATCGGAGAGAAAGCCGTACAGCCGGGAAGATGCGGACCGCCGTCAGAATGAACAGCGCAGCCCGGCCAGGAACGTCGCGCCGGGCATCGGATACCCGGCCGTCATCTCGTAACCCGTATCGAGCAGGTTGCGCCCCTCGACCGACACTTCGAGGCCGCGCGCAACGCCACAGGCCACCCGGGCGCCGAGCAACGCGAAGTTTTCGCTGCGGGATGCCGGGCCGGTCGCGAGGTAATAATCGCGCACGTATTGCAGGTCGAGGCCCGCCGTCCACCGCTTGCGGACAAACCCGGCGGCGGCGGTCAATTGATGCCGCGGCGTGGCCAGTACGGGTTCACGCCAGTGCAGGTAGCTGTATCCGACCGACAGGTCGAGTCCCATGCCGAAACGGTAGACTGCCGAGGCCTCAACGCCCTTGTGCGTGAACGAACCGGTATTGTAATAGCGCGGAATGCCTGCCGTGACCACCGAGCGGATCAGGTTGCTCCCCCGCGACAGGTAGAGCGCCAGCTCGGTACGGAGCCGACCGCCGAGCGCCGACTGCAACCACGACACCTCATAGCCGATCATCCGCTCGGGACGCAGCGCGTCGTTGGCCATCGCCACATAAAGCTCGCGGATCGTCGGGCTGCGAAACCCCTTCGACACGACGGCCTTGAGCGTCGTACCCCGGGCCGGGCGATACGACACGCCGGCCTGCGGCACCCACTCGGGCCCGTAGCGGCTGTTGACATCGGCACGCACGCCCGCGTCGAGCGTCACACGCTCACGGGCCAGGTCCTGCCGCACGGCCAGGTAGACCGCCGTTTCGTGGATATGCTTGTCGAGCCGGAACACCGGCCGCGACGCGTCGGTCGCCCGGCCCCCGTAGCGCTTGTAGTCGGCCCCGAGGGTCAGCAGCCCCCCGCGCCAGGGCCGGATCGACTGGCTGGCCTGCACGCCGAAACTGTCGTCGTCCGACACCCAGCCGTAATAGAGGTCGTGATGCCCGAAATCATAATAGACGCGGATGCTGCCGCTCGTCCGCCCGTACTCGTTGGTGAACGAGAGCGAGCTCATGCCGCGCGTGACGCGCGCCACCAGCGTGTCGCCCGGCACCGGGCGCGTCACCGGCCCCGGGTCGGTCGAGCGGAAACGGGCCACGCTCACGTCGGCCGCCGCCCGCCAGCGGTCCGAGACCCGGCAGGTCACTTTCGCATAGGCATTGAACAAGCCGAAGGCCGAGTAGCGGCGGTGGCCGTCGGTGTGGTCGTAGTTGGCCGAGACGAACGTGCTCCAGCGCCGTTTGCTGAAACTGTTCGAGAGCAGGTACTTCTGCGTATTCCACGAACCCCAGCGGGCCGAGGCCACGGTCTGCACGCCCTCGCGCGGGGCTTCGCGGGAGATGATGTTGATCACGCCGCCCATCGCGTTCGAACCGTAAAGCATCGAGGCCGGGCCCCGCACCACCTCGATCCGCTCGGCATTGTAGGCCACATAGGCATCGGGCAGGTGGTGGCCGTTGATGCCCATCATCTGGGGGTGTCCGTCGACGGCGATCATCACCTGTGTCATCGGCGAACCGCCCACCCCGCGCAGCGAAATACCGCCGCCTGCGCCGGTATAGATCCCGTAGCCGGTCGTTCCGCGCTCGGTAATCATCAGCCCCGGCACACGCCCCCGCAGCACATCGAGTACCGACGAAGCCCCGCTGCGCTCGATCTCGCCGCGCGCGACGACCGAGACCGAGGCGGGCAGCACATCGGTCCGCGACGGCACGCGGGCATTGGTCACCACCTCGACCCGCTCGATCCCGACCTCACGGGCAACCGTGTCGGACGGGACATCATGCGCCAGTACGGCCCCGGGGGCCGTCCACAGGCCGACCAGACAGGCAAACGGAAAGCATCGCTTCATAGACAGCAGGGTTTGGTCCGTCGCAAAAGTACCAAAAACGACAGGCAAACCAAACTCCGTCCGCAGGCATCAGAACTGGAAACCGACGTTGATATTGAAAGTATTGTTGTTCACCGCGTCCGTATAGCCTCCCCCGGACAGCTTGTGCTTCCACCGCTGCACGGTGAAGCCGAGGCCGAACGTCACGGCGGTCCCCATCGAGAGCCGCCAGCTGACACCGACCGAAGGCGTGAACATGAACCCGCCCTGACGCTTCATCGACCATGCGCCGATCGTACGACCCAGATCGATCGAGCCGAAAAACGAGACCAGGCGGGAATCGGCAATATACCCCTTGAGATTGAGGAACACCGGGATACCCACCCCGTTCTTATTTTCCCGCCCCGAGCCATCGAAGCCCCAGTACGAGCTGCCTTGCCGGAACTCCCTCTTCCGGAGATAAAAATCGCAGCCGACGCCCACGCCGGCCGAAAAATATGGGCCGAAGCGCAGGCTGTTGACCAGGCGCAGCGGCACGCGGTTGGTCGGGTCGGCGGCGGCCGATATGGAAAAGCCGGTATACAGGTCGCCCTGATAGCGCACCCGGGCCCCGGCGCGGTCGGTCACGCACAGGACGGTACAGACGGAAAGGATCAGAAGGAAAAGTTTTCTCATAGCTGGTTGGGTTTAGCGGTTTAGGGGATATGCCCGGCACCCCGGGACCGTCCGATCCGACACTAATCTATAAACTTTTTGGCACATTATCAAATCGAATCACACAATAGCGGCTCCTGCGCCCCGGTCCTGCGCGCATCCCCGACGCAACGCCT
Organism: Rikenellaceae bacterium; assembly: GCA_017415005.1. Taxonomy (GTDB): domain Bacteria; phylum Bacteroidota; class Bacteroidia; order Bacteroidales; family Rikenellaceae; genus RGIG1874. Next base: position 9,336 of record JAFQJK010000088.1, read on the forward strand.
TGCGACAACATACACCACATTTGCGACCCAAGCGCAGTCTGGCAGGCTCAGGAGGCCGGTACGGCTTTTCGCCGGCGAACGTTGCTCCGGCCGGCCATTTTTCCGCGACCCGCCGCCGTTTTTCAAAAATTTATATTACTTTAGCGCCATACAGACCTTTCTTATCTCTCAAATACGACTTCAGATGATGACACGCGCTATCGCCATCCGACCGTCGGCCGCCGCCAGCGCCACCACTTACCTGTGGGCCGCGGCCTTCGTCGCCGGCAACATCGCCCTGCCCCAGCTCTGCCACATGGCCAGCCTGGGCGGCAAAGCGTTCCTTCCCATCCTGTTCTTCACACTGGTAGCCGCTGCCCGTTACGGGCTGGCGTGCGGCATCGCCACGGCCCTGCTCTCGCCGCTCGCGAACTTCGCGCTCTTCGGCATGCCCGACGCCGCCATGCTGCCGGTCGTACTCGGCAAATCGCTGATCGTGGCGCTGATCGTCGGCGGATACATCCAGTTGCGCCGCACGCTGTCGCTCGGCCGGCTCACGATGCTCGTGGTCTGCTGCGCGTTGGGCGGCCTCGCGCTCCAGACACTCGTACAGGGCCCTGCGGCCGCCTGGGCCGACCTCGTGCTCAGCTGGCCTGCGCTGCTGATCCAGGTGCTGGGCGGCTGGCTCGTTGTCCGTGCGCTGCCCTCGGCCAAACCTGCAGGCAGGTAATAACAGGCAGGTAATAGATGTACACGTTCGACGAGCTCAAGCGCCTGATCGCCGATTACCGCTTCGACGAGACGTTCGACACGGTCGTGGCCGTGGCCAACGGCGGGATCATCCCCGCCGCACTGCTCAATCAGCGGCTGGGGCTCGACTTCCAGGTCGTCAAGGTCAGCCTGCGCGACGCCGGCCAGCGGCCGATGTACGACAGTCCGCGGCTCGCCGCACCGCTCGCGTTCGACCCGGCAGGGCGGCATATCCTGCTGGTCGAGGACCGGGTCAAGACCGGAGCCAGCCTGGCTTTCGCCCGCCGGCTGCTGCTCGATGCCGGGGCGGCCGGCGTCCGCACCTTCGCCGTCAACGGACCGGCCGACTACCCGCTGCTCGACGTGCCCTGCTTCCGCTTTCCGTGGCTGCTCTGAGCACGGAACCGCCAAACGACCATCCTAACGACTAACATATGGACCGCAGAAAATTCCTCAAATCGCTCGCCGTGGCCGGCGTAGCCACCACCCTCGACTTTTCGTTCCTCGGCAAGGTGCTCGCCACGGGCCAGACCCAGGTGCAGAAAACCGCCGACCTGGTCGCCGTCATGGGCGGCGAGCCGGGCGCCATGCTCGACCGGATGCTTGCCGAGTTCGGCGGCATCGGCAAGTTCGTCAGCCGGGGCGACACAGTCGTCCTCAAACCCAACATCGGCTGGGACAAGGCGCCCGAGATGGCCGCCAACACCAATCCGCAGCTCGTGGCCGCCATGGTCCGGGCATGCCTCGGGGCCGGCGCCGGGGAGGTTCTCGTCTTCGACCACACCTGCGAGAACTGGACGCGCTGCTACGAGACGAGCGGCATCAAAAAGGCCGTCGAGGCCGCCGGCGGCAAGATGCTGCCCGGCAACGACGAGTCGTACTACGTCGAGCAGGCGCTGCCGCGCGGCTCGAAGCTCAAGAGCGCCAAGATACACAAGGCGCTGGTCGACTGCGACGTATGGTTCAACATGCCGGTGCTCAAGACCCACGGCGGCGCCAAGCTCACGATGGCCATGAAGAACTACATGGGCATCGTCTGGGACCGCGTGGCCTTCCACAACACCGACCTCCAGCAATGTATCGCCGACGTGGCGACATTCGGCAAGCGGCCCGCGCTGCACATCGTCGACGCCTACCGCGTGATGAAGGACAACGGCCCGCAGGGCAAGAGCCTCGAAGACGTGGCGCTGGCCAAGGGGCTGTTCGCATCGCCCGACCCGGTGGCCGTCGACACGGCGGCCGGGCGTTTCTTCAACCAGATCCGCACGCTCGACCTCTCGACCGTCACACACATCGCCAAGGCCGAGGCGCTCAAGGTCGGCACGACCAACCTCGACGCGCTCAATATCCGGCGCGTGCGCATGTAGCGCCCCGGGCCATGCCGGCCTGACCGCCGGGCAGTGCCCCTCCGCGGGCCGGACCGGGCACCGTCGCCACGGCCTTTTCCGGTTCGGCTATCCCCATCCGGAAGTCAGATACCGGAAAGCGACGCGGCATAGCGCCCCCACAGGCTCCCGTCTCTCAGGGCCTCACACCGACAAGGGACGCCCCGTGCCGGGAATTCCCACCGGATGCGGACAGTGCGCCCGTTACGACGACCGCTGGCCATGCCGGCCATCCGGCCCCGGACGCTGATCCGCGCCCCAACCGGCACTGGCCGGGCGACCTTCCGCCGTAGGCGCTGCCTGGTCCATCGGTCCGGGCCGCCCGGGCAGCCGGCCATAACCACCCCAACCGACACGCAACCATGAACAAAACCCTCAAATACATCCGCCGCACGCTGGCCGCCCTCATCGGGGGCATCATCCTGCTCTACTTCATCGACTTCACCGGCACGCTACCCAACGGACTGCACGCGCTGCTCCACGCGCAGCTCGTCCCGGCGCTGCTGGGCGGCAGTCTCGGCATCCTCGCCGTGCTGCTCGTGCTGACGCTGCTGCTGGGCCGTGTCTACTGTTCGGTGATCTGCCCGCTCGGCATCCTGCAGGACTTCATCCTGCGCTGCAAGCTCTGGAGCCTCCGCCTCAGGAAACGGGGCAAGCGCATCCGCACCCGCTACGAGCGTCCCTACAACATCCTCCGCTACGGTATCCTGGGTGCCGCCGCGCTGGCTTTCGCGCTCGGCAGCAGCTTTCTCATGCTCGCCCTCGACCCCTACTCCAACTTCGGACGCATCAGCGTGGCGCTGTTCAAGCCCGTCGTCGTCTGGGGCAACAACCTGCTCGCCTCGGCCATGAATGCCGCAGGCAACTACAGCTTCTACCAGGTGACGCTCCACAACCAGACGCTGCTCACCACGCTCGCTGCGGCCGCCGTGCTCGCCATCCTCATCGTCCTCGTCTGGCGCCGCGAGCGCATCTGGTGCAATACGGTCTGCCCGGTCGGGGCACTGCTCAGCCTCGTCTCGCGCTGGTCGCTCTTCCGCATCGCGATCGATCCCGGCAAATGCACCCATTGCAAACGCTGCGCGTCGGCCTGCAAGGCCCGGTGCATCGACGCCGAGCAGGCCGAGGCCGACATGAGCCGCTGCGTGGGCTGCTTCAACTGCCTCACCAGCTGCAATGCCGGGGCCCTGCGCTACGCCCCGGCCGGCTGGAGCCGCCGCAAGGCCCCGGCCACAGCCGACCGACCGGCCGCACACCTCGCGGCGGCCGGCACGCCGAATACCGCTCCGAACTTCCGGCCGGCCACTCCTTCTCCGACCGGGGACGAGCATCCCGGGACCTGGGCACCCCCCATCACGCCCGCCGATGCCGGAACCGCCCGGGACCGAACACCCCGCCCCGCCGCTCCGGCAACCGCCCCCGGCGGCCTCGTCCACGACCCCTCGCGGCGACGCTTCATCGCAGGCTCGCTGGCATCGATCGCCGTGCTGCCCGCCGCCCTGACGCCGCTGGCCTCGCTGGCCAGCGGCAAAGCCCCCGCCGACTACGCCCGCCGCAGCCTCAACCCGATGCCGCCGGGCGCTATCGATGCCGCACGTTTCCGCCGCACGTGCACCGCCTGCCAGCTTTGCATCTCCAAATGCCCGTCACAGGTGCTCAAACCGGCCCTGCTCGAGAATGGCCTCGAAGGGATCATGCAGCCCATGATGAAGTTCGAGCCCCACTCCTATTGCAGCTTCGAATGCAACGTCTGCACGCAGGTCTGCCCCAACCACGCCCTCACCCCGCTCACCGTCGAGGAGAAGAAGCGCACGCAGGTCGGCATCGTCCACTTCGTCCGCGAGCACTGTATCGTCTATGCCAAAGACCAGGACTGCGGGGCCTGCGCCGAGCACTGTCCCACGCAGGCCGTCCACATGGTCGCCTTCCGCAACGGACTGACGATCCCCGCCATCACGCCCGGCATCTGCGTGGGCTGCGGCGCCTGCGAGTCGATCTGCCCGGTCCGTCCCAACGCCATTTTCGTCGAAGGGCTCGCCGTCCAGGCCGAGGCCGCCCCGCCCGAGATCAAGCGGTCCGAAGAGATCGAGATCGACGACTTCGGCTTCTGACCCGGGACCTCCCGGATGTGAAAAAATCACCGGCCGCCCCACCTTGGCACAGCAGTTGAAGCTATCCGGGCAGGGCGGCCGTTCTCCGTCACCGTCCGGTCAAAACACCTCTGCATGAAAACCACCATCCGCGTTACCAACCTGATGAGCCTCGGGTGCCGCAACTCGATCCACGAGGGGATCGGCGCCCTGCCGGGCATTTTCGGCGTCGTGGTCAGCCCCGACACCGGAGAGGTCACGGTCGACCACACCGACGAAGTGAGCCCCGCCCAGATCCGCGAGCGCCTGCGCAATATGGGATACACCCCCGAGCCGTAACCCCGCCCCCCTGCGACAAACAACCAAAAACGACACGCCATATGGAAGTAAAACACCTCAACAAGGAAGAGTTCCTGGCCAAGGTAGCCAATTACGAAACCACACCGGACGAGTGGAAATACCTGGGCGACAAGCCCTGCATCGTCGACTTCTACGCATCGTGGTGCGGCCCCTGCAAGATGGTGGCCCCGATCCTCGACGAACTGGCCACGGAATACGCCGGCAAGATCGATATTTACAAGGTGGACACCGAGAAAGAGCTCGAGCTGGCCGCCGCCTTCGGCATCCGCTCAATCCCCACGCTGTTGTTCTGCCCGATGGACGGGGCCCCGCAAATGGCCCAGGGGGCCATGGGCAAGGAGGACTTCGAGTGCGCCATCGACGAAGTGCTGCTCAAAGCCACACCGGCCGTATAAACCGGCACCCCGCGTCCGTTACGCCAAAGCCGGGCCTCCTGGGAGGTCCGGCTTTTCATGTTCCGCCGTCTCCATGATGTCCCGCCCGCCACCGGGCACGAGGGGTATCTCTTCCGGCACATCGTCCGCCCGTAGCGAACCCATCGCCCTTAATGCCAGCCGTTTGTGTGCACATTCCGCCGCCGTGCCAACCTTCCGCACCCATGCCCCTGCGCACGACATCCCGGAGGTCCGGGCCTGCGGCAAACCGCCGGGAGAGCACTGCCGACAGGCCTCGCGCGAGATCAGGCGGCAACCTCCGAACAAAGGTCATACGCTTTGCCATCCGGCAACAGGACACTCCGCTGCCGGGCGCCCCGGCCAGTTCTCGCGCCGAACGGCCGTTCCGTGCTTTTCATAGCGGATTTCTGCGAAATATCACTATTTTTGTAAAGTGCGGGTTGCATCGCAACGCCGGCACCGGCAAACCTATGTATGCAATAACCTAAAAATACGGCTTACCTATGAAGAAACTCAAGACCCTGCTCGCTCTATGCGCCATTTTCCCGGCACTGGCCGGCACAGCGGCCGCTCCCGACGCCCCGGCCGGCGACCCGGTCGATTTTGTCAGCGTGCTGACCGGCACCCAATCCGACTTCGCCCTCTCGACGGGCAACACCTACCCGGCCATCGCCCGGCCCTGGGGCATGAACTTCTGGACGCCCCAGACCGGCGAGATGGGCAACGGCTGGGCTTACAGCTACGACGCCCGCAAGATACGCGGCCTCAAGCAGACCCACCAGCCCAGCCCGTGGATCAACGACTACGGCCAGTTCGCCATCATGCCGGTCGTCGGGCACAAGCTCGGCCAGGACGACCGCGCCAGCTTCTTCTCGCACAAGGCCGAGACGGCTACGCCCTACTACTACGGCGTCTACCTGGCCGACTACGACATCCGTGCCGAGCTCACGCCCACCGACCGTGCCGCGGCGTTCCGCTTCACGTTCCCCGCGAGCGACGAATCGGGCGTGGTGATCGACGCCTTCGACGGCGGTTCGTATGTCAAGGTGCTGCCCGAAAGCCGCACGGTGATCGGCTATACGACCAAGAACACGGGCGGCGTTCCCGACAATTTCAAGAACTATTTCGTACTGGTCTTCGACCGGCCGTTCGACGCCTACGAAGTGTGGTCGGGCGACGGGGAGGTCCACCCCGGCAAGGCCGAGCTTGAGGCCCCGCAAGCCGGCGCGCTCGTCCGGTTCAAGACCCGGCGCGGCGAGCAGGTGGGCGTTCAGGTCGCCTCGTCGTTCATCGGTTTCGACCAGGCCTACCAGAACCTCAAGGAGCTCGACGGCAAGAGTTTCGAGCAGGTCAGCGCCGAGGGCCGCGACCGCTGGAACGAAGTGCTCGGCCGTATCGAGGTCGAGGGCGGCACGCTCGACCAGTTCCGCACCTTCTACTCATGCCTCTACCGCTCGGTACTTTTTCCGCGCAAGCTCTATGAGATCGACGCCGCGGGCAACCCCGTCCATTACAGTCCCTACAACGGACAGGTGCTGCCGGGCTATATGTACACCGACACCGGTTTCTGGGACACGTTCCGCTGCCTCTTCCCGCTACTCAACCTGGTCTACCCGTCGGTCAACGACGAGATCCAGGCAGGCCTGGTGAACACCTACCTCGAGAGCGGTTTCCTGCCCGAGTGGGCCAGCCCGGGGCACCGCCCCTGCATGGTGGGCAACAACTCGGCCTCGGTCGTGGCCGACGCCATGGTCAAAGGACGCAAGGGCTACGACATCGCCAAACTGTACGAGGCGATGCAGCACGGTGCCAACAATGTCCATCCGACCGTCTCGTCGACCGGACGCCTCGGCCATGAGCATTACAACAGTCTGGGCTATGTCCCCTACGACGTGAAGGTCCCCGAGAACGTGGCCCGCACGCTCGAATACGCCTACGACGACTGGGCCATCCTGCAGGTGGCCAAGCGACTCGGCCGTCCGCAGGCCGAGATCGCCGAGCTCGAGAAGCGCTGCCAGAACTTCCGCAACGTCTTCGACCCCGAGACGCGCCTGATGCGCGGCCGCAACGCCGACGGCTCGTTCCAGACGCCGTTCAACCCCTATAAGTGGGGCGACGCGTTCACCGAGGGCAATAGCTGGCACTACACATGGAGCGTCTTCCACGATGTCGAGGCGCTGGCCGGTCTGATGGGCGGCCACAAGGCGATGGAGACGATGCTCGACTCGGTGTTCGTCGTACCGCCCGTCTTCGACGACAGCTACTACGGCTTCACCATCCACGAGATCCGCGAGATGCAGATCATGAACATGGGCAACTACGCCCACGGCAACCAGCCGATCCAGCATATGATCTACCTCTACAACTATGTGGGTGCGCCGTGGAAAGCCCAGTACTGGGTACGCGAGGTGATGGACCGGATGTACACCCCGAATCCCGACGGTTACTGCGGCGACGAGGACAACGGCCAGACCTCGGCCTGGTACGTCTTCTCGGCCCTCGGGTTCTATCCGGTCTGCCCGGCCACCGACGAGTATGTGATGGGCGCACCGCTTTTCCGCAAAGCCACCGTGACATTCGAGGACGGACGCAAGCTGGTGATCGAAGCCGACGCCAACAGCGCGGCCAACCGCTATATCGCCGAGGCGCGGCTCAACGGCAAGCCCTACACGAAGAACTACCTGCGCCACGGTGACCTCACGCGGGGCGCCACGCTGAAGTTCCGCATGGCTGCCGAGCCCAACCTGAAGCGCGGCACCGACCCCGGCGACTTCCCTTATTCGTTCAGCAACGAGAAGAAGGGCGCTCAGTAACCCCGCCCGCACCCGAACGGCAAAGCCCGGCACGCCCTCGTGCCGGGCTTTTGCTGCTCTACTGCGTCCCCACCGTCCGGGTAGCACCCCGGCCGGCTGCATTCCCTGCCAGCCAGGCATCACGCACCGTCCCCCACCGTCCCCCACCGGCCGTACACCGGTCCTGATGCGGGCTGTTATCCCAGACGGCGTCGGGCCGTTCTCCCGCCGGACCCCAAACGGCAGTCCCGACCTGCAAAAAAATCCCGGGCTCACGGTGAGCCCGGGACATATGCAGCCATCTCGGTCCGTCTCTTAGAACGCGATACCCACGCGGAAGCCGACGTTCTTGAGGCCGTTGATCGAGTACTTGAGTATCTTCAGGTCGTTGGTCCCGTAGCCGTAGTATGCAGCCACGTGGAATCCGATCCCCGTATCGCCGAACGGCATGATCGTCACGCCGATCTCGGGAGCCACGTAGAAGCCCCACGTTTCGCCGTAAAGCTCGACGGTCGAGTAGAACGACGATATCTTCGAGTAGACCGTACCCACCTTAGCTCCGATATAGGGTTCGAACAGGCTGCCCTTCAGGAAACGTACACGGGCCGACACGCCGAACGGGATCTGGAAGATCGAGTGTTGCTGGTCGGTGGTGAGGGCCGCCTGGTTGTTCAGGACCAGCGTCTGGCGCGGCACGTACTTGTTGTTGGTGCTGTAAGCCAGGAACAGCCCGAGGCCGACACGCTGCGACTGGCCGAGGTAGCCGCCGCCTTCGAAGTTCATGCCCCATCCGTTGCCCTTTTCGACGAAATCGTTAGCCACGGTCCCGTTGAACTGCCAGTCGACATTGATGTACCCTCTGGGGAAAAGCTGCGCGTGAGCCCGGTCCGGCATCGCCAGGCCGACAATCATCAGGGTCGCTGCGACCGCCATATATTTGATAGTTTTCATAGTCGATTCAGATTTTTATACGATATACATTATTTTTTCAGGTATGGCGACTGGGTGAACGACTGGTTCACAGCCTCGACGGCCTCGCTGGTATTGACCTCCTGCGAGTAGTCGAGCAGGCCGCTCACGAACGAGGTCCAGAGCACCGGCAACTTTTGGGCTTCTCCCTCGGGCGCCTTCAGGTCGACAACCTCGGTCAGCATCGAACCGACCTGGTAGGTGTAATAGATCGGATAGGGATAGTACCAGCCGCCCCAGTTACCCCAGTAGCCGGGTCCCCAGTAGCCGGGATAGCCCCACCACCAGTACTCGTAATGGTAATCGACCAGATAGCGGGTACTCTGCACGTAGCTGATCTGGATGCCCAGGTCGGCCCCAGCCTTATCGGCCGTACGCGTATAGCCGCGCTGCGTCATGTTCGTGGCATAGGCAGTGATGATACGCTGCGCATCGGCGTCCTTCCAGTATTGGGGCGTGGGCTCCGCGCTGATCAGCAGGATACTGTCGGGCAGGTAGAACGTCGAGAAGGTCGCGAAATTCGCCGAGTGGTCGTGGCTCGTGTAGACCATGAACTTATTGTCCAGGTCCGCCGTCTCCGGCTCGTGGCGACAAGACGACAGAGCCAACAGCGCAATGATAACGTAAAGAACTCTTTTCATGTTCACTTCGTATTAATTGTTAGATAATAATTTGGATATAACACATTAAATCCTTATATTACTACCCGTTTCAAAATCTATTCCAAAGCGCCCCGGCCGGGGCGCAACCTTAGTGTGGCCGGGACCTTCGGACGTACAGGCCGACACAGCGATCCCGTAGGATCGGCGCTCCAACCCGATCATCCACAACCCGTTATTCCTCCCTTTCGCAACCGGCGCCCCCCATGTGCGGGACACAAAAAAAGCCGTCTCTCCCCAAAGGACGGCCCTAAAAAACAAGACAGGGACAATAGCGTATAAAACCATGCCGATAATGTTCTAACGATATTGCGCCGGAGGTAAGCGAGCGGATCGGCCGCACGAAAAGGCAAGGGTCAAACTGTTGCCCGTTGCCAAAGGACTCGCAGAACATTACAGCCGTTTACATTTACCGGGCGATAAGGTATTCCCGGCCAAAGACCGTGATCCGATGAATATGTCGCTACGCCATGTGGCGCGCCATGCCGGACTGTCGTTCAATCCGACGATCCGTGAGGCAAGGCACACGTTTTCGGCTACGGTGACGCGATGACCACGGAGAGCATTCACCTGTATCACCGCCAATCGTCAATTTTACACCGGCAACTGCCAGACTATATCACACACCGTCAATCGTATATCATCAATCGCCCCATACTTTCTTTTCCATAGTTATACCGAGGGAACCCGGCATACCGCCTCCCGATGGACTGAGTGCCGATCGTGCCTTTGACGATTGAGAATTGACATAAGTGATCTCATACCGATAGATGTGATTGCGAAGCAGCGCAGAAAGCTGATTATCCGGCTTCCCTTTATCATTGTAGGATGCCAGCTCGATGCGATAGAATTTCGATTGTTCACTATCAGGTTTATCCGGATCGTTTATGGTGACACGTATATAGGGAGGCAAACGATCGCTTATAGCCGCACGGGAATATTCCGTCACATACGCGGAAAATACGGGACATCCGTCCGCCCGTGCCGCCCGTGCATCGATGTCTTCGTAAAATTCTATGAGCGAAGACCAATTGGGGTACCCTGCATCGTCGGTCGGAGGGAAATATTGCATCGGAGAAGCCATCGTAGGAGCATCCACCTGTTGCGTCTCGAGCACACCGTTACGGTTCCATTGCGCATAATCAGGCAGGACGGTGCCGGTAGCACACCGTCCGAAGAGCTCTGCCTTTTCCACATTAACGCGTTTCTCCGGCGCGTCGGCAAAATTACCGGTGATACCTATCTTGTCGATCACTTCAATCTTTGCAAGAGCACGCAGCATATTGATATTCTTCGAGCCGTTTTCCGGCGAAAGTTCGACAAAACCTTCGGGTCCGTTTCCGTCGAATGCACCCTGCAACAGGGTGAAATGCTGTAACCCGGCCATAGGTATGTACTCGCCGTCGGCCATGCCGGGTTGCGAAGGAGTCCAACCGCCGCGCATACCGGTCTCGGGATCGACAATGATATAGGTTTTCTGAACGAACGTTATCAATTGTCCAGAGACATCCTCGATAGTGGTAGTACCGGGAGTCAGGCCTAAGGCGGTCATCCTGTGGGGACGACCGTTGGCTATGACCATGATGTAAAAATCGGTATCGGCCGTAGCGACATTGGCAAAATAAGGTTCAACGATACTTGCTTTCACCGTATAGACTATGTAGTTGCCTCCATCTCCTGCGGCAAGGCTGAGGTTGGCGTCGGGGGTGAAGTCGCGCAACAGTTTCCGGTCGCTGTCGAAGAGCAGAAAGCGGATGTCGTGTCCGGCAAGGTTCAGGTAGTTCTCGGCGGCGATGCCGGTTTGGTCGCCTGCGATGTCGGCAGCTCGCGTCTGTCTCGCGGCGCTACTTGCCGACGTGCGTGTAACGATCGTGAAGCGCAACTTCACAGGCTCGCTCCCGCGTTCGGGCGCGGGACATTCGTCGTAGTCGTTGACGCAGCCCGAGACAAGCAGCAGGACAGGCAATGCTGCCAACAGGCGGACCCATATCCGGGCGTATGTTGGATGTAAATACTTCATGGCATCGTCGGTTTAGAATTCGACATCCTGCGGCGGGACGATACGCCAATTGTTGATATACACTTTGGCCCTCGCCCATGTTCCATTTTCGATAAAGAACATCATGGTGTAGTCATCGTAGCGATCGAGGTAGTTCTGGTCGGAGTTGTCGCCTTCGTATTTGCCTTTCACCATCAGCAGATATTTTATCAGGTCGATGCGTATCACGTCTTCTCCCTTGCTGTTGCGCACCACCAGTTTGGGGGTGCGCCCGGCGATGAGCCGTCCGGTGGTCAGTTCGGCAAGCAGGCCGTTGGCCTCGGTCTGCACACGGGCCGGCGTGGCGGCAGATCGTGCTTCCGGGTCGTTTTGGTCGAAGGTGGCGGAAGTCAGTTCCGTCGACCACGGGCGGTAGCTGAACGGGGTTTGGGAGATGACGTTGTTGCGGTAGTCCATCTCGCTGTTGGCCGCTTCGATGGCAAAGGTGAACTCGTCCCGTCCGATGGGCGAGCCGTCCATATTTTGCAGCAGCACGCTCAGGTGCTTGGTGTCGCGCGTCAGGTAGACGGGGCCGACATCCACCGTTCCGTACGTGTCGGGGAAATCGACGTCAGCGGCTATTCCGTGATAGAGCCGCGTGATGTCGCGGTCGCTGTACAGCTGGGGCCCATCGCCTTGCAGGGGCAATACGGCGCCGAGGTCGCCGATGGCAGCCGGGGTCTTTCCGCCTCCGATGATGAAGGAGGTGGCCCCGGATATGGACGATTCGCCTTCGCACCAGGCCAGCAGGTCGTATCTGCCGGGCTGTACATCCAGTTCGATGAAGAAACGGTTGTCTTCGACAGGTTGCCGGTCGACGCTCCGGTGGATCACCGGCCGTCCTTGTTCGTCGAATACGTAGAGATGTACACGGGTCACTTGCGGACCGAAAGCATCTCCCCCAAGCATATTTTTCGTGTAGCGGAAGCCCACGCGATAGTGCACCGTGCAGTCGCCCTCGTCATCGTAGATGGCCGAGTCGCACGACATGGCACTCAGAGCAATCATGGCAAGCAATATGCAGATGCGGCGTAATTCTAACATTGCCATAGCGTTATCTTTTTTATTCGTTTTTCTATCTATGCGAAGGATCGCCGATCGGGGCAATCTCGTTGTTTTCTGTCCCGGTGGAAGGCGGAAACAAACTCGGCCTTCAGTTTTTTTACCGCAATTATGCCCATACGGCAGGGGCATTTCCGGAGATACGTTTGTTCTCCGCTGGTTGATGTATGGCACGGCAGGCAGAAGACAGGGACTTGTGCCTGCAACAGTATATTAAGAAGAAGACGGCGGCAGCCGGAAGCGCGGAAACGTATGCCGGGCACTGCCGCCGTCCTTGGTTCAGTCTGTCCGCCAAGGTGTCAGCCTCGGCGGAGCGGGATTAGAGCTCTACCTTTTGAGTCGGTACAATACGCCAGTTCAGGATGTTCAGACGAGCCGATATCTCGTAGCTTACTTCCTCTACGGGAGGAACGATCGGCTGAGTTTTATCGCGGAGAGCGGTAGCCATGCCGGAAATTTTCGACACCTCGATGGTGTAAGTATGGTTACGTACGATGCCGAATGAGCCGGGAGGACACTTTTTGAAATCATATTTATTGCCATTGACCGTCTCTTTGGCACCTGTTACATATTGGCCGTCGTCACCGTAAATGCCCAGATGCTCGACAGGGATATTGAAGTATGCGATACCGTCGCCATACTTGGTCGCGTAACCGGCAGAAAGCAGATCTGAATTGACCTGGTCAATGTTAGCTGTCGTAATCCGTATATATCTGTTATTTTCTGCCTGCGTTGCATCATAGAAATACAACTCAGGCAAAGCATCGGAACTAAGCTGGAGGGCGACATGACGGCCTGCTATTATGTTATTCTTTATGGCACGTACCTCTTTGGAAGGATGTTCTACTTTGAAATAGCTCACAGTACGGCATGCTTCGTAAGAGGTGACTCCGTTTTCTACTGTTTTCTGAAGGACCACGTTCTGCTGTTTAACCATAGCGTCAACAATGCCCGATTCGAAATAAAGATTGTATTTATTGTTGGTTCTGCCATAGAGATAGAATGACGGTTGACCGGCAGGTACATCCGCGACATCCGTTCCGGTTTTTGTAAGCTCATAGTGACCTACGATAACAGCAGCCGGAAGAGTGGCGATCGGATTGTACCCTTTTTCGGTTTCATCATCATCCCCCCAGCCCCACGCGCTTGAAGCGGTGGTTGTCTCGCGTGCGTAGAACACCTTGTCGAAACCTTTGGTCTCATCCCATGCGACTGACGTTTGAAGGGTATTGCCTCCGGCAATACTACTCGATACAATCTGGTTATAATTGAAATAATGCAGGTCGTACGGATATCCTGCCCGATCAGCACCGTAATCGTTATTCGGAACGACATCGGTTATGTCGTCCGATACCTTCGGATACTTGTTCGTGTAGTACGAAGGCGAGCATCCCCAATAACTACGGAAGTTTGACGGATCGTTCCACCAGGTCCTATCCTGGAAGTTCCTTAGAAGTTCGGCATAACTGGGATCGTAATTTGCCACATTGCCGGCACCTATAAGACCGTATCTCTTGATGACGTAGATGCTCTGGTCGGTTGCATTCGGGCGCCAGTATTCGGGTATGAAAGTCAGCGTATAGCCGTTCACGGCTTCTGTATTAGGCTGGACAGCAGTAGTGGCCATCGTAAGTTTCATGCGCGACGCATAACGTTCGACATAAATATCGACCACGTGCTCTTCACGCGCAGCAGCATCCTCCGATGGGTACAGCTGGTTTGTGGCAATAGGGGTTGCGAACAGGCGGACGTTCGTTTGACCCTGAGGAGAAGTACCATAGTACACGGAGTTGCTCATAGGGAAAATCCCGTTTACAACCACTCCGTCACGCGTAGCCTCTTCGATATCGCTCAAACTTGCCGTTTTAAGCTCTGACGGTGAAATAGGGTTGACGAAACACATGACATAAGCAGGAAGGTTCTCTCCTTGATTGAGTACGACAGGAACGGTTGACTTCCAGATCTTGCCTACATTCCCTGTCGAAGTTTGAAAACCATCTTCCGGTTTGTTTGCTCCGCTTGCATCTGCTTCAAACGACAGGTCATGCGCTTGGCCCGTAGGGAGACCGTTCGCATCATAAAACACGAATGTCATACTTTTTATAAAATTCTCCTTGTCTGAACCTTGCAGAAAATCATCGTCTGTGATAGCACGCGTCTCCACACTTGTCGGGCTGACAATAGCTACGTTCAGGTAACGGACTTGGTCATGGTCTACTGTTCCCTGACCCAGGTCGTCGGGTGCCAGATCATCGGCACAACCAGCCAGTAGCCCCACTGCCAGTACCATGATTGCACTGAATAACAGATTCCTTTTTCTCATAATGATGGATTAAATGGTTATTAAAATTTATTCTCTTTTTGTTTATTCTATCAGTCCCAATTCGCGTAACTGCCCGGCGGCTTCCGCGGCCTGGCTGACTCCCGACTTCGATGCGTCGTCGAACAGCCGGACGGCATCGGCATAGTCGCCGCGCTTGGCGGCAAGGATGCCGCGGGCATAAACCGCTTCCGGAGCATTTCCGGCCCTGGACAAGTAGCCGGCGGCACGCTCCAGTTCGTTGCGTCCGAGGGCGATGTTCGCCGCATTGAGGTTGGCTACCGGATCGTCGGGATACATGCGGACGGCCACCTCGAACACTTCGCAATATTCGTCGGAACCAGGCTCAAGGCTCTGTGCCGCGATATTCATCTCATGAAGGCTCAGCTTCTGTGGCGCGCTCTTCATCACCGCCTTGATCTCATCGGCGTCGGCGTAGGAGCGGATGACGTACTCCACGGCATAGTCCGAATGACGCAGACCCGGGTAAACGTTCTCGAGCAGGAAGCGGTATTGCTCCGGATAGGCGGACCTGAGCTTCCTCTCCCGGTCGTCGGGGGCAAGGTTGTCCATGTCAAGAATGGAAAGGATATCCTCTTTGCCGGCAAGGTCCGAGGTCTCGACATAACGCCGGAGCCCCGCCCAGTCTTCGGCCACCCAGGTGGACTTCATGATGGATGGGTCGAACGTGTAAAGCCCGCGCACGTAGTCGGCAACTGCCGAGGTACGTCCTTTGGCCAGGCGTTCGTTGTTGGCATACGGGCCTTCGGGGGAAGCGAAGCCTTCGATGGTAACGGAGATGATGCGCGTGTCGGCGTCACTGCGCAGGATGTCGATGGTATTACGTATCTTTTGCAGTTCCTCGGGGTTGCGGCGGTAGCCGGGATGGATCTCCGTACCGTTGACAGGGAAATCGATATAGGCCGAACCGCGTGCCTCACGTGTCTTGACCAGCTCGGCCGCAGGAGTTATGAAAGCATAGGATGGGCTGAACACCTTGGTGGTGAAGTCGAGGACGGCAAGATCGTCGCGGCGGGAAGAGACGGGTCGGAATCCGCATCCGCACTCGTCTTCGGAGAGTGACAGCGTGGCGGACTCCATCCACGGCTCGTAGGGAACCACCGCCGAATAATCGATCACCTTGCCCGGACGGCACAGGCGGGCATCGCCCGGAAGTTTGCCTTGGCGGAGGTTCTGGATATAGCGGTTGCGCCCGGCTGCCACGACGCGCGGGAGCTCCACATACGAATCTTCGCATGATAGTACCGGGATATAGGTGATTTCTCGGTCAGACTTGAGTTTGAGGCCCGACAGGTCGAACTGCATGGATACGAAAAGGTTATTTTCCGAGCGCTCCACCTTGAGCGACCGTACGCGCGGGGAGTTGTCCGCCTCCTTCCCGGCAGACGGGATGGCGGCCGTTGCCGTCGATGCCGTTGCCAGCAAGAGCAGGACGGCTATACACAGTGTCTGTAATTTCATACCGGTATGACTGTATATTAACATGTTGATGATTTAGAATAGATAGACCAGGTTGACGGCCGCTTTGGTGGGGCCCACGTAGTGGTGGGGTTTGTTCGTTTCCACCTTTTTGCCGCATCCGGCACACCGGTACCTGTCATAGCGGGTATAAGAGTAGCCAAGACCGATTTCCATTTCCAGGTTCCAGTGGCGGCCGAGAATAAAGGCGTAGCCGTATGATACGCCCGCACCGACAAACCAGCCTTGATAGCGGGTATCTT
Source organism: Rikenellaceae bacterium (assembly GCA_017415005.1). Lineage (GTDB taxonomy): Bacteria > Bacteroidota > Bacteroidia > Bacteroidales > Rikenellaceae > RGIG1874. The sequence continues at coordinate 25,877 of JAFQJK010000088.1, forward strand.
TCAGCTTCCGGAAGTCAGTGCCCAACATATTGATCTTCCCGTCGAATCCGCCGATGTTGTACTGTCCGCCATGTAAATGTGCACCGAAAAAGTGTCCTCCGAAGCGGTCGCACAACCAATAGCGGACCTCCGGCTGCACCGCCCAATGCTTCCACCGCCTGTCATGCGAAAGCGTCCATCCGTTGAACTGCCCGCTCACGTCCAACGTCCACCTGGTGGCGAGCCCTACCTCAATACCCAGGTTCGGGCTGAAAAAAGCATCGGAAAGCAGGTTGGTTTTCACCGCCACCTTCTGCGCATAGAGTTCCTGCGAGACACAGGAAACGACTATCGTCAATAATAAAAGCGCGCGTTTCATTTTCTATCTTCCATTTATCGTTTTACCAATAGTACGACATGCGGAACCTTTCCCCGAACTGTACATTCGGAAACAGGCATCCGCACCATGCAAGCCGGTGTATCCGGAAAAGCTCTGTGATTTTTTTGGGAAGAGACCGCATATACCGGCAAGCCGGTCGGTATCCGACGACAGCACCCTCCGTACGACAGAGCGATCCTGACACCGATACGGGGCACGAAAGGGATTGAACGCCCCTGCACCTATGAAACACAGGCAGAGGGCAAGGCACAGCATATACGGTCTTTTCTCCATATACGGGTTTCGTTTTGTGTTAAAAACTAACCGGTTATGGTGCCGTGTGCCGCAATCTAACAAAGGCCCGCAGAGGGACTGTACAACGATTCGCTATGTTTAGCGAAAAACCAAAGGTAAAATCGCTATGTTTAGCGAATCTTGTCTGATTTCGTATCCTTGCTGCCAACAAACAGACAAAACCGGACTGGTCTTTATTTTATGATACAAAAATATACATTATCTGCGTTTTATGCAAAAAAAAATATAAGAACAGTAAATCAGGATAATCCGGGTACGGAGTTTTCTTGATAAGTCCGTCCGTTTTACCGCATCCCCGATTGTTTTATCGCATCGTGTCCTATTCGGACCTGTTGTCGCCATGCAACCGATCCCTCCACAAACCGCACGGCAGGCGGTCTGGGACGCTTTTTCCCGTACATCTCCGAGCCGTCCTGCAGCGCATTGTTTTACCGTTTCGATATTTGCCGGTCTCCCGCAGTCGGGTTATAACCAATGTATTATATCCCGTATCATCTACCCGGAAATGCGATTTCGTTCCGGTAAAACATTGTCCGTGATATTGCAGGCTGTGTATAAGCGCATTATACACAGCAATCGTTTCTGGTTTTTCGCTAAACATAGCGAATCGCATGCTTAGGGCGGTTTCCCCGTTCCCCCTTTTTCAATACAGCTTCGTGACTTTTTCGTTGATCCGGTCCACCGTGCCGCTGTCGAGTTGCGCCAGGTAGCATCGCGTCGTCCGTTCCGAAGTGTGGCCCAGGCCTTCGCTGATATGCGGCATCGGAACGCCCATGCCCCGGGCTTCGGTCGCCCACGTATGCCGGGCCACGTTGAAGGTCAGCCGGCGGCAGCCCACACGCCGCGAGACTTTCTTCAGTTGTGTGATATAGTATTGCAGGGCCATACGGTAAAAGGTATATAGTTTTCCGGGCGGCATGTCGCCGGCCATCTTTTCGTTCCTGAATGCCGAGCGGATCATGCCCCGCCCCATGCAGGGCAGCGCCCACGGGGAGGCGGGGTCGTCGTAGCGGGAGATGATCTCCTGCAGTTGCGGCGTGAGGGCCACGCTGAAGGGCTGGTGCGTCTTCTGCCGCTCGTAGTGCAGCGTGCCGCCACGGATATCCTCCTTACGCAGATAGCATATATCGACGAAAGACATGCCCCGTGCGTAGAAACTGAACAGGAACATATCGCGGGCCTCGTTCAGTTCGCGGTCCCCGAAATCACTGGTGGCGAGGATACGCAGCAGGCCGCGGTCGACGGCCAGTTTCGGGGTTCGGGCAGGCTTGAACGACACGTTCGGGAACGGGTCCCGGTGGATGGGGGCGCAGCCGTACACGCGGGCACGGTTGTAGAGTGCATGCAGGGTCCTCAGATAGAATGTTACCGTATTGCGCTTGCGGCCCCGGCTTTCGAGGTAGGCCGCAAAGGCGGAGACCGTACCGCCGTCGAGCTGCGAAAAGCGCCATTGGCGGTGGGCCGCGAACTTGACCCACGCGCTCAGGAGCGAGCGGTACGAGCGGGCCGTGCCGAAGCGTCCCGCATTTTCGAGCTCGCGGGCAACATGCTCTGCGAAGATCTCCACGTAGCGGTTGTCGCCGCCGAGCTTATATGTCCCGGTGATGTCCGATACCGTGTAAGGTTTGCCAATCCCGTGAAGGCGGTCGGCAATGGCGCGCAGTTGCCGGATATACTCTTCGATACACTCGTTCGCCTCGCGGATCAAGGTGAGGTGGGCTTTGCCGCGGTTCGTCGCCACGGCACGCCCTCTCCGGGCATCGAACTCTTCGGGGCGCAGGCGGTAAGGGGTGGTCAGAATGCTGCGGCGGCGATTGTGGATCACCTGGACGATGAGTGCGCGGCGCCCCGCCGAGTCCGGTCGGTAGTTGAGCCTGGGGGTAATGGAGGTTTTCATTGCGTTGTGCTTTGATCGGTTTATATACTCTTGCGCTAAACACCGGCAAAGCACACCCGAAAGCATAAATGCAGGTGCTCTCGTTATGGCCCTTCGGACGGACGCACCGGGAATTCTGCATGATGGTATTTGTAGTTTTCCACTTTTTCTCTGTTTCCTTGCGGCATTACCCGTGTCTGAAATAATACATGAAGGCCCCAAGATACGCTTATTTGTCTGTTTGTCGACATGCAACGGAGGGACTGACATCTTCGACCGTCTTCTTTCAGACAATCGACCGGCCTCTGAAGAATCGTTCTCGAACGGTAACCGGTAAAAAAGACATTTGCCGGGCAAGGTCCGTACTGCAAATTGTCACCGCTTCCAATAATCCGGCACCGTTTAATAATGTCATTTCGGATGATTGCGTTAAAGCTGTTGCTGTCGGGTTAACCTGACTTGAAATACCAGACTGCTATTGTTCTGTTTTATAGAAAAATAAATAGGGGCAAATGCGGCAATGGCCATGACAAATGTCGCTATTCTCCCCGAGAACGTTGCAGACTCTACGCGCCCCACGGCAGATACCCTATACCGTAATTAACAGCCGGGGGGCGGCTCTGCTCCGAAAGCAGGATACGCGAAACGCTTTACAAGAAATACTGACCGATAGAAGATCCGTTCTAACCCCATGAACAGACCTTGCATAATAGAAGGGACGCAAGAGGCCGAACGTCCCCTCGTGTTACGGCCTTTGGTCGAGGACTGTCAATACTTTATTTCAATATCTCTGTTTTTCAGAAGAATCGGAGCAAACGCTTGACATTGTTGAACAAATGGTTATTCAAATGACAAACGAGATGACCGGCAAGCTGCATGAAATAAACTCCCCATATAAACTGGATGCTACATCCATAGCACAACAACATGAAGGTAAACCGATAGAAAAAGCCTTAGCTATATTGAATATATTTGAAGCGGAGACAGCTAAATATATGCTAAGTCAAAAGCGGAATTTTGAAAAAGCACTGATACAGTTTGTCAAGAAAGAACAGCTAAAGATAGACGATATAATCACACAACCATAATGGAAAATGTGGCTTATGCTCAAAAATAGCTTTATAATTTTCGTTTAATTATATATCTTTTATCAGTTATTTGCGGTTGTAAACACCAACACAGGCAACGAAAAACAGAACCGTCACCCTTTCGTTACCTCGTCCTATCATAAAAATTGCAACAGCCCGGTTTGCCAGACTGTTGCAATTCTTCAAAGGCGCTCCTGCGAGGGACGGCCTGCACATTGCATACCGCAGCGGCAACCCGTATCAGAACGTAACGGCCGCCTTTACAGCCACCGCGTTGAACGATACGCTGACACTATTTACCAAGAGCTGCTGCGACTGGAAGGCTATGCCGAGGATGAACGCCGCATTACCCCCCAGGCCGCAACTCACGCCGAAGGTCGGGGAGACATACAAGCCGCCGACTCCCCTGTCCACCCCGGTGCCGATCCCGTAGCCCAGGTCGATCCCCAGATACGGCGATGTCCGGCGACGCATAAAATACCCTTTCATATCGACAAAGATCGGGACCAAGGTCGAGCGCATGCCTTGCCACGTATACATATGGATCCCGAGACCCACGCCCGCCATGAGATAGGGACTGAAACGCACTCCGTGCACCGTTTCGACATTGAGCCGGTCGAGCCCCAGATTCCCCACACCGATGGCGTAGGCCATATTGAACTCGCCCTGGTAGCGTGAAGGCCGCTGCGCGAACGCCCCGGACGACACGAGGGCAACCGCAAATAGTAGTAGTAATTTCTTCATAAGTATAGGGTTTAGGTTAGCAGTTACATCACGCAATACGGTCCGGAGAACCTGAGACACGATCATCCTGCCCCCGCACACCGGCCTTCGTTCAGCTCGCACCCCGTGCCCTCATAGCATAAAGATAATTATTTTCCAACAACATAGCATTTTCAGGCCGAAAATTATCCATTTTAGCTTCCGAATCAGATCGAACCGCCCGGAACTGCCGCCATATGGCCGCCGGACGGGCAGCCTAAAGCCCGATCAGCCGGAGCTCGCCGGCGATCGCCCCCTCACGCCGCACGATCGCCAGCAGCCGCTCCTCCATCTCCTCGGGTGGTGCGACGACGCCGCACGCCCCGGGATGCGTCGCGATCCACGCGAGTCCCTCGTTCTGCAACGCGAACGTCGTCTCGATATACCGGAGGTGCGTAGGCTCCTCCAGCGCGAAATTGACCGCCACCTTGCCGTTGAGCACCTGCTCCGGGGCGAACTCGGGCCCGTACTCGTCCTCGGCCCCGATATTGACCAGCACCTGCCCTTCGAGGAACGCCCGGGGCGGATAGCTGCGCCCGACCACCCCGGCCACCGACGTGGCTGTCACAATGTGCGTGGCCCGGCGCGCCGCAGCGGCCACCGCATCGCGGTCGGCCATATCGACCCACTCGAAATCGCCCACCGGCGTCCCCCGCAGCCGTCCTCGGACCGCCGCAGCCTCGACCACCGCCACGTCGGCACCCAGCGTCCGAAGCCGGATGCCCACACCGCTGCCGATCTTGCCGAACCCCAGCAGCAGCCACCGCTGCCCGGGCCCCACGTCCAGCCCGAAACGGGCCAGCCCGCGCACCAGCCCGTCGCCTGTCCCGAGCGCGCCCTCGATCCGCTTGATCCGGCCGCCGTCGGTGTTAAAGCACGGACGCGCGCTGTCCCGGTAATAGCCGATCCCCGAGTGGGTCAGCTCGGCAAACCCGAGCCGCGGCGAGAGCCCGGCATGGAGTCCGATGCAGTCGGATACCAGGTCGAACCCGCCGGTCGGCGCCTCCTCGCACGCGAAGCCCAGCTCGCGCGCCCACGCCACAAAGCGCCGGTCCCGCGGCACGCCGGGCACCAGCGAGAGCACCACCTCGGCCCCGCCGGCCACAAGCGGCAGCAGCTTGGCCGAGGTATTGAAATAGAGCGGCGTCGCCTCGAGGATACGCATCCCCGCAAACGGGCGCCGCCGGGCGAAGTCCTCCGCCTGTGCCCGGATCGCCGGGTAGTCGGACGGCGCATAGCGTCGCGCAAGATAGTCCGATAAGCATTCGTAATTCATAGCAGCGTGATTTGCAGCAAAGATAGCCTTTTTCACCGCATTGCGCACAGCAATCCTGATCGACGCTCCGCCCCGACGCGAGCGCAGCCTCCATCCGGCAGACATCGGCGCCCCATCCCCGGGCACACCCGTCCCAAGCGCCTTCCGCCCGTCCCCCGCTCTCCCCCGGACATCGGCCCGTACCCTCCTCCACCGACCGACATCCGTCCCGTCCGTCCGCATCCGGCCGACAATCGCAGAACACCTCCGCAGCCCTGTCCGCGACCTCCTCCCGGCTTCGGCAACACGCCGCTCAGACAGTGTCCGAGCCTGCAAACCCCGCCCCCGCTGCCGGCCGTACCGGGCGACACCCACCCCGCATGCCCGGCCCCGCAGGCGCAGTTTTTCATTTCCCGCCATGCTCAATTCCGATAAAAATCCTATCTTTGTTTCATTCACCCGACCCTTATGGCTAATCAGGCAAAACGGAACTACATCTTCTATGCGGTCATGCTCGTGGTCTTCGGCGCGCTGCTGTGGGCCGTGATCGACCTGGGCAATGCGTACGACGTACGCACGCTGCTGCCGGGCCTCGGGGCAGACGGATGGACCTCGCCGTGGAGCCTGTTCCGCACGGGGCTTTCGGAGCAGATGACCCACCCGGTGCCGATGCTGCTGCTGCAGATCATCGCCATCCTCATCGCCGTCCGCTTCTTCTCGTTCCTGTTCAAGTACCTGGGCCAGCCCGGGGTGATCGGCGAGATCGTCGCCGGCATCGCGCTCGGTCCCTCGGTCCTCGGTCATTTCTTCCCCGGGACGTTCCAGTTCCTCTTCTCGCCCGAAACGCTCGTCCCGCTCAACATCATCAGCCAGATCGGCCTCGTGCTGTTCATGTTCGTGATCGGCATGGAGCTCGACCTGGGAGTGATCCGCAAGAAGGCGAGCGAGACGCTCGTGATCAGCCATGCCAGCATCATCGTCCCGTTCTTCATGGGCGTCGTGCTGGCCTATTTCGTCTATCCCGAGTTCGGCGCCGGACACACCACGTTCCTCCCCTTCGCGCTCTTTATCGGCATCTCGATCAGCATCACGGCCTTCCCCGTGCTGGCGCGCATCATCCAGGAACGCGACCTCACGCGCACGCCGATGGGACGCCTGGCCATCGCCAGCGCGGCCAACAACGATGTGACGGCATGGTGCATGCTGGCGGCCATCATCGCTATCGCCAAAGCCGGGAGCATGCTCAGCGCGGTCTACACGATCGGCTGCGCCATCGTTTACGTCCTGTTCATGTTCGGCGTGATCCGCCCCTTCATGCGCAAGATCGGCAACCTGTACAACAATCCGGAGGTGATCAACAAGACCTTCGTTTCGTTCATCTTCCTGGTGCTCATCGTTTCATCCTACATCACCGAGGTGCTCGGCATCCATGCGCTCTTCGGCGCTTTCGTGGCGGGCGTCATCATGCCCGACAACCTGAGCTTCCGCCGCCTGATCACCGAGAAGGTCGAAGACGTGGCCCTCGTGCTCTTCCTGCCGCTTTTCTTCGTCTTCACGGGCCTGCGCACCGAGCTGGGCCTGCTCAATACGCCGGAGCTGTGGATCATGTGCGGGGTCTTCATCGCCGTGTCGATCGCCGGCAAGATGCTCGGCGCCACATTCTCGGCCCGCTTCGTCGGCGAATCGTGGAAGAACAGCCTCGAGATCGGCGTGCTGATGAACACCCGGGGGCTGATGGAGCTCATCGTGCTCAACATCGGCTACGAGATGGGGATCATCCCCTCATCGATCTTCGTGATCTTCGTGATCATGGCCCTGTTCACCACCTTCATGGCCACCCCGTCGCTCATGGTGATCGAGAAGCTCTACGGGCGCCGGAAGAAGAAGCTGCGGCCCCAGTCGCGCCATAACCGCATCCTGGTCTCGTTCGGCAACCCCGCGAGCGGGCGCACGTTCCTCGACCTGCTGAGCCAGCTCTGCGGAGCCAACATCCGTAACGCCAAAGTGACCGCGGTGCACTATACGATCGGCACCGACCTCAGCCCGCTCAACACGGGCGAGTTCACGGCCGACAGCTTTGCCGACCTGCAGGATGAGGCCCGGCGGCTGGGCCTGCGTGTCGACGAGCGGCACTACGTGACCGACCACTACACCAAAGACCTCGCCGACCTGGCCCGCAACGAGACGTACGATTTCGTGCTGATGGGCGCCGGACCGAGCTTCATCCGCGAGTACGTGCGGCCCAGCCGCCGCCGGCTCGTGCTCAACAGCGAGCTGCAACGCATCAACGAACTGATCTCCAGGCGGGCCTGGACGCTTCCGGGCGCGCTGACCGTCGACAAGACCCGCATCCTGTTCCACGACATTACGAGCACGCTGGGCGTCTTCGTCAACCGCGGGTTCAGTAGGATCGGACGGATCGGCATCCTGCTCGGCGAGGGCGACAGCAGCCTGCTCCGGTTCGGCGAAACGATCGATCCCGACACCCCGATCGACCTGATGATCTCCGATGCCGACGCGCTGCCCCGTTACCAGGCCGAGCTCGCGGCGCTGCCGGCCTTGGTACCGGGCCGCGTGACGCTGAGCGGACCCGACACGCCGCTCGCCGATTTCGTCCGCGACAAGCAACTGCTGATCGTCAGCTACGCCAACTGGCTCCGCCTGGCGCGCAACACAGCCGGCCAGATCGACTGCTTCCCGTCGTTCCTCGTGGTCAAACCTGCCGACCAGGGCCGCGGCAAATAGCTCCCGCACGGGTCTCCGAAGGCTGTCCGCCGACACTGCCCCCGATCACCGCATTCAGGTCCCACCGCTGCCATTGGCGGTACGATCCGAACCATATCGGCCCCCCAATACCAGATACACCCGGGCCCAGCCAGCGTCTGAACCCGCAAGGCCGCCCCCCCCCCTCACGCATGTGAATTACACACGGCCGACCTCTACCCGCTCAGAGCCCCCCAGCACCGGCATGCTCCGGCCCATGCTTACCACCCTCCGCCCGACATCCGACACACCCGACACACCCGCCCCATACCATCTCCGACCACCGGGTACGCCATTCCTCGCCCATCTTGTCCCGTCGGCAACCGCCGCGGGCAAAAAAACAGTCGGGTGAGCCTAAAGCCCACCCGACTGCGGCAAATCTCAGCAGCCGCCGGCCTACTCGATCTCGACCAGCGCGGCATCGGCAGCCACCGTATCGCCCTCGGCCACAAGGATCTGCTTCACGGTCCCCGTGAAGTCCGACATGATGCTGTTCTCCATCTTCATCGCCTCAAGGATCAGGATCTCCTGCCCCGCCTCGACCCGATCGCCCGGTTTGATCGCGAAACGCAGGATACGGCCCGGCATCGGTGCCACCACCAGGTGTCCCGTCAGCGCCTTGCGATCGACCGCCCGGGCCGACGCCGCAGCAGGCTGCGTCTCCGGGATCTCCGCCCCGACAGGCGCAGCCGCCGCACGCCCGGCCTCGCAGCGTGCCTTTTTCGTCTTGGTCAGGAAATCCTTGGCCACAAGCGGGAACAACTCGAGCAGCAGCACCTCCTTCTCGTTCTCGGCCAACTTGACGCCCCCGCAATCCTCAAGCACCGGATTGGGCTGCATCCGATATTTCGACACGTCATACGGCGTCTCCTCGCGCACGCCGGCGATCTTGAGGCGGAATCCGGGATCGACCGGCACCGGCGTCTTGCCATACTCGCCCTTCACCAAACCGACGAACTGGTTCGACACGTTCGAGTACATCGGCTTGCCGTTCTTCTGGTCGAGCGCGCAGTTGACCGCCTGCGCGCCGACGATCTGGCTCGTGGGCGTAACGAGCGGCGGCAGGCCCGCGTCGAGGCGCACGCGCGGGATCAGCTTCATCGCATCCTCGAGGATCGCCTCCGACTTGAGCTGCTTGAGCTGGGCCACCATGTTGGTATACATGCCGCCCGGTATCTCGGCGTTCTTGACCAGCTCGTTCGGGGGCGGGAAGTTGAAGTAATGCTCGATGGCGTGGCAGGCTGCGATCAGCGTCGTCTCCTCGCCGCTGCCGGCCGCCGCGATGGCCCGGTCGAACTCGCGGTCGATATCCTCCGGCAGCTCGTCCGTCAGCGGATCGAACGGGCGCGGGAACATCTTCACGGCATCGAAAGCCTCCAGCTCCCTGCGGATATTCAGCAGCTCGGCATTGATCTTCGCCACGGCCTCCATGTCGATCCCCAGCTCGATGTCCATCTTCTTACAGAAAACGTAGATCAGCTCGATGGCCGGGGCAGCCGGTCCGCCCGCGAAGTTCCAGATATTGGTATCGACGATGTCGACCCCATGCACGATGGCCGAGAGCACCGAGGCCAGCCCGTATCCGGGCGTGCAGTGCGTGTGGAAATCGACCGGCACCTTCAGCTTCGACTTGAACAACTTGACGAGCCCGGCCACGCGTGTGGGCGGGATCAGCCCGCTCATATCCTTGATCGTGATCATGTCGGCCCCGAGCGCCTCCATCTCCTGCGCCTTGCCCAGGAAATACGCGTCGGTGAAGACCGCTTTGGGCAGTTTCCGGCCCTTGAGCGCCGCCTTCATGCGCTCGGCCGTCGTGAAATGCGGATCGATCGTGTAGCAAACCGCGCAGTCGGCCAGGCCGCCGTACTTCTTCACGTACCTGACCGTCGACTTGATGTTGTCCACGTCGTTCAGCGCATCGAAGATACGCATGATGCCGAGCCCCGACTCGATCGCGTTGCGGCAGAAACCCTCGATGATCTCGTCACTGTACGGGCTGTACCCGAACAGGTTACGCCCGCGCGAGAGCGCCGTGAGCTTCGACACGTCGCCCACCACGGCATGAATCTTCTCCAGGCGGTCCCACGGATTCTCGCCCAGGTAGCGCATCACCGAGTCGGGCACCGCACCACCCCAGACTTCCATCGCATAAAAGCGGGCATCCTTGTAGTAAGGCAATACCCGGTCGATCTGCTCCTGCTTCATGCGCGTGGCGAACGCCGACTGCTGGCCGTCGCGCAGCGTCAGGTCGCGTATCAAAAGTTTTCGTGCCATAAATTTATGTGTTTTAGTGGTATCTCCCGATCAGGTCCCGGACAACGCATCGCCCCCTCCAAGGTCCGGCAGGCCGCATTGTTATCCGACTGATAAAGATAAAATTATTTCTGTTCCATGATACCCGGCCCCGAAAATAAAAAAGGGAAGGGAACGTAAAAACAGCAAATACCGCACCGATCCTCACCGCCAGCCGATCCGGAAACAGCGTAAACAGTTTTGCATAACCGCCATTTTTATTTACCTTAGTCCCAGAGTCCACCTTTTTCAACCTTTTACTACACCACTTATGCACGCATTCAGACTTCTTGCGCTGGCCCTGGCCGCGCTCTGCACCGTCGCCTGCGGCGGCAAATCCGACAACGGGGACGGCGGCACACCCCCGCCCCCTCCTCCCACAGGCACGCCGATCGAGCTGGCCGACCCGACCATTTTCTACGAAGACGGCACCTACTACCTGTACGGCACCGGCGGCAATGTCGACTACGGCTTCCAATGCTATACCTCCACCGACCTCACGCACTGGTACGGTCCCAAAGGCGCCACCGGAGGCTACGCACTGGCCAAGAACAGCGAGGTGTGGGGAGGCTTCGGCTTCTGGGCCCCTCAGGTATTCCGCTACAAGGGCGACCTCTACATGGCCTACACCTCCGAGGAGCAGATCGCCATCGCCAAAGCCAGCTCCCCGCTGGGCCCGTTCAAATCGTTCACGCGCAACAAGATCTCGGGGCCGAGCAAGCAGATCGACCCGTACGTGTTCATCGACGACGACGGCACGCCCTACCTCTACCATGTACGCCTTATCGGGGGTAATAAGCTCTACGTGGCCGAGCTCAAGCCCGACCTGTCGGACATCAAGCCCGAGACCGCCCGGCTCTGTATCGAGGCCGACCAGCCCTGGGAGAAGATATGGGGCAAGATCACCGAGGGCCCGACCATCCTCAAGCACAACGGGACCTACTATTTCTTCTACTCGGCCAACCACTACCAGAGCCCCGACTACGCCGTAGGTTACGCCACTGCCGACAATCCGCTCGGCCCGTGGACCAAGAGTCCGGACAGCCCGATCATGAGCCGGGCCAACCTCCGGCGCAACGGGACGGGACACGGTGATTTCTTCACCACCGGGGAGGGAGAGCTGCGCTATGTCCTGCACACCCACTACACGCAGCAGAACGTAGATCCGCGCCTTACGGGTATCGTCAAGGCAGGATTCGTCGCATCGGGAGCCGGCCAGCCCGACCGGATGCAGGTCACCTCGACCTCGGTCTCGCTGCTCCTCAAATATACCGAGGGCCTCTGACGCCGCACGGGCACGGAGCCGCCAGCGGTCCGAGATCCCGCTATGCGCAGAAATGCCCGCTATCCACCTACCGTTCAGGCAGGCGAACCGTCTGCCGCATCAGGTTATGACATTTTCAGACTGTTTTTTACGAATTCGGCAATTAACGCGCATTTTTTACGGAGCCCCGGGCCGATATAACAAATAAATTATTACCTTTGTCCGAGATATATTCGAGCGTATACCACATAACTGCGCCACAGGCCGAAGTTGCGGAATAATTTTTGGAGTAATGATACATAACAACAAAAGGTGTGCTTTGAACATTACTCCGTTATTCAAGTTGTGCATCCTCGTTCTGTCGCTATCCGTCCCCACGGGCGTTCTGGCCCAGCGTGCGGACGGGATCGTGGAGAGGCTTGTCGACATGGGGTTCGAGAACGTCGCCCAGACGGACACTCCGGGAGAGCGGATCATCGCGCTGGAGAACAGCGCATGGAAGCTCAATCCGGCGGGCATCCGGGCAGCGCTCGAAGCGATCGGGGCCGATATGGGCCCGGGCTCCAAGCCGTGCCGGGTGATCGTATTGAAGAACAATGTGCCGCAGATCTCGCTCTATTGCGATCCGGCGGCGCTGGGCGACAGTGCCGCGATCGCTCCGGGAGCATGGGAAGCGAGCTACCGTCTCGACGGAGCCTGGCAGGAAGTACGGCGGATCAAGCCCGCCAACCGTTCTTTGTTTAAAGTGGATATCGTCGTTACCCCGGAGTTCCATTTCCGGAACATCAAGCTGGAAAAGCCCTACGACATCATGATCAACCTATCGCCGGCATTGCAGATCTCGTTCTGGAAAGGCATGATGCTTACGGCCCAGGTAATCGTGCCTATTTACACTACCGGCTATGATCCTGATGACTTAGGGCGCATGTATTACAGCAAGGTCCGTCCGGGCTATATAACCCTCTCGCAGCAGTTCCGGCTGCCGCGGGCATGGTTTATGCAGGCAACGATCGGTACATTCAACAAGTTCCGCTGGGGCGCCGATCTTCGGGCGTTCCATCCGTTCCGCAACGAGCGCTTCGCTCTGTTGCTCCGGGCGGGACTGGTAGGTTCTTCGACTTTCTGGAATTGGAAATGGCACTACACCTGGCCGAAAACGTTCGTCGCGAGCGTCGGGGGGCAGTACTATATGCCGCGCTTCAACCTGCAGTTCAACGTCAATGCGGCGCGCTACATGATGGGGGACTACGGCGCACGGATCGACATGACGCGGCACTTCCGCAATGTTTCGATCGGGGTCTATGCACAGCGCACCACGAAGATCGACATCAACGGGGGCTTTCATTTCGCCATCGCGCTGCCGCCGTACCGCTACAAGCGCAACCGGGGGATCCGGGCGACGACATCCGACTATTTCTACCTCGAGTACAACGCCGCCGCCTATAACAACGAAGGCGCCATGTACCGCACTGATCCGGGCGAAAACTGGTCACAGAACAACTTTAATCCGTACTACATCAAATCGGAATTGTAACAACATAAAATAAACCTTATTTAAACCGAACAATTATGAAAAAGCTTAGAAGCATTTTTAGCAAGAACGTGCTGCTGACGCTGTTCGCAGTGGTTGCCGTGAGCATTGCGTTCACCTCTTGCACCAATGACGACGACACCCCTGTTACGCCTCCCTCACAGCACGGGCACCATGGTGGCGGTGGCGGAAGCAACTAATCCGCCGCTGCGCAATATCAGCGATAAACACCAGTAAAAAATAAGCGAAGATACAGGGACAATGATCAAAAAAATCGGGTTACTCATTTTATTGATTTATTGTCCCTGTCTGCTTTTTGCCCAGACTACGCTGGGTACAACGGGCTTGTTGCTCGCTCCCTCGGCCGAGATGCAGCGGGACGGGACAGTGATGCTCGGGGCTAACTTCCTGAACGATGTCTTCACCCCGCCGCAATTCCCGTACAACACGATCAATTACTATCTGAACGCCACGCTGCTCCCCTTCCTTGAAGTGGCGTACACGGCGACTATGTTCCGGGCCACGGACAATCCCGAGGATCCCTCGTATATCTATTTCCCGAAGAAGAAGGGCCGCTTTATCAATCAGGACCGTTCGGTCTCGGTGCGTCTGCGCCTGCTCCGCGAGCGTAAGTACATCCCTGCCGTTGTCATCGGCACGAACGACTGTTTCCACACCAGCAACGGCGGCTTTATGGTCAGTCAGTTCTTCAGTCGCATCTACGTGGCCATGTCCAAGGACTTCTACATCCGCAACCAGCGGCTCACGGCCAGCCTCGCCTATATTTACCACACCCAGAACCGCACGCTCTCCAACAGCATCAGCGCGGGCGTTGCCTTCTCGCCTTCGTTCGCCCGCAACCTCAACGTCATTGCCGAGTATTGCGACGAGCAGTGTAATATAGGCGCCAACTACCTGCTGTTCAACCACCTGTTCGCGCAGGTCATGCTTCAGCGGTGCAAGTATTTCTCGGGCGGCCTCACCTATAAGATCTACCTGAAGAAGGAGTCCTTCAAAGCATTCAAATAGCTTCGGGCGCTATCTTCACCAATCGGTCGTGCCGGATTCAGCCTCCTCCGCTTTCGTCCACGGTACCCTGCCTTACAGTTGACTCCGTACAGCCATCCCCGTCGGGAATCGTCCTGCCGGTCATTTTCCGTATGCTTTTTCCACCCGTCCGATGCGGATAGCTCAGCCCCACGGCCAGATCCTTCACCCCCGGCAGCAGGGCTACAAAGCCTTCCGCCACCTCTGCAACCCACTGACCGGCTCAAAACTGCCCCACCTGTGCAGCAGCCAATCACCCCGCACCGACAGCATACCCCGCGCGGCTCAATGCCGATATTACCGCCGCCATCGTATTCCTCCGCGCGCCAGCCCGCATCGGTCCTGCATGGGAGCATCCGGGCTCCCAGTGCCGACACGCCCGTACCATCCAATCCGGATTTATGCCATCTTACACGATATTGAAAATACAGGCTCGTCCCGGGCAAAGCCTCCGACAAGCCTTGTTTGGCCACATGGCTTTCGTTATCTTTGTAGAATATAGGCTACGCCTCGGACAAGTCTGAAAACAGGTTTTCGCCTTGTCGCTCGGCTTTCACTATATTTGTAGAAGAAAGGCTGCGCCTCGGGCAAGCTCGAACAAGTTTGGCTTGCCGCTCGGCTTTCGCTATCTTTACAGGAGACCCGGTCCGGGCATCTTTGCCAATCATTTGCACGATGCCGTTCATTTCACTATATTTGAATAATATAGGAGACGCCTCGGCAATCCCGGAAAACAAGTTTTCCCGATTGCTCCCGGCTTTCGCTATATTTGTTGAATACAGGAGGCGCCTCGGCAATCCCGGAAAACAAGTTTTCCCGATTGCTCTCGGCTTTCGCTATATTTGCATGAGGACAATTCATTTTTACCCAACCAATTCAACTCATTATGAACTTTTTGACCCTGGTGGCGCAGGCTGCGCCCAAGACCGTCGCTGACAGCACCTTCCGCGACGCGCTGGAACAAAAAATCCAGGCTATCTCGCACATGTCCGTACAGGACATCATCAACATGGTCGTCAAGGACACGATCAGCATCGCGCTGAAGATCCTGGTCGCCCTTGCCGTATTCTACATCGGCCGCTGGCTGATCCGCCGCGTACGCAAGATCATGACGCGTATCCTCGTCAAGCGCGACGTCGATGTCTCGCTCCGCGGATTCCTGCTCAGCCTGGTGAGCATCACGCTGATGATCTTCCTGATCGTGATCGTCGTAGGCATCATCGGCATCAACACCACCTCGTTCATCGCCCTGTTCGCCTCGGCCGGTCTGGCCATCGGTATGGCGCTGAGCGGCACGTTGCAGAACTTTGCCGGCGGCGTGATGATCCTCGTGTTCCGTCCCTTCAGGGTGGGCGACTTCATCGAAGCCCAAGGCCAGAGCGGCACGGTCAAGGAGATTCAGCTCACCAACACGATCATCAACACGCCCGACAACAAGACGATCATGATCCCTAACGGAGGTATCTCGACCGGTATCGTCAACAACTACTCGCGCGAAGCGAAGCGTCGCGTCGACTGGACCTTCGGCATCGGCTACGGCGACGACTACGACAAGGCCAAAGCGGTGCTGCTCAGGCTGATCAAAGCGGACAGCCGCATCCACGCCGATCCCGAGCCGTTCATCGCGCTGACGAGCCTGGGTGACAGCTCGGTCAACATCGTCGTGCGCGTCTGGGTCGATAGTCCCGACTACTGGAGCGTCTACTTCGATATGAACGAGAAGGTGTACAAGACCTTCCCCGCCGAAGGGCTCAACATCCCTTTTCCGCAAATGGACGTGCACCTCTATCAGGACAAGTAGGCCGACGCGTCCGCGCCGGATCAGGCGTCAGGCTCTCGTACCGCAAAACGGGTTGCGGCTAATGTCGCAACCCGTTCACAGGCTCCCGCCCGCACCACCCCGGCACACACGCACACAAGAAGACCCGGAACACAGGTTCCGGGTCTTCATATCATATACCGTACCTCCCGGTCCTCTACGCGATCAGCAGGACGAGCATCTGGGCGGTCAGCACGCGCAGGAACATCGTGAGCGGATAGACCGTCGCATAGCTCACCGACGGCATATCGTTACCGGCCACACCGTTCGAATAGGCCAGCGCCGGCGGGTCGGTCGTGCTGCCTGCGATCAGGCCCATGATCGTGAAATAGTTCAACTTGCAGAACTTGCGGGCGAACAGGCCCACCAGCAGGATCGGGATGACCGTGATGATCACGCCGTAGCCGATCCATTGGTATCCGCCCCCGTGCACGATCGTCTCGACGAAACCCTCGCCGGCCCCGAGGCCGACACCGGCCAGGAAGAGCGCGATGCCCACCTCGCGCAGCATCAGGTTGGCGCTCATCGTCGTATAGGTCACCAGCCGGAAATGCGGGCCGAACTTGCTGATCAGGATCGAGACGATCAGCGGGCCGCCGGCCAGGCCGAGCTTCACGGGCTGCGGGATTCCGGGGAAGGCGAACGGCACGCTGCCGAGGAACACGCCGAGGAAGATCCCGATGAAGATCGGGATCAGGTTCGGCTCCCTCAGGCGGCGCATCGAGTTGCCGAGCATCTTGGCCACATCGGCGATCGAGCTCTCGCTGCCCACGACGGTCAGCCGGTCGCCCATCTGCAGCTCGAGGCCCGCGTGCGCCACCAGGTCGACACCGGCACGGTTAACGCGGGTCACGTTCACGCCGAAGTTGGTGCGCAGCTTCAGCTCGCCGATCGGCTTGCCGTTGAGCCGCGACTTGGTGATCATAATGCGTCGCGACACGAGCTGGCTGTCGAGCTTATCCCACTGCTCGTGGCTCATGTCGATCCGCTCGCCGAGGAAGGTCACCACCGACTCCATCGTCTCGGCTGTCGCAACGACCAGCACCTTATCACCCACATTGAGCTCCGTTTCGAGACTGGCAATATCTATGCTCCCGTCGGCATGGCTGACGCGCGAGATCACGAACGTTTTGCCCAGCAACTTGATGACCGTATCAATGCTCTTGCCGGCGAGCGCCGGGTTCTTGACCACGGCCGATGCCCACTCGACCATCTGCCCCCGGTCCTCGGGCGTCGCACCCGACTGGCTCTCCCGGTCGAGCCTGATCCGGAAAATATAGCGGATCGCAATGATCGTCACGATGATACCGATCACGCCCAACGGATAGGCCACCGCATACCCGAGCGAGATGTTCGGGTCGTCGAGGCCCGTCATATCGCTGTATGCCTGCTGCGCGGCGCCCAGGCCCGGCGTATTGGTCACGGCACCCGACAGGATACCGACCATCGTCGTGATCGGAATGCCCGTCACCCAGTGCAGTACGCAGGCCGTGAGCACGCCGAGGAAAACGATCGCCGTCGCCAGCAGGTTGAGCGTGAGCCCTCCCTTCTTGAACGAGGCGAAAAAGCCCGGTCCCACCTGCAAGCCGATCGAATAGACGAACAGGATCAGCCCGAACTCCTTGACGAAGTGGAGCAGGTGCTCGTTGAGCCGCATGCCGAAATGGCTGACCACGATACCGACAAACAGGATCCAGGTGACCCCGAGCGAGATGCCCGCCACCTTGATCTTCCCGAGAATGATCCCGACCGCAATGACCAGCGCCAGGATCAGCACCGAGTGGGCAACCCCGCCTCCCCAGAAGGCCTCGTTCCCGAAAAACAAGCCGTAAACCCAATTCATAAGCAAATACCTAAACTAACCGTGAAACCTGAACCGCCGCCATCACACAGCCCATCAACCCACCACATAAGACACTGACAAACAGCCATCGACGCACACCATACGCCATGCAGGCGGCAAGCGGCCCCAAAGGTATTAAATTATACAGACAAAACCGAATATTCCCCGACGGAAAAAACACCGGTCTTCATAACCGGACCGGCCATCCGGCCAGGCATAGTACCGCCCGGCCATCCCCCTCTTCCATGCCCGGCCTCTACCTTGCCGGAACACCCCGCCCGCACGCTCCCGGCCCTGCCGCACGCCCGGGCCATAGCCCCCACTTTGCCAGGGCAGCCCGGCCGTGCGACCGCGCACACACGGCGCGGCACCCCGCCCGGTCAATCACCCATCCGGCGCCCCCTGCTGCCGCGCCTTGTAGCGACAGATGAGGTCCCTGATCGTGCGAGCCATCACAGGGTGGATGCCCGGCATGCCGTTGGCCGAGGGAGGACAACCCGCACCCGGGCAGACGGTCTCCGCAGCCTCTCCGGGTCCTTGCCCGCCCGAACCGGGCCGATCCACCGCCCTTCCCCCCTGGCTCCTGCACCGTCTTCCCGGACCTGCATCCTCCCGGCATACGATTTGCACCTGTTCACCCATCGCACGCCGGACCCCGCGGGCAATCCGCCGTCAGAAACCATCCAGCCTATGACAACAACAGCCAAGCAATCCTCCCCGTCTGCCACCACCGATATGCGGCGCACGCGGCGCCTGCTCGAAGTGTTCAACGTACTGACCCTCGTGGGCGGCATCGTGATCCTGCTGACGCTCGCTTACGAGGTGGTCAACGTCGATATGACCTTCAACAGCCCGCTGTTCCGCAACATCCAGCTCGGGGTCTGCCTCGTGTTCCTCACCGACTTCTTCCTCGGCCTGCGGCTCGCCGAGCACAAAGGGCGCTACTGGCTGAGCAATTCGGTGCTTTTCCTGGTCTCGATCCCCTACCTCACGATCACGGCACTGTTCGATCTGCCGGTCAGCGTGCCCTGGTACCTGGTCCTGCGGGGCGCGCCGCTGCTGCGCGGCGTCTATGCGCTTTTCGTGGTGATCCGCTGGATCACGCGCAGCCGCATCGGCAGCCTGCTGCTCGCCTACCTGATCACCGTGATCGGCCTGACGTTCTTCGCCAGCCTCGTCTTTTTCCAGTTCGAGCTGGGGACCAACCCCGCCGTACACAACTTCGGCGACGCTTTCTGGTGGGCCTGGATGAACGTGACGACCGTCGGATCGAACATCTTTGCCGTGACGACCGTCGGCAAGTTCCTCTCGGTCATGCTGGCCGCCTCGGGCATGATGCTCTTCCCGATCTTCACGGCCTACGTCATCAACCGGTTCAAAGACCAGCGTGCCAGCCACCGCTAAGCGACGACACCCGGCCCATTCGAACCGGAATGTTTTTACCATGACGAGCAATCCGGACATCCCTCAAACCGGACCTGTGGCCGCCCACCCACAGTACCCCTGTACAGGGTAACTCGTTCCATGCAGCATGTCGCAAGGGAGTATACTACCGATCCCCCGGTTTGGTTTTTCTGCCGAATATCGCTAACTTCGCCGGTGATTGTCAAAGCCGACACGCTATGGAAACGAAACAGATCGCCGCACCCGATACCCCCAAAAGCCCCACGGCCATTCTCCTGATGCACTGTCCCGACCGGCAGGGCATCCTGGCTACCGTCACCCGCCTGATCAACGTCCACGGCGGTAATATCGTCTACCTCGACCAGTACGTCGACCGCGAGGCCGGCGTCTTTTTTATGCGGGTCGAGTGGGAGCTCGACGGGTTCTCGATCCCCAAGGATGAGATCGCGCCGACCTTCGAGCGGCTCTATGCCAAGAAATACAACCTCTATTTCCGGCTTTACTTCAACGACTACAAGCCCCGCATGGCCATCTTCGTCTCGAAGCTCTCGCACTGCCTCTACGACATGCTGGCGCGCTACACGGCCGGCGAGTGGGACGTCGAGATTCCGCTGATCATCAGCAACCATCCCGACCTGCGGCCGGTGGCCGAGCGTTTCGGCATCCCGTTCCATCACATTCCGATCACGAAAGAGAACAAGGCCGCCCAGGAAGCCGCCACGCTGGGGCTCCTCGCCGACGAGCGGATCGACTTCGTCGTGCTGGCGCGTTACATGCAGATCCTCTCCGACGACTTTATCCGCAACTTCCCGCACCGCATCATCAATATCCACCACTCGTTCCTGCCCGCCTTTATCGGAGCCAGGCCCTACCACGCGGCCTACGAGCGCGGCGTGAAGCTGATCGGCGCGACGAGCCACTATGTCACGGCCGACCTCGACGCCGGCCCGATCATCGAGCAGGACATCGCGCGCATCTCGCATAAGGACAACGTGGCCAGCCTGATCCACCGGGGACAGGACCTCGAGAAGATCGTCCTCTCGAAAGCGGTCGAAAAGCACATCCAGCGCAAGATCCTCACCTACCGCAACAAGACGATCATTTTCAGCTGACCTCCGGGCAACAGGATGCCGCCCCGTGCAAGGTGCTGCCCCCGACCGCACCCCGCTCTGCCAGGGACGGGACAGTGGCCCGCCGACGGACGCCCGCCCGCTCTGCCGACACCCCGGCAGGAAGGCAAAAGTCGCCTTTACGCCCGCCATCCGCCCGAACCCCTCAACAAGGCGTCATAGGCGGCATTTAGGCAGTTCACACACACCAGAGCGTCCCTCTCCGGCCCAATCCGCAACAATTTTCCCGCACATTTGGCATTTTCGGAAATAGTGCCTATTTTGTGTAAACGACCGGCTGTTCGCCTATGTCCCACTAACCCTAATCCCCCTACCCCCATGAAACGCACTATCCTCCTATGCTGCCTGCTGGCACTATCATTCGCCGCACAGGCCCAGATCCTGCGCGCTCCCTCCGAAGGGCGGAGCATGGTCTATTTCTACCGCGAACCGGGCACGGCTTTCCTGATCAAAATAGACCTATACGACAGCACCCGCCTGCTCGGCACCCTCGGCCAGGGCCGCTTCATGGCCTATGAGTGCGCCCCGGGACGCCATATTTTCGCCGCCTCGTCCGAGAACTTCGACATCGCCGAAGCCACGCTCGAAGCCGGACGCACGTATATGATCGAGGTGCAGCCCGTCATGGGCATCGCCGTTGCGCGCGTCAGCCTCAAGCCTGTCGACAGGACGGCCAGGGCCTTCAAGCGCCAGGCCAAAGAGATCCGGGCCGTATTCGAACGGAACAAGGAGCTCCGGGTCGCCCCGCCCGTCGACCCGGAGCAGGTCAACCACGCGGGAGCCGCCCCGGACACCCCCGACATTATGAAAAAACATGCCCGCAAGAAAGAGACAGGCAACATAGTCGTCATACCCGACAGCCTGTGGATCACCTCCGGGGACCTGCTCCCCCTCCGGCTCCGGCCGGCCGACTGAGCCCGTCGCCATCCATACGCCCGCACCATCCGCGGCACAGGCTTTCCTTCCCACGGCCGATGCGCCGCAGTCCTGCTGCGCACGCGCTTAAAACCCACACGCGCTTCAGTCCAGCGGCATCCCGAACCAGGTCAGCTTGTAGCACATGGAGCGCCGCATACCCCGTATACCTTCCCTTCCGTTACACCGCGTCTGCCGGGCCAGCCTCGGGCGGCACGCACCGCATTTCCGGCCGACAGCCGGGTCCGGTAGAACAATCCGTCGGCAACATCGGCCGCAGCCACAAAAAAAGAGGTCACGACTATGTCGTGACCTCTCCATTTCCCAGTAGCGAGTCCGAGACTTGAACTCGGGACCTTCGGATTATGACTCCGTCGCACGACAAAACACCATAAAGCACTGACAATCTACATAATAGATGTTGTTGAGTGTATGGCAGTCCCAAGGTTAACAGTATTGATTAGTAAATAGTTACTAATTGTAAAATAATTGTATTGTTAGTAAATGTTAAATAAAGTAATAAATTTTCACCGAACAGAAAATGCACTAATAATCTATCTGTCAATAAATAACATTCGTCTATGTTTAAATATGAAAAACGAGGTATTACCATAACCTGTGTATTGGATATCAGACACCAACGAAAGAACGGTGAGTATCCAATAAAGATACGGGTAACCTTTAGAAGTAAAAGCTGGTATTATCCTGTAAAACAAAGCATTTCTAAAGAATTATGGAATAAGATAGTGCAAAGTGATAATTCTATACATCCCGAAATAAGGGAGGATATAGAGAATTGTTACCTACTTGTAAAATCACATGTAAATTCACTTGTAGAAAAGAAAGCATTCTCATTGGATCAATTAAAAAGCGATATTAAACGTATTGATAAAGCATCATTGAATTCTTTGTTTAGAGATAAGATTGCCAACCTTCAACTTGAATCTCAAATAGGAACTATGATTATGTATGAATCTACCTTACATATTATAGAAAGGCGCTTCCCTAAAGAAATAGCCATTGAACAGGTCGATTTGAAATGGCTTAAAGAATTTGAAAAATATCTGAGAAAAAACAGATCACAGGCTACCGTATATTCTCATATGCGAAACATACGTGCTGTGCTCAATATGGCCATCAGTTTAGGGTATATGTCACGCAATCTGTATGCATTTGGTCAAGATGGGTATAAAGTCAAATGTGTTCATGGAAGAAAAAAGGCCTTAACATGCGATGAGATCAAGCGTATCATAAATTTTAAGTCTAAATCTAAAGAATTACGAAAATATAGGGATCTATGGGTGTTTATGTATCTATGCAACGGTATTACCGTTGATGATTTGATTATGCTAAAATATCGAAATCTTTATGATGACGAGATCCGTTTTGTGCGAGGAAAGACAAAACGAATGACTTCGGAGATCAAGGAGATACAAGTTCCTTTGTTAAAGGAACTAAAGACCATTATCAAGCGGTGGGGAAATAAACCCTTGCCAAATAATTATATTTTTCCTCTGATCAAACACACGGTCTCTTCAGAGAAGTTACTGATGCGAAAAGGTAGCTTTACGAAAAATTTTAATCAACAATTAAAAATCATTGGAGCCCTTCTCAATATTGACAATTTAACAACAGTCACCGCAAGGCATTCTTTCGCTACGGTCTTAAAACGTAACGGGGTTAATGTGCCCTACATTTCAGAATCATTAGGTCATAAGGATGTGGCCACGACCGAACGATATCTCGCCCATTTTGAAAAAGATACACGAATAGAAAACTCAAATCTCTTACTTTCATTTATAAAACCGGTTGATATGGAATGACATTTGGAACAAAAACACAACAAGACAAAAAGTTGTTTGAAAAAATGCTGTTTAACTACATAAAGTCATTCGAAAAAATGTATATTTACACCAAAACTCAACACTGTTCAATATGGAAAGATTTGCAATGCATTCTTTAGTAGAGTGGAAAAATAAGGCTAAACGGAAACCATTGATTGTTCGCGGTGTTCGTCAATGCGGCAAGACATGGCTGATCAAAGAATTCGGCAAGCGTGAATATTCAAAAGTAGCATATGTTAATTTTGAGAGTGCGAAATCTATGCAGTCGATTTTTACTGTCGACTTTGACATTAACCGCATCCTGTTAGCCATACAAATAGAAACGGGATTGCAGATTACCCCAGAAGACACACTTATTTATGAAACACAGGTAATTGGATGCAGACAAGCACAGGTTCTGTAAGTTAGTGATGCCAAGAGTTTTATCTAAAACCTTGATGTACCGTGTTAGTATTAAGTGATGCTAATTATATTTAATTGTTATTAAGGTGTTTACGGCAAAAAGACTTATAGAATTTGCATGATTTTATAAACGTTCGCGTTGGCGCACAGGCTATTCTTATGTAGCCTTGGTTGTAACCTACAACCAAAAAGTCTAACAAACTAACAGACAGTGCGCTATGTTTACACTCACACTCAAAGGCAAGCCGGATAAGAACCGTCCGGACTTCGTGAAAATCAAAATGATCATCTATCGGCCGGGGTTCAACCGAGTTTCCAAAGTCCTATCCGTTACAGGACTCTACAAAAACTGGGATCAGAGCCAGCAACGGTTCAAGCCCAAGACTGAAAATGCGGCGGCCAATAATGCCCTGCTCTCGTCCACTCTCAATAAATATTACCAGATCGGCAATGCGTGGGAGGATCAGAAAATCCGCTGGACTCCGCAGGAATTATCCCACTATTACGACAAGCCGCGTGAGGTCATGCTCCGCGAAACAGTTGTCCCTACCGTAGAACAAGTTTACCGGAAATGGATCGACGACATTCGCGAGACCAAAAAGATGAAGAACGGACATGAAGTTCCTTGTGATTCTTATGCTAAGACCAACGAGCGTGTCCTTGATTTCCTGACACGGTTCGTCAAAACGAAATACGACCGGGCGTTTTCCAACCTGCATTTCACGGACATCACCGAACAATTCCTTAAAGATTATGTGTTTTTCATCGAATCCGAGGGGGCGAAGCGAGGCAACCGCGGCGGTTTGCGCGCAAAGTTGCACTCGCTCTATCAGGTGGTCAAGAAAGCCGAGAAAAAGGGCATTCCCGGCGCCGATGTGGATGTGTTCATCTGCACGAACGAGAAGTTCCGCGAAGTGGAGACCGTTCCCAGTACGATTTCGTTCACGCTGCTGAAGGCTATGGAATCTATGGACCGCAGTTTGATCTCTGAGGCCGAAAGTTATTATCTGGATTTGTTCCTGTTCTGTTTTTATTGCGGAGGCATCGCGCCGATCGATGCAGCCTATCTGACTTGGCCGTGCATCGATATGAGGAAACGGAAAATCACCTACGAACGCATCAAAACCCCTAAAAAGGCCAGACCGCCTTTCGTTCCCCGAGCCGAAAAGATCGCTGCCAAATACCGCGACCGCTGTTATGCGGATTATGTACTGCCGATCTTCGGCAAGCAGCACGATACGCACGCCAAAAAGAAAAACCGCATGACCTATATTTGTGGCGAGGTCAATACAGCCCTACGTCGGATCGTGAGCATTCTGGGTTTCGACGAAGAGATTACATGGTATTCGGCGCGTGGTACTTACATCACGATGATGGTCGATAAGAAGTGTCCGCCGGGAGTCGTTGCGGAACACTGTGGGAACAGCGTTATAACCATTTACAAGTTCTACTGGAAGAACCAAAATGAGAGTGAGATCATCGCCGAACTGTGCGAAGAGTTTTCAGATTAAACATATTTCGCTATATTTGCCCTATACTTAAACAATTACAAACACATATCAAGGCAACAAACGAACATGGAAGAATTACTGAAAAACATCGACGAGCAGATCGCCCTGTTTACTGAGAATGCGAAAGCTCAGGTAGAGAAAAATAACAAAGCGGCCGGTACCCGCGCACGTAAGGCCGCGTTGGAGCTGATGAAGCTGATGAAGGATTTTAGAAAGGCATCGGTTGAAGCCAGCAAATAAGGCGGAACTATATGAAAAAGGCGTGAATCAATTCACGCCTTTTTTTGTTTTCTATTCAGAAGGTTGTTCGTCGGAGGGTTTTCGCCTGCACATTTCGTCGTACCGTACTGCCGTCAACGTGGAGTCCGTAAGGTCGACATCCTGTGTTTTTCGCCACCAGTGTCGGAACGACCATCCGGTGTCGAATGAGGGGCGCTTGGTCTTGCACAGCCTGACGATCGCCTCCTGACGGATATTGGTCAGGGCGGCGGCTCGTTCTGCCGTCGGGCAGAAAGCCATCAGACGCCCGTCTGAATCGAATATCAGAACCTTCATGACTTTCGGCCCGCGCTTGCGTTTTCGCCAATTCGGATCAGTCATTTTTATCGGTTTGGCAGTCGTTGGCTTCCGTCCCCGACGCTTAGGCTCCGGTGCCGGCAATAATCTTCGCGCCATCGATTCCAACATCGGCTTCGGGTGCAGTCCGGATAGCCAATATACTTCTCCGTTGGATGCCCGAAACGATATGCTCTGCCGCTTCTCCAGCATCTCAGGTAGGAAGTGAAACCAATGTCGGACATCGTTTTTCTTATCGACGACGATTTCGACGATCAGTTCGTCTCCCGCCTGAAGTTTATCGAGCTTGATCCGATTCGGTTGCGGTTCGCCCTTACTGCGGCGTTTTCGTAAGATTATCTGCTCTCCAATTATAGCCATAATTACTGCGCTTTAACCGCAGAGGCAAACTCCTTCGAAGCTTTATAGGCAGGCGCCTCATGGGCAGGAATATCTATCGTCGTTCCTTTGCTGATATTACGTGCTTTCTTGGACGCCTTCTTTTTACGGAAGAACGTACCGAATCCGCGTAACTGGATGGACATACCAGCCAGAATCGACTCTTTGATGAGCTGCAGGAATTCCTCGATGATAGTTTTAATTTCCGCCTTGCTCAGGCCCGTACGGTTGGCAATCTCATTTACCATGTCGGCCTTGGTCATGTTCGTTCGTCTTTGTGCCATTGCGTATACGATGTTTGATAGATGGTGTAAAAATACAAATTATTTGGTTATTAGTGATTTAAGGAAACAATTAAATCAATCATAATTAAGATGAACTAATAGCAAATAATCCTATGTCAAACGATTACAGACGGATTTAATTGTGCTTTTAACAAATAAGCTACAAGTTCTTTCTCGTAAATCGACAGTACGATTATTAGGAGATCCGGTAAAATTTCCCTATCTTGGTATAAACAAAACGGAGCTAATATGACGGAGAAAAAGATTGACATCAACACACTGGAGAACTATTTGTGCGATGGTATGAGTATCCAGAATATTCTGGATATGGAAGGGCCTTTCGAGGCTTTACGGGTAGAGGCGCTTCAGCAGACCTACATGCCTGGCGAGGATATGCGACTCAATACAGATTTCAGGGTTTATCGCAGGAAGGAGGAAGAAAAGTTTCGTAAGAAATAAGACAATAGGAGCCGTATTGATTGTACCCCATGCCCATGTATTCGTGGGGCATGGGGTTTTCGTTTCTGTTTTAACCCGTCATGTCAGCCATGGATTTTTCCAAGGGTCATAATCAGCCTGAAACGTGGCCATCTGCCAGTCCATGACCTCGTGCTTGTCCTCGGCGATCTTGCGCGGGATCTGGGGGTTGATCCTCAGTTTCGAGGCATCGTACAGCCATTTCATCGAATCCTCATGGTCCTTGACCCGCGTAACGCTGACATTGTTCGGAGCTATGAGTTTCGTCAGCTCATAGATTGCCAGCCGCACCATGTGTTTCTTGAGATTGTAGTTGCGCGGGTCGCGTACGACGAGATTCACGCCCATCTGCGGTTCGTCCGAATTGACATCGATCTCCGGGTACCATACCCGTCCATCGTAGATGACATATTCATGGTCGGAGAGTTCGTAACTATTATACTCCGGGTCGTAGTCGGCGATCTCTCCCCAGTTTTGCGAATCGACCGGTGTGAGATTCGTATCGAATCCATCAATGGCAGTAACGGCATAGAACGCCCCGTTATACTCCGCTACTTCCCATAAACCGTATTCTCTCGGCACCCACGGCTCCGGAATGACTTCCAACCAACCTGCAACCATCGGCTGTCGGATATTCCCGAAATCGTAGCCATTTTCAACGAGACACAGATAGCAAAGCCCGTTGTAAGCGACCAGATCGCCCGGATAATAGGTTTTGAACTGAGAGTATAGCGGGGTGTGTGTTACCAATACGTTCGGGTCGGAGGACTCCTCCCAATATGTTTCCGGGGCTGGAGCCTTATATCCGCTGATGGCGCGCGTCACAGCACAGATCTGCCCTTCGTAGTAGAGATGCGCGCCGACCGGGAAAGAGATACGACGATCGTATGAGGCGATGTATTTGCCTTTCCAAAGTTCTTTCTCCACCTCGTAATTCTCGCTCAGGTACTCGATAATACTCATTTCGGCCGACTCCTCGGCCTGCGCCAGACGTTCGGTATTGCCGCGTGTGATTTGCGCGAGCGCTTCGGGGGTAATGACACTCAGATAGTCATTGTCGTTGAGAAATCTCCGGTACATGGTATCTATAGTATGTTTTTACATGTCGTTAATAACAGAATCCTTCGTGCAACACGGCGGTCGATAGCACTCCTGTCGTGCTGTCAGCTCCGTTTTTGAAACGATACCAACTGTCCCGCAGATAGAAGCACAACAAATAATCGAGGCAGTCGGACAGATGGCCGTACTTCTCGTATTTGACGCCTGTTTTACCGTCCATGATTTTCTTCTTGCACTTGGAACCGTCGTCGTTGCGTAGCTGATAAATCAAATCTTCGGTCAGCTTGCGGCACCGCAGATCGATGCGTATCTCCCAACCGCCATATCCCTCGAAAATCTGATTGACGAAATCGCATCGTACGACTTGCGGCGGCTGCTTCTTGAGCAGTTTGAGCTTGGGGCGCAGCACGCCTCCTCCGAGCGTGTCGAGAATCTGGGTGTAGTTGTTCACTCCGTCCTCGCTGGCGGTCGAGCGCTGCAATCCCGAAGGGTCTCCCGTGACATCGACGCCGCCGATATGTTTATATCGGTAGAGTCGGTCGCGAAGTCGGCGGCTCATTGCCGGCGTATTGTTCTCCTTGCTTTCGGGCTTTCCCAGCAACTCTTCGAGAATATAAACCTTCTTCTTATCATAGTCGATCTGAGCCAACAATACGGACATCTGCGGTGCGACGTTGAAGTCCCAGACCGTAATGAGCGGTTTGGTGGGATCGTATGCCTCTTCCTTGAGGTTGGATACAAGGTGGCGCGTGCCGTCGAACTTGTTGTAAATAGCCAAGCTGTTGGGTTCTATGAAATCCCAGTTGCCGAACAATAAGCGTTCTTTGGTGGCCTGATCGCTGATCTTGTTCAGCGCTGCTTCGTAGGTCTGGCGAAAGGCGATGTCGGGGTTATCGAACACAGAGAACGGGACATAGAATTCCCCTTCGCGCGTAGTTACCTTGTTGCCTTCATCATCCTGCACGAAACGCGAACGTATCCAGTTGGTCGTCGGGTTCGTTGTCATCAGCATCTTCGAGACACCGAGCGTTTCATGCACCTTCCAGCGGATACGCGAGAAGAGCACCTCGATGGCGCGCTGGGAGATCTCCGAGCATTCGTCCACGCCTACCGCGCTGACCTCTATCGAGCCGAAACGCTCGAAATTGGGATCGCTCGGCAAGTCCGCCATCTCCAGCATGAGTATGATCGAGCCGTTCCAGAACTGGAGCGATCCGGCCAAGTTGTTGACCTTGTAGTTCACATCCTCCTGCAGTCCCCAATCCTTGACGACCTTGCGGACGGTATTCCACGTAGATTCTTTCAGCGATTTGAGCGTCTTTCGGGCGATAACGGCCCGAAAATCGGCATAGCGCAGGCAGCAGCTAACAAGCCATACAGACATCAAATAGGACTTGCTCAACCGCCCCCAGCCGCGCCTCCGCCGAGGATAAGCTGGGGGATATTCGAATTATTGCAGTTCGTACAGCAAGGTTTGTAC
Organism: Rikenellaceae bacterium; assembly: GCA_017415005.1. Lineage (GTDB taxonomy): Bacteria > Bacteroidota > Bacteroidia > Bacteroidales > Rikenellaceae > RGIG1874. The sequence continues at coordinate 55,550 of JAFQJK010000088.1, forward strand.
TGTGGGTTTCGGTTCTGATCGAAGCCTACGAGACGTTGCTCGACTTTTCCACCGCACACGGGACATTCGGGCTGTAGAAGTTTCCACAACTCGTATTGTCGGGGCGAAGGCTGGAAGTCGATCTTCAGTCCGTCGGGCGGTATGAGTTTCTTTCCGGCCATCAGCGAATTTCGATGGTTATCTCCGACTGTTTTCCGATTCTCTCGATCAGGGCTTGTAAGATAACGCGCGAGTCGAGCACCTTGCCTTTGGCCTTGTTCCGGCCCACGAGGATGCAGCCGGCCGAGTCATCAGCCGTATTGCCCGAATGAATCAGGATACCCAGAAAATGCGGCACGTCGTGCAGGTACGGAAGTGCACGCCCGAAGCGCGGGCTGTGTTCCATCGTGATTTTGTATGTTCCGGAGGGAATGGCCGTGCGGGCGTAGACTTTTTCGCGGCAGGTGCAGGATTTGCCCTGCGGTGTATCGGGGCAAACTGGCGGAAGATTGCGTACTGCATCTTCAAGCGTATCGCAGAAATACGCTCCGTTGATTGAGAGTTTGCCTATGGTGTAGTCCGGGCCTTTGAAGATCCTGGTAAGGGTCAGCTTCATCTTTGACGTCGTTGATTACGTCAAAGAATAGGCTGAAGAGTGAGGAAGGGATTGCAAAATTTTGTATATTCGTGAGGCAGAAAATATTTTAGACAAACATGAAAAAGAATCTCAGCATAATTCTTTCGCTTATGGCCCTTGCGGGCGTTGTAATCTTGGCCGTATTGTGGTGGTGCCGCTCCGTATCGTTAACGGCAGTATCGCTCGATACTTTTATCGGAGTGATGGTCGGGATGGTCGGTATTCTTGTAACTTTTGCTGTCGGTTGGCAGATCATCAATGCACTGGAAATCAAAAGTAAATTGGCTGAAATTGAAAGGTTAAAAACAGAGATCAACGAACAACACTCACAAATCGAGCAAATAGCTGCAAGGAGCGCTTATGATGCAGCGGTAAACCGAAGCTATACGTTACATAAGATCGGGGAATACATCAAAGCTTTCGCAAGCACGTTAGAGGCTATCCAATACTGCCTGCAAATAGACGAATACGAGGATCTTGATATATTGCTCCACAATCTGAAAGCGAATGCGACAGGATCGCATAATTTGTTCTGTCACGAGAGTGACAACGAACTAATCGTTAAGGCCGATGCCGCAGTACGTCAGTCTCCGAAATATGCCATGATTAAAGACCGCTATGAAGATGCGGTCCGTGAATACACAAAATTTCCCAAGCATGTAATCAAAGACAAAAAATAAAAGGATTCCAATACGACTGACATGATAAAGATTTCTGTATTCAACGTGGCATTAGACGCTTTCAATGCTTACATGAGCGATCAAGGCGGATATGTATTCGATACTCCCACAAGAGAATTTTCTCGTATGGAGGATGGCTGTATCTATTTGGCAAATGCAGTCAATACGTTCGGCAGATACGAAATAGATACGGAAACATATATCCCAGACGACAGCGAAGACGAATAACAATTCTGTTGTGTAAATAAAAACAAGACCGGAACAAGATTTTGCTCCGGTCCTGTTGTATGAAAAATACTACGCAAAGAGAACGAAATTTATGCCGATTACGGTATATTGTTCCGAGAAATACATGCACTACCTTTTCTTTTCGACCCGTATATACTCCGAATACTTCACCTCCACGTAGGGATTATCGCTGGTGATGATTTGGCGAATGCCTTTGACCTTCCACCGCCACCAAAGGAACTTGTGCTTGTACTCGACGGCAATCGCCTGATGAAGCGTTACGGGAATCCGTACATCTGCCCGGAGCGTATTGTCTGCAATAATTCCCCTGAACTCGATATGGGGATTTATCATCTCTACGTTTTTTACCGGCACGAATACCGTGTCGCGCATGATTACCGAATCCCGCAAGGGTGCCGTAATCTGTGCCTCGACTTCCATATGATGCCGTGCCGCTGCTTCGAGATCTTTGATCCGCAATCCGAGACGGCGGATCAGTTCGGCATCTTCGGCACGGTACTCCTCGAACTCGGCCACCGTGAGCCGAAGCGTGCGCACGTCGAGAGCCATGCGCGTGGAGTCTATCTGCCGTCGCTCGATGTCGGCGAGCAGCGTTTCGGTGTTTTGGCGGTAGCGGTCCCGCTCGCTTTCGAGCCGTGCGGCCCGCCGCCACAGCAGCGCCGTCGCCGCAACGGCCGATGCCAGCGCGATGAGCAGGATGCGGTTAACGAGCCGTTTCATCTTCGAGGGCGTCTTGAGGTATGAACCACAGGTGCTCGCCCTGAAAGGGTTTGTCGAGCAGCACCATGCAGCCGATCAGTTTACCGGGGATGGCCAGCACCTGCTCTGTCACGACGCCGCAACGCCCGGCCA
>JAFQJK010000089.1 GCA_017415005.1 Rikenellaceae bacterium
AAGAAACCGGGCAGACTGCGGGAAAGCCTCCAGGGAAACAACCGGAAAGATCATCGGGAAAACCGCAGGGAAGCCTCCGGAAAAACAACAGAGGAAGAAACCGGGCAGACTGAGCGAAAGCCTCCGGGGAAACAACCGGAAAGATCATCGGGAAAACCGCAGGGAAGCCTCCGGAAAAACAACAGAGGAAGAAACCGGGCAGACTGTGCGAAAGCCTCCAGGGAAACAACGGGAAAGATCACCGGACAAACCACAGGGAAGCCTCCGGAAAAACAACAGAGGAAGAAACCGGGCAGACTGCGGGAAAGCCCCCGGGGAACAACGGAAAAGAAACCGGGAAGCACGTGCGGAGGACTACCGCAACGGGCGCAGAGGGTCCCTTGCGATACCGGGCATGGCCGGGGCGCCGATCAGACCGGCAGCGGGACGGAACGACGGCAGGAAGGAACTCCGGCCACACCGGCGATGGGACTAAACGGCGTGCGGCCGGATACCTTTGGGTATCCGGCCGCACGCATCATAAACGGGATCAGGCCTTGAGCTTCCTGCGCACCACGGGCCCGGGACGCCGCGCATACGGGATATCATGGGTCCTCATATAGCGGTAGAGCGTACGGGGATGGATACCGGCCATACGGCAGATCTCCTGGACAGGCAGATCGGAATGACGGTACATGCTCAGGCACGCGTCGATCTTGCGGAGCACGGCTGACGAGAACCCCTTGGGTCGCCCCACTCTGCCGCCTTTGGCCCGCGTCCGGGAAAGACCCTGGCGCGCCTTCTCGGAATTGATCCGGTGGCTGAACGACAGCAAGCCCTGCAACAGCTCGTTCCAGTTGCAGGCATCCGACGACATATCGAGCCACGGCTCGTCCTCCGACTCCAGCGTGACCCCGAGCGCATTGAGCTCCTGCAGGACCCGCAGCAGACTGGTCACGCTCCGGCATATCTCGGAAAGAGAGCACACCACCACGCAGTCGCCGGAACGAAGCGATGGCACCACCGACACAAAATCATCCGCAACAATCAATTCCTCCTCAAGGTCAGCACGCTGCCGTAAACGACCGGTGTACTCCACGACCTGCTCCTCATGCATCGAAGAGCACACGAAACCTTTCTTTTTCATCAGTAAAATCAATCATATCACCGGCCGGGAGCAAATCCGATCAATATCCTCAACCGCCTTATTGCCACACGCATGAACCCTGAAGACCGGTTTTTAACGTTGGTTTTATGCGACCAATATAATTATTTTTTGGAAAAAACACATCATGGCACACGTATAAAATAACAATCAGGCAGTTAGTTCAGCGCAGCACAAGCAATTCATTATCTGCGCGGAAGCAAGGCAGGACAACGGTTTTAACGAACGTTTAAACCTGAAGTCCATCCTGAAAAAAACTGTCGGAGGACGAAAAGATATCAAACGGGAAAACAGCGGCCGGTGCCGTCCCAAAAGGGAACAGCACCGGCCGCTGTATGGAACGGGATCGCCGCACGGCAAAAAAGGGCAGGCAGGCTCAAGCGAAAACCGCCCGCCAGCGCCCCGGCATCATGGAACGGAGCATCGCAACAGCCGGAGCGCAGCGGACCCGGCAAAGCATGGAGTGCCCGCGGAATACGAACCCCGAACGGCTGTATAGCGGGCGGGAAACCCAAGCCGAGAGCAGCGGGAACGACCGACAGGACCGCAATCGATGCGGTGCGGGCAACCTGCGCCCCGGATCAGTAGCTCAGGCCCGTACCGATCGGGTAGCGATCGCTCACCCGGACCGGAAGGCGGCCGCCGGGACGGAGAGAGCCGTCGAGCACCCGGAGGAAAGAGTCGAAGTAGATCGTCTGGTTGCCGTGCCAGCCCCCCTCGCCGAAGCCGCACAGGAAGGCCGGAACGCTCTCCATCTTAGCCACGAGGTGCGGATTGCCGTAGGACATGGCCACGACGGCACCGGGCCGGGCTGCCGCGATCTCGTCGATCAGCGCGCGGTCGGCCTCGCGCAACGGAGCCGGATCGCCGAAACGATCGCGCTCGACGAAGAGCGAGAGGATCACCTGGTCGGCACCGGCCAGGGCCTGCCGGACCGCATCGTAGTCGGCAGTCGCGCTGCGCGGGGTGAGCGCACAGGTCCGGATACCCGGGTAGGCCTGCGACACCCTGGCGGCCAGTTGCTGGACATTGGGCTGGTAGTCGTACTTCTGGATCGTGACGTGAAGCACGCGCGACGGGTCGGCGATACGCATCGGAAGCGCCCCGTCGTTGCGCAGCAGCGTCATCGAGCGGTCGGCAACCTCCGAAACGACGGCCAGGTGGGCTGCCGTACCCACGCGCGAGGCGATCGCGGCCGGATCGGAAAGACGGTTCCTGTGCAGGCCGAGCATGGCCTTCCGGGTGAGCAGCTTCATCACCGACCGGTCGATCTGCTCCTCACTGATGCGGCCGCTGCGCACAGCCTCGGTCACCGCGGCGATCGTCGCCACCGGGTCGGCCGGCTTGAGCAGGATGTCGTGACCCGCCTCAAGCGCCCGGATCGCCACCTCCTCCCGGCCGAAGCGGCCGGTCACGTTGTCGTACCACAGGTCGTCGGTCGTAATGATCCCCTCGAAGCCCAGCTTGTCGCGGATCACGCCCTGCACCAGCCGCGGCTCGACACTGGCCGGCAACAGCGACCCCTCGGTCACCGACGGAACGGCGATGTGCTCGGTCATAATAAAGGCCACACCGGCATCGACAGCCGCCTGGAAAGCGCGCTGTTCCTGCGCCTCGAAAGCCTCGGCGGACTTACTGATCTGGTTGAAGCCCGGATACCCGGGAAGCGCGCGCATGTCGCCGCGACCCGGGAAATGCTTGGCCGTGGTGAGCATACCGGCATCGGTGTAGCCCCGCACATAAGCCTTCAGCAGGCGCCCCATCAGGTCGAGGTCGCCCCCGAACGAACGGACGCTCTCCTGGGGATTGTCCTCGGAAACCGAGACATCGGAAACCGGAGTGTAGGTCAGGTGGATGCCCATCGCACGGCCCTCCTCGGCCATGATGCGCGCAGCCCGGTACATCAGCTCCTCGTCGGCAGCCGCGGCGAAGGCCATGTTGGCCGGGAACTCGGAAGCATACCTGAACTGCTGGCCCGGACCGCCCTCGAAATCGGCAGAAATAAGCAAAGGCACCGCCGCAGCCTGCTGGAGCGCGTTGGTCAGCAGGGCCACGTCGTGCGGCGTCCCGCCGTAAACCACGAAGCCCCCCACCCCATAGTCGCGCGCCAGCGAGATCCAGCGCCCGAAATCGGGATGGTCGGCAGCGATATAATCGCCCGAGATGTCGGTACAGACGAGCTGGGCCACTTTCTTCTCGAGCGGCATATTGAGCAGCGTCTTCTCGGCCCAGCGTACGGCCTGCTCTTGCGGGGGCAGGGCATGGAGCGCAGAAGGGATAAGCTGGGTCACGAGCCCCAGAACGGCGGTAAGCCGGAGCAGGTAGTTTCGGTTCATGCAGTCGTAAGGTTAGAAGGTTAAAAGTAGACCGGCCGGTCTTCGGGCCGGCCCGACAGCGCCCAAGGTAGTAAAAATCGACGGGCCGGCCAACCGCCGCGCCCCGCGCGAACGGCCGAAAGGCAAAAAAAGGCGGCCCGGACAGCCGGGCCGCCGCGGATACAGCGCCAAAGCAGATGCGGCGCGCCGGGCAGGGCGCACGGCACGACGGAGAGATGCCGCCGGGAACGGCCGAAACGCCCTGCGCCGGACCAGGCCGGACCGGGAAGGAGAGGCGCGCAGCCCGCGGCACTCCCGGGAAACAGCGCTCCGCGGATCAGCGGGCCAGCTCGTAGCCGATCAGCATGCCGTCGTAACCGTCGGCGATCTTGGCCACGGCCGCAAGAGTCGCGTTCTGCGTAATGCTGCACAACGTGGAGAGCAGCTTGAGCAACTTGTCGGCGTCGAAAAGCATGGACAGCTTATCGCCCGCCTTCTGCGTGTGGGCCGTCACCGAGCCTGTCTTGATCCCCACCGCCTTGTAGTGCAGCGTGACCGTCCCCTCGCCCAGCGAGTAGGTCCCCCTCAGCGTCCGGGAACCCAGCGTCGAGGTGAACGTACTGTCGGGGCCGAACGTAAAACTGAACGAGCCCGGCTTGAGCCCCACCTTCGAATAGATACCGTCGAGCTTGTCGGCAAGCTGGGAGGCGGCAACGGCGCCGCCCGCCTTCTTGAGCAGGTCGTCGCTCTCGAACACACAGGCCGCCGAGGCATAGTGCCACGTTCCCTCGAGGTCGGCCGCGCTCAGCGTGCTCTTCGAGAGCAGGCTGCCCGCCACATCGCTCAGCGTATTCTTGTTGAACAGGCCCGAAAGTTTCGACTGGGCACGGGTCGTGGCCACAATGCCGCAAGCGAGGAGCAGGGCCAGACAAACGATCTTTCTCATAAATATCAGCATTTAGATTGAAACGAACAATACATTCCAGCCGGCGCTTCGCACTGCCGGCCGCAAGACAAAGATAGCGAAAGCCGGGCAGCAAGCCAAACTCGCCTGAGCCTGCCCGAGGCGCCTCCTCTCCAAGACGAAATCAAAGACAGCGAAAGCCCGGAGCAATCGTGCGGGCCCGCACGCAAAAGACCGCCGGAGCGTATCCTGTCCCGGGCAAAGATACTCAATAAATCGGATCGCCCCTCCCGACCCGGCGGGAAGACACCGTACACCCGGCCGGCGACGGACCTGCTACATTTTTACCAGAAAAGGAAACGAACACGACAACAATATAAGGATCAACCGGTTACCATTTATCCAAAATCCACCAAACCTAAGGACCGATGAACAGCACACTACGTATCCTTGCCGTTGCCATGTTCGGAATGGCCGGCTGCACCCGGCACACCGTAACGCTCGAAAGCCTGCTCCGCGAGATGACCGACATCGAGTCGGTCGCAGAGTTCCCCGTACCCGGCTACGTCTGCCTGCAACAGAGCAGCCACGACCGGCGGTCGGTAGCGCCCGACAGACCCGGCTGGTATGCCAACGCCGACGGATTCGGGGCCATCGCGATCGACACCGCGAACGGGGTGATCCGCCACACGCTGGCGGGCGCGGCAGAACAGCATGACCGAAAAACAGGGAAAGAGCAACGCAACCGGACGGCAAGCCGGAGCGGCACGACGGGCAGGCAAGACGAAAGCACCAGGCCCGGGGCGGGCGGCAGGCCGATACAACCGAAAAAGCAACGAGCCGGATGGCGCGGCAAAGCAAGGGAGCCGGACAAACGGACAAGTCCGCACCGGGCCAACGAGGCAGGTAGGGCAACCAATCCTCAAGGCGGGAAGACCAGCGCGACAAGGAGCACGGCAGGCCGGTGCGACCGGATGGCCGCAGACAGGCAAAGCGCCCCCACAGCGTAGCGGATCGTATCCGTAGAGCGGCACGGCAGGTCTGCTCTGATCAGGCCGAGTCAGCGAACCGGACGGCAAGCCGGAGCGGCACGGCAAGGGAGCCGACAGGCGGGCAGGCAGGACGAAAGCAGCAGGCCCGGGGCGGGCGGCAGGCCGATACGAACGCAGCGGGACAGCCGGCCGGCACAGCGGGACAGTACGGCACGAAAGGCCGGAAAGAGCGCAACGAAAGAGGCGCTCCCAGGAGGCACCTCTCGTCGGAAAGACCGCAATGGCATACGGCGGCCAGGCCCCCCGGCGTACCGGAATGAGCGATCTATTTATCCCGGGAAGGCATATCGGCCGAGAGCTTCTGGCCCTTGCGCAGCGCCAGCGCGGCCTGCCCCGCAAGCCACATATAGTGGTCGGGGGGCGTACCGTACCCGAGCGGGACGAACGGGCTGAAACCCACGGGAGGATTGCCCGACAGCTTGTAGATCGCCGTCCCCTCCTCGATCTCGTCGAACATCGCCACATAGATCATCGGAGCGCCGGCATTGACCGCGCCGGCAAGCTGCATCCACAGGAAGCGGCCCCCCTCGCGCGGGATCGCGTCGGTCGGATGAACCTCGTCAGGGAACTCGCTGAGCGCCTTGTTGTGCCAACTGAAGCCAGGGAAGACGCAGGCCGCGTAATCCTTGCCACGGGCTTCGGCCCAGGCCAGGTCGGCCGCCACGGTGGAGAGGTAACGCTCGTAGCCCTCACTGTCGCGGTACCGACCCGGCGTCCACGGATGGATCACGTCGGAAAGCGCGGCCAGCGCAAGCAATTCCTCCGGACTGTCCTGCCGCACATCGGGACCTGCCGTACGCCAATAGGCCGGGACGCCCAGATGAACCGAACAGCGGCGGTCGTCCGTGGAATCGGTGAGCGCCCGGACCAGCTCGCCCGGAACCGTATAGTCGTAAGGACGGTCGGCAAAGCCCACGCCCCAGAGGGCCACCAGCGGGCGCCCGTTGTGGTGCAGGTAGCAATCGTAGCCCTTGGCGCGGTCGTAGAACCCATATTTATCGGAGATTGCCCGCCAGTCGTCGAGGATCAGCGCGGCATCGCCCTCACGCAACCCCGTCAGATCGTACATCACGCAGACGGCACGGCCGTACCGTTGGGCGGCGCGCACGGCATTGTCGAGCACCTGGTCGAAATGGGCTTTGACAGCCGGGTTGTCGGGACGGATATGGGTCACGAAACGCTGCAGGAAAACCCCGTCGATACCCGCCTCCTTCATCCAGCGGAAATGCGTGTCGACCGTCGAGGCGTCGTATGGGCTGCAGATCACGGCCTGCGCGCCGTCGGCATGCTTGAACGGAGTCGCATAGGTCTTTTCGTACTCGTCGGTCGCGGGCCAGAAGTCGATCGAGCAGCAGCCCGGACGGAACTCGCCGCCCGGCCCGGCATAGGCACCCCAGCCCCGGCCGGCACCGTCGTCGGGCGCTCCGCCCCACCCCTGATAACCACACATCACAAACCCACGGTAGGAATCGTACTTCCTGGCGAAAAGCGCGTCGGGCACAATCAAAACACACACAGCCGTCAAGGCCATCATCCACATGATCTTCAATGTCATAGATCGATCTCCATTAAAATATATCCATAATAATATCTACCCCGCTATGCGGTCAGGCCCCGTACGACGATCCCAATCATCAATTTAAAGATAACAAAACATCCCATTATACCAACCTTTTCCGGGGTGAAACGGAAAAATAGGCGGTGAAACGGACGGCGGCACGCCTCTGCGGCGGCACCCGCCACACACCGGCGCGCAGCGGGCACAGGACGCCGGACACCCGGCCATGGAGCGCGGAGTGGCCGGGCAACCCAATCACGCAAAACAACATACCGGACACGACCCCGGCACCGTCACGCATACCGACCATTCCGGCACACAACAAACCCGGGGCGGACGCCTAAGCATCCGCCCCGGGGAAAGCACACGGCAGAAGCGCCCTACTGATAGAACTTGGGGTCGGTCCGCCAGTCGTTGTCGCGGTCGAAGCCGTACTCGGCCACGCGCGGGCGCCGCTCGCGAAGGCGCACCGACTCGATGCCCAGCCCGTCGCCGGTCGAGTTACGGTCGCGGCCCACCGGGCGAAGCGTCAGCACATAATCGCCCGGATCGGGCCAGAAGTCGAGCAGGTGGTGCTCCCACGCCCGGACCCTCTCGCCATAGAGGTTGATCGGGCCGCCCACCTTGACACCGTTCAGGTAGGCCTGCCAGATACCGTAGTCGGGCGCCTCGGTCACGGCCAGCACCAGGCGGCGCGGCTCCTTCTTCCCGACCGTGAACGGAATCTCGACGCTGGCAGCCGGACCGCCCGGCACGAACGTGAGCTGGCCGCCCATATAGTGGTCGAGGTTGTCCTGACGGAAACCGGTACCGCCCTTGCAACCGCCCGTTTCGAGCGCCGCGACGGCCGGGAACTCGAGGTCGATCGACGGAAGCACGCGCTCCTCGGCCGGCGGCACGCCCCGCTCGAAGGTCGGCCTGCCGGTCTGGTACCAGAAGGCTACGGTCGAGATGTCGTCCTGGCGCTCGTTCATGCTGAACGTGCGGCGCTCTTTGTTCTCGTCGGGCGACATCCAGCCCGTATGTTCGAACGTTACCTTGATGCTCTTGTTGAAGACGATCGGGTCGGCCAGATGCCAGCGGTAGGCCGAGGTCTGGCCCCCGATCGTGCCGTGCGTGTAGAAAACCGTGCCGAAATAGGGCGTATTGACATTGCTCGCAAGCCCCCAGGCCGAGAGGAAGTAGTCCTCGGTGCCGGTCCCCCAGATCGAGGCCACCTCCTCGCCGTCGATATAGATCTTCTCGTCACCCTCGCCGAACCACTGCGGGCTCCGCTGCCGGACGGCCATCACCGTACCCACGTAGTGGCCCTTGCCCTCGGTCTCGAGCACCACGTAGTCCTTGCCGCTCACGGCCGGGTACTCCTGCCGGTACATCGCATAGAAATAGGGCGTATCGCGCGGCAACCGCTTCTTCTCGATCCAGTCGATATTGTAGTAGAGCAGGTTGACGTTCTTGTCGGGGCTCTGGTTGGCGATCTCGATACGGATCGACTTACGGAAAGGCATCGGCCAGAAACAGTTGTACGAGTCGGCGTCCTCGACGACGACCGGAAGGCTGATCACCTCGCTCCGCTCGCCGAAACAGTTGGCAAAAAAGTCGCCGAACGGAACCTCGATGTCGGGCGTCTCGTGGCCGTCGTAATAGACACGCAGCAGCATCTCCTGATGCGTGGCCGAACCGTTGACCGCCCACGGGTGGCGCCCCTTGTCGAGAAAGGTGAACCACATATGCGTCACCACGCCCGGCCCATCGGCCTCGAGGACCACCTTGGTGTCGCCCGCCAACACGCGCGAGTTGTCGGAGTTGTGGTCGACCGGAACGCCGTTCTCGTCGGCGCGGGTCGAGGTCGCCCGCCGGCTCCGGCCATCCATCGGGCGCACCAGGTCGCCCAGCACGCCCCCGCCCACGGGGGCCGTGTCGCTGCCGCACGAGCAGGCCATGAGGGCCGCAGCGGCAAGCGTCAGTATCTTTGCAATCGGTTTCATCGCTCGCTTATTTTAAATGTACCGTCACGGCATCGTTGCCGTAGGCCCCGGCATACTCGTAGGGAATCTTGCCGTAGCCCTTGTCGCCGAAAGCCTCGGCATACGAATTCTTGAAGATCAGGTAGCCGCCCCCGGGATAGGACGCGTCGTCCTTATAGCCCACGATCAGTACGCTGTGGCCGTCGACAACGCTGTCGGCAGGCTGCATGACCAGCGTCCCGTCGGCGAGGTACTTATTGACCACCTTGCTGCGCGGCCAGCGGAAGCCGATGGCCACCGGGTGCTCGCGGTCGAGCTCGCGCTTAATGGCACGCAGATGACCGGCCGTCAGGCCCGTCCCGGGGTCCCAATCCTTGATCCAGTGAGCCGTACCCCCCTTGCGGGACGCCGCGTCCCGCTTCGCAGCCTCGGAAGGCTCGGCCTTCGCGCTGAAACGCGTGGCATAGGGCATATAATCGTCGGCGCAGATGCCGTAGCGCGCCACGGCATCGACGGCCGACGAGAACATCGTCCCGTCGTAGTCGGCACTGTCGACGCGGTTGCACGCCCAGTTGAGGTACTCGACCGAGAGCGGGTCGCGGCGCCCCATCGTATGGGCATACTCGAACTCGTAAAGACCGATCATCGTATGTACCGAACAGGTCGGGCGCTCGCCCTGGTCCTTGATCGTGATACCGTACTCGGCGAACTGAGGCCGCAGGTCCCGGCCCTGGGCCCGGCAGGCGGTCTGGGTCCCCGCCAGCAGCAGCATCGCAGCGGCCAGCGGGAGGCAAGCGTAATATCTTTTCATGCTATTCGGATTTTTCGGCAGTAGATTCGTCCTTCACGCAGCGTACCGACGAGCCGACGTAGCGCCGGTCCTCGTTCTTCTCGATGCTGCTCTCGTCGAAGATCAGCGAGCGGCGCCAGCCGTTGTCGCCATTGGTGGGCGACGCGGTCCAGAAATAGGCGCAGTAGGGCACGCTCTCGAAGTCGGCATAGCCCCGCATCCCTCCGGGAAGCGCCGCGAAACCGAACGAATCGTCGCCGCCGTTCTCCTTCCAGCCCGTGCGGGCCTTGAGCTTACGGCCCACGTCGCCCGAAGCGCGCCAGCCCCGGCGCGGGGCGTCGGCCGGGTCCATGCCCGCCGTGACCTCCAGCTGCTGCCACTCCTCCTCGGTGGGCATATGCCACCCGGCGGGGCAAGCCGTGCGGGCCCCCTGCCAGTTGTAGATCACGCCGTAAGTCTTGTAAGCGTCGGTCTGCCGAGCCTCGGCGACATCGCTACCGAAATAGCCGTAGACCCAGTAGCGCTCCTGCTCGAACTGCGCATCGGAGACGCGGTCGACGCGCGGCAGGTAGGCCAGGTTCTCGGCCATCCAGACCTGATCGCCGATACGGACCCAGCGGTAGAGGTGGCCGTCACGGCTGTCCGTGAAGGTCCCCGCCTGCTGGGCGAAAGCAGGCAATGCGGCTGCACACAGCAGCGCAATAAAAATCCCTCGTCTTTTCATACTGATATGTAGTGTAGTTGGTATAGGCAACCGGCGCGCCCCGGCCCATGACCGGGCACGCTTTGCGAAAATTAAACAGAATGTTTGAAAAAAGCAATCATACCCACGAAAATCAACACATTGTGCCGGAAAAAAGGTTATATTTGCTCTTTAGGCGCCCCGGAGCCGCTCGACTTACACACTACAAAAAGACCTGCCATGAAACTCAGAACTCTGCTCGGGATCGCCGCCCTGAGCCTCTCGCTCGCGGCGCTCGGCTGCCAGAAAGGCGACGGCGGCAGCGCCGCGCCCTCCAAGCTCGAATTCGCCTTCCCGTCGCTCGAGTGCGACCACCTGCGCCCCCTGCCGGACCTCACGATCAAGACCGAACTGACCGACGGGCAGCGCAAGGCCCTCCGATGGTCGTCGAACCACCCCGACGTGATCGCGGTCGACGAGCGAACGGGGGAACTCACGATGCATAAGCGGGACGGGACGATCGGCACCTCGGTGATCATCACGGCCCGCACCGGCGACCTCACCGGGCAATGCTACCTGCACATCACAAGCTACCTGCCCCGGCTCGACGCCTCGATCGCCGATTTCATGGAGCGCGCCGACGTGGTGGGCATGTCGGTGGCCATCGTCTACAAGGAGCGGCTGGTCTACCGGCGCGCGTACGGCCACATCGACGAGGCGAGGAGCGTGCCCGCCCGGACCGACCATATGTTCCGCATAGCCAGCATGTCGAAACCCGTCACCGTGATCGCGCTGCTCCGGCTCGTCGAGCAGGGCAAGCTCGACATCGACCGCCGGGTGTTCGGCCCGGGAGGCGTGCTGGGCAACGACTTCGGACCCGTGCCTGCCGGCTCGGGCAAGGAGCTGATCACCGTCAGGCACCTGATCGAGCACACCTCGGGATGGGCCGGGGACATGGCCTACACCGGATACAACGACTACCCCGACGCCGACGCGCTCGTGCGGGCCGGGCTGGCCGGCTATGACCTCTACTTCACGCCCGGCGAGCGGTACATGTACTCGAACTTCGGGTACGCCGTCCTCGGGCGCGTGGTCGAGAAGCTCTCGGGACAACGGTACTGCGATTTCGTGCGCGAACAGATCATCGAGCCCTGCGGCATCGGCCGGATGAAACTGGCCAAAGGCCCCAAAGCCGACCGCGACCCCGACGAGTCGGACTACTTCGCCGACAACGAGCAGGCCGACATGGTGCACCCGGCCATCTCGCGGTATTTCGACTCGTTCGGCGGCTGGATCACCACGCCCACCGACTACGCCCGCTTTGTCGTGCACACCGACCGCGCAGGAAAAGTGCCGGACATCCTGCCGGCGGAGATACTCAACCTGACCTACTTCGGCGGGAACTGGAGCCATACGGGGATGCTGCCCGGAACGGCGACCTGCGTAAAACGCCTCACGGACGACCTGACGATGATATACATGGCCAACACGTGGCGCTTCTTCAACGACGCGTTCGGGGAGATGTACGACTGCGTGAGCAAGCCGATCATCGGGCAGGCCGCATGGCCCGCCTTCGACCTGTTCGAAGAAGCGGACCAGTAAAGGGAAAGGGGCGGCAGCGGAACAAGGCCGGGGGCGATCCGGCAGACAAACAGGCAGACAAACGGACTGACTGACAGACAGGCTAACAGACAGATGGGCCATATGGCCGGAGGCAGTTGCGGGGGTGGGCCAGACGATGGGCCGGCGATGCTGCCCGGCGTGGAAGTATGCGCCAAGGGACCGGAAGCAGTTGCGCGGAGAAGGCCGGGCAAGGGACCGGCAACAGATGCACAAAGAGGGGCTGGACGAGGGGCCGGGCGATGCTGCCCGGCGTGGAAGTATGCGACAAGGGACCGGAAGCAGTTGCGCGGAGAAGGCCGGGCGAGAGACCGGGCGATGCTGCCCGGCATAGAAGTATGCGACAAGGGACCGGAAGCAGTTGCGCGGAGAAGGCTGGGCGAGGGACCGGGTTGTGCGGCCTGCGGCAAAAGCGCATAACCCCGGCCCCGGACGGAGAAGCGGTAACCGACCCAGCCTTCAGGACCCGGCGGTTGTACCGGGACCTGCAAACCCCTGCCGTCAACCTGCCGAGGGATAGGGCTTCACCTCGAATAGATCCTCGAAATAGAGCTTCTGGCCGTCCTTCTCTCAGATGCTGTACGCATGGTCGCCATCGAACCCGAGCGACTCCTTGCTGCCAAGAAAGCCGAGCACGCCTTTGATCACATGATCGTCTTCCATATCGGCAATACGGATCGCGGTCGGCATCGACCGGCCGTCGCCTGTGGAAAGGATGGCTTCGAGCAGGTTGCGGAACCGCTGCCCGTAGGCGAACTCCGCGTCGGGGATCTGATTGTCGCGGATGCAGACGGCCATATGCAGCAGCACGTTCAGCGTAGTCGGATTGCGTTCGAGGAGCCTGGCTCCGAGCCGGAGCACTTTCCGGCAATTGCCTGCCTGCACGGCCCGATTGAACCCGGTGCGCCCCGGAGCCGTAATGGCCAGCATAGGCAGCCCCGGCTGGAAAACACCCCCGTAATAAAGGTAAAAGCAATCCCCGGTGCTCAGCTCAGCCGGACGATCGCGGACTTTCTCCAACAATCTGGGATAATAGTAGGCTGACCGCTCGTCAGACACGACATCACGGGCAGCGACACGGCCACAGAGCAGCAGTAAGGCTGCGCGACCATCCATCGCATAAGAACGGGCTTCATAATAACAGATTCAGGCGTTTAACACAAATATAATCTTTGCGACACAAAAACAACCGGATGGCGCATCCATTGCAACAGCAGGGGCTCGGGCAGTCACTGCTGTCAGAACGATATGTCGTCCGGTCGGTTGCCGTCGTGGCAGGAATCAGGAGACAGCACCGCAGAGCACCGGGATTCGCCCGGGCGCCAACCAATCGCCCCGGACTGCGCACATCCCGACAGAAGATCATTCCTCAACCGGTCTTGCCGGAACAATGAAAAGCTAAAATCACAGCGAATAAATTCGTAAAAAAGGGAATGACCCTCGAAAATATTTTGTAATTTTACGGATGGATGGATGACCATCCGCAACATACCGACAAGCTGAAAGAAGCGTTATGCCTCCTTGTAAAGTTGAGACCTGAAATTCTTCAGGTTCGGTACAATGGTGGTATAGCGCGATTTTATTACCACGGTCGTATCCAGGATCGCTCAGGGAGCTCAACTTTAAAAGCAGCATTGCAGTTCCACGCTTCCATGAGAACCTAAAAGCTTTTTAGGAACTGAAAAAGCGACAAAAAAAGTATGGCAACAAAAGCTATTTTCAAAAGTGCATGCGGTCTTATGGCCGCAGTCGTATTTACCGCTTGTGGCGGAAACGGCATCGAGGGGAAATGGGTCGAACCTGTACCCGGTATGAAAGATCAAATGCAAGGTGTAAACCTGGAAAAAGGCGGCAAGGCTTCTTCCATCAATATGGCCACCTTGCAATATGAGAAGTGGGAAAGGAGAGGCGAAAAGCTCATTCTCTCCGGCAAAAGTATCGGAAACGGCGAAACGATATCTTTTAGCGATACGCTCGCTATTGAAAAACTGACGGAAAACGAATTGACCCTGAAAAAAGGCAGTCTGACCATAAACTACCGAAAGCAATAACTTTGACAATCACACCCGAACGCCACCCAGGTCTTTATTCAGGGTGGCGTTTGTGTTTTACCTCGTTGTACAACTAACCAAACCAAAGGATCCGAGACCGCGCATCACACAACAAAACCCACCGGAAAACAATCGGCTAACAAACCTGTAGTGCGATGAGCATTGCACACAATGTACGACAACCGGACAGGATATCGGTCCACCCCGTTAAACCGCAAAAACACGGAACAACCGACAATCTAAGAGTGAACACCCGCGCAGGGACAAAAAAAGGGTCTGAATGCGATTCAGACCCTTTGAGTAGCGGGGGGAGGACTCGAACCTCCGACCTTTGGGTTATGAGCCCAACGAGCTGCCAACTGCTCCACCCCGCGGTTTTGTGAGTGCAAATATACAATGAAATTCCCGCGATTCCAAATTTAATTCGATTTTTATCGCTTTTCCGCCACCGGAGCGACACGCCATCTGCCGGGCAGGCAGCGCAAACGCCCGTGGAAAGCACTGAAAGGCAGACCGATCAGAGGAAAGAGGTGAGTGCGAACGCACCAGGCGGCGAATACCACCGGCACCACCCGGCAGGAAGCGGAAGCACAGATCGCCGGACGGCCAGCAGACGCCATGCCTCCCGGGGAAGAAGATCGCCACCCGCATCCCGGCATGGACAGAGCGGGCACGCCGTGAAAGCCCGGGGCAAACATGCCGGGGCAGAGGTTATGCTAAGCCAGCGAGCCGGCGACCACCTCGGCCAGGTCGTAGACCGGCTGCGGGGTCCCGCGGACGATGCTCTTCTTGCAGAGCGGGCACGCCGTCACCACGGCCTCGGCTCCGGTCGCCCGGAGCGCCGTGCCCAGCCCCCGGCTGATCGCGCGCTGGCCGTCGTCGTCGAGCGCCGTGTTGGCCACGCTGCCCCCGCAGCAGAACGCCCGCTCGCGGTTCTCGGCCACCTCGACGAGCCGCCCCACCCCGGAGATCAGCTCGCGCGGCTCGTCGTAAATGCCGCAGCCCCGGCCGAGCTCGCAGGGATCGTGGTAGGTATAGACCGTCGCGCCGGGCTTCAGCCTGAGCCGCCCCTCGCGGATCAGCCCGAGCATATACTCCGAATGGTGTAGCACGCGGATGCCCATCTCCTGCAACCCGTAGTCCTCGCGGAACACCTTGAGGCAGATCGGGCAAGAGGTGACGAGCGTCGTGATCCCGTGCCTGGCGAAAAGCCCCTTGTTGTAGTCCATCATCTTGGCCGCGGCATCGACCTCGCCCGAGAGCTTGAGCGGACGGCCGCAGCAGACGCCGCCGTCCTTGTCGGCCCACCAGACGGCCTCGCCCGAGGCCTCGAAAATGCGGCGCATCGCGTCGAGGATACGCGGGGTGAGCAGCGTCATGCAGCCGGCGAAATAGCCCACCCGACCCTCGCCCGCGGAGCGGTCGGCCCCCTTCACATAGTCGTAACGCCCCTCGGCCGCGCCGTTGCGCATATCGTCGCGCGCGTTGAGCCGGAGCGCATTGAGCTCGATACCCACCGGGCAGGCCTGCTCGCAGCGGCCGCACATCAGGCAGTTGTCGGCCACGGCCTCGGTGAGGCGGCCGTAGCGGCGATCGCGCAGGAAATAGACCGACTGGACGCTATCGACCCCCGCGTCGCGCTGCAACTGGCACGGGTCGATGCAGATGCCGCAGCGCGAGCACGCCTCGATCTGGAAATGGTCGTAGCTCTTTTGCTTGTCGCCGCTGTGCAGCCCGTAGCGCCGCATGAAGATGAGCGGGATCTCGGTGAAGATGTGCATATAGCGCGAGAAGGGCATCGCAATGAAGAAGACGGCCAGCACGATCGAGTAGAACCACCATGCGTAAGGCTCGAAAGCCGCCAGCCCCCCGGGACCCAGGCCCGCCGAGAGCGCACGGCCCACGCTGCCCGTCAGGAAGCTGCCGTTGCCGTAAATGCCGCTCGTGGTGCTCTCGGCCACAAGACGCGCGGGAAAGATGAACCAGAGCGCCGAGAGCGCCACACGGTCGCCCGCGGTATGCCGGGTCGTGCGGCGCATGCCCATCGCCCGCGAGCGCACGCGCTTGAACCACGCCAGCGCCACCCCGGAAAGGACGAACAACAGCAGGAAGTCCATCGCAAAGGCATAGCCCGCCGCATAGTAGGGCTCGTTCTGCACCCCGCTGAAGAAATACTTGAAGAAGATGTGCGTATGGATCGGCGCGAAACCCCAGCGCATGAAGTAGGAGGTCT
The DNA here is from genome assembly GCA_017415005.1 of Rikenellaceae bacterium. Lineage (GTDB taxonomy): Bacteria > Bacteroidota > Bacteroidia > Bacteroidales > Rikenellaceae > RGIG1874. The sequence continues at coordinate 16,317 of JAFQJK010000089.1, forward strand.
CCATCCACCCCACCACGATCAGCAGGAACCAGCCGAACGCGAGGCTCATGTGCATATAGCCCAGCAGCGGGTTGGCGCGGAAGATGCGACGGTGGAGCAGCGACTCGGAGAAGACCTCGCCCACGGCGCCGAACGTCTTGCGCGTGAAGATACCCCGGCGGAAGGTCCGCTTATCCTCGGGAGGAAGCAGCCAGAACCACCGCACGTATTTGTAGAGCACCACGGCGAAAAGCACGATGGCCCCGATCAGGAAAGGCAGTACAAAATGGTCGTAATACTTCATCATACGTCTTATCGGTTGTGCCGCCCGGGCTGTTATGCCGGGGGCCCGTTCGCCGGGCGGCGAAGCCGTCCGGCCGCGGAGTCGCTCCGCTCGTGTCTGTCGGCCCGGACCGCGCGCGGCGGCACGGGGAATCGTTCGATCGGCCGGGGCCGGAGCCCGGCCGGACCACCGCGGCCCGTCCGAGTGCGCAGGTCGGCCCGCGGGGGCCCGGCATGGAGACCGGGTATGGGCGGCAGCCTGGCTGCAAGGCAGGCTACCGAGCCAGAGGACAGGCGCCGCCGCAGGCAGGCGGGACCACGGCCCGGCCCTACTGCTTGGCCAGCTCCTTCTTGATCATCATCACAACGGCCCGCGTATTGATCCCGCGCGGGCAGGCCAGCCGGCACTTGCCGCAAAGCATGCACTTGGACATCTCCTCGTAGGCCCCCTGGTACTCGCCGCGGCGCACCAGCGTCTGGACCTTGCGGAAGTTGAACGACGTGAAACCGCCCGCCGTACAGGTGGCCGTGCAGCTCCCGCACCCGATGCAGGCCTGAAGCAGCGGCATCCGGCGCAACAGCTTCTCCGCCACCCCGAGATCGTTCTTGTCGAGGTTGACCGCACGCGGCTGGTTGATACTATACCCCCAATCCATGGCTTCAGCGATTTAAGTACCGGGAGATCTTATAGGCGGCAGCGATCCCCTCGTTGATCGACTCGCCCACGTTCTTCGGCGCGCTGACCGTCCCGGCATAGAACACCCGCTCGGAACCGGAGCAGACGTTACGCAGGAACTGGTCGGCCGGACGCACGAAGCCGCTCGGGTAGAGATCGACGCCGCAGCACCCGCCCAGGCGCTCGTTGCTCGCACCCGCCTTCATGCCGACGATCAGCACCAGCATATCGACCGTCATCTTGAGCGGGCGCCCGACAAGCGTATCCTCGGCCTTGATCTGCACCCGGCGGTCGATCGTCTGGCTCGCCTCGGAGATGCGGCCGCGGATGAACTGGATGTTGTACTCGTACTGCGCCTGCCGGTACATCTCCTCATAGCCGGGACCGAACATGCGCATGTCCATATAGAAGTTGAAGACCTCGGCATCGGGGATCATCTGCTTGACCTCCATCGCCTGCTTGACACCCGTGATACAGCACACGCGCGAGCAGTGGCGCTGGTTGACCTTCTCATCGCGCGAGCCCACGCAGTGGAGGAAAGCCACCCGCCGCGGCTTCTCGCCGTTCACCATCCGGACCTCGCCCCGGTTGAACATCTCCTCGAGGTCGACCGTCGTGAAGACGTTGTCGTACATCCCGTAGCCGTACTCCTCCTTGAGCGTGGCGTCGAAGATGTCGAAACCGGTACAGACGGCCGTGGCGTCGCAGGCGAGCGCCGTGCCGTCCTCGAGCTCGACACCGCTGTCGGTGATCCGGCCGACCGTACGGCCCGTCATCACCTCGATCCCCGCCTCGGACACCCTCCGGCGCAGGCCGTCGAGCACCTCGGAGGCAGGCGTCAGCGTTGGGAACAACTTGTGCCACTTGCAGAGCTTGCCGCCCGTCGACGCCTCTTTCTCAATGATCACCGGAGTGAGCCCCAGCTCGCTCAGCGTCAGGGCCGTTTGCATACCGGCCACGCCACCGCCGATCACAACCACTTTCTTATTCATAGGTTACCGTTTGGTTTGAGTCTGTCCTTATACTACATGCTCCCGTCGGCCGGAATGCACGCATGGAAAACCTGCCGGGGAGCCTCTGAATGCCCGTCATCCGGGTGCCGCTCCCAACCGGGCCGCGGCACCCGGACCGGTTAGAGGATCGATGAGCCCGAACAGCCGCAGTTGACCGCGGCATCGAGCGGCTGTCCGATATACTTGCCGTTCTTGCCCAGGAACTTGGCCGAGGGGTCGTACTCGACGCCCATCTTGTCGAGCAGCGGCTCGACGTCGACCTGGTGCATCTGCATCCCGAGCTCCCACGGATCGTAGCCGAGCACCAGCCCCGCCAGCTCCTCGTAGGTCAGCACAGGAATGCCGTGGCCGTCGGCCCCGTAGGTGATCCCCTCCATCTCGGCGATCGTATATTGCCAGCGGTCCATGAACATCGGGCAGCCCGGGCAGTTGGTCAGGATAAAGTCGGGCTTGTAGGGCGCCATCGACTCGAACTTCTTCTGCGAGTTGGCGATCGAGTAGCCGCGGTTGGCCCGCACCAGGTAGTTGCGGAAACCGAAACCGCAGCAGTGGCGCCGCTCGGGGTAGTCGACCACCTGGCCGCCCCAGGCCTCGATCATGCCGGCCAGTACGTACGGGAACTCGGCTCCGCCGATACCGTTCTTGGGGAAGATCTTCGCATAGTGGCAGCCGATGTGCTCGACCCCGCGCAACGGCTCGCCCGTCGCGGCGTTCACCAGCCGGTATTTGGCTTTCGAGGCGATCTCGTCACGGTGGTGGAAGATGATGTCGGAGGCATGGGCAACGCTCCTGGGCTTGCGGAACTCGCGACCCGTCGCCTTGTAGAGATACTCGCGCGTCTTCTCCTCCATCTCGGGGAACTCGTGCCACATCTCAAGCGCCTCGGAATAGACGCCGAACGAAGTGATGCACGAAGAGGCGAAGTTCTCGTATCCCGACTCGGTCATCAGCGCGAACTGCCGCGCCACGACCGTCATGATCGTCTCGATCGGTACGATGTCGGAGTGGTAGCCGATGCCGGTGCACGACGTGTGGATCGCGTCCTCACGGATGTCGCGGTGCAGATCGTTGCGCAAAATATTGAGGAAAGCGGCCTCGGAGCCCGGAAAAAAATTCTGGCGGATACAGCTACGTACATAATAGTACTTGTCGTCGGCCACATCCTTCTGGTACTCCTGCCATGAATGCTTTTTCATCGCGTATGCTTTGCTTGATGCTTATCGGGTTAACGGGGCAACCGCCTACTGGTGGTTGCCGCTGTTGGTCGTGTAGACCATCATCATATAGTCGTCGTCGGCATGCTCGTGGCCCATCTCGCGGGCCTTGCGCTCGGAGTGCGCCTCGATAGTGTCGAAGAAAGCCTGCCCTCCGCTCACCTCGAAGATGCGCCGGATCTCGTCGAGCGTCTCATCGTCGATCTTGCGGCAGGCACCGGGCCCGACCTTACCGTAGTTGGGGCTGAAGCGCTCGTAGACCCCCTGGTCGTTATCGTAGATCCACTGCCACACCGGTCCCTGCTCGGGGTGGAGCCCCGGATCGACCAGCTTGGGATGCACGCAGTAGCCCGTATCGAGGATGCTCTGCCCGATGATCCGCTTGAGCGCAAGCTGCTGGCGCCCCTTCTCCGATTCGACGAAGAAGCCGAGCCGCTGCGAGAGCGTGCGCAGCGCCTGGATCACATAGCCCGGCGTATTGCCGCGCGGGCAGCGCGGACGGCACGACATGCACTCGCCGCAGTACCAGATCGTATCGCTGCGGAGAAGCGCCTCGATCTTGTCGTCGTCCTGCGACTGCACGGCCGTCACGATCTGGCGCGGATCGTAATTGTAGAACTCCGCGGCAGGGCACACCCCCGTACAAACCCCGCAGTTCATGCACGCAGTGAGACCCTCGCGCACGCGCACATCCTGCCTGAGCATATCGAAATATTTACCCATAATCGCCTGATTGCGTTACCGCCGACCATTCGGCATAACAAAAGTACACCCAATAATCAAGCGGCCGGGTGGTGGTAAAGCCCATTTCCACTAAGTACAAATACTTATTTTGCCTCACCCATCCGGACTCCGCACGGATGCAACGCACAAATCGGCAGGCGGTTCCCCTTCCGGGGAACCGCCTGCCGTGACAGGGCTGCGGCACCGGGCCGCAGCGTAAGGTTCAGACCTCGGTCATCCAGCCGTAGCTGTCCTCCGACTCGCCGAACTGGATACCCTGAAGGCGGTGGAACAGCCTGGTGCAGACCGGGCCGGCCTCGTCGCCGTCGCAATAGACGTACGTGTGGTCGCTCTGCGGATCGTAGATGCTCTTGATCGGCGAGATCACGGCTGCCGTGCCGCAACAGCCAACCTCCTCGAAGGTCGGCAGCTCGGCCGCCTCGACCTTGCGCTGCTCGATCCCCAGACCGAGCTCCTGCTCGGCGATCGTGCGCAGGCTCATGTTGGTGATCGACGGCAGGATCGAATGCGAGTGGGGCGTGATATACTTACCGTCGCGGATAGCGAAGAAATTGGACGTACCGCACTCGTCGATATACTTCTTCTCGGCCGAGTCAAGGTAGAGGATACCCGGGTAGCCCCGCTTGTGGGCCACCTCCTCGGAGATCAGGCTCGCCCCGTAGTTGCCGCCCGCCTTGACATGGCCCGTGCCATGCGGCGCGGCGCGGTCGTGGTCGCGGTCGATCATCACGCGGATCGGGCGGAAGCCCTCCTTATAATAAGGCCCCACCGGGGTCACGAAGACAATGAACAGGTACTCGTCGGCCGGGCTCACCCCGACCTTGGCGCCGCTGCCGATGAGCAAAGGGCGGATATAGAGCGTGGCGCCCGTCCCGTACGGGGGCACGAAGCGCCGGTTGGCATCCACGACCGTCTTCACCGCTTCGACGAACAGCTCGACCGGAACCGGCTGCATCTGCAGGTAGTCGGCCGAAGACTGCATACGCCTGGCATTCTCCTCGACCCGGAAGACTCGCACCTTACCGTCCTTACCCATGAAGGCCTTCTGGCCCTCGAAGGCTTCCTGCCCGTAGTGCAGACAGGTCGCTGCCATGTGCATGGGCACATACTCGTCGCTGTGCAGCTCGAGGCGGCCCCACTTCCCGTTACGGTAATAACACCGTACATTGTAATCGGTCTTCATGTATCCGAAGCCCAGGTTACGCCAATCCAAATTGTCCATAATAGTTGCTATATCTGTGAATGTTCCTAAAAATCACGCTATCCGGGAGAGCCCGGCACCGCCCAGCCGGCCGGAAGGACGGACGCGTCGTCCGAAGGTCGCAGGGCCCGCCTCTCTGCATCCGGCCGGCCGTCTCCGCCCCGCAGGGACGGATCGGGAGCATAACCCCGCGATATCGACCCGCGCCACAGCCGCCGGCCCGGAAGGCCGGCCCGCCCCGGCGCGGACGGCGACAGCCGAGGGCCGGGGGTTAGCCGACCGTCGAGCCGCTCACCACCGGGCCGGAAGGCCCCAGCAGCACCAGCTCGCCGCCCGGGGTCTGGGCCATCAGGATCATCCCCTGAGAGATCACCCCTTTGAGCTCGCGCGGCTCGAGGTTGACCAGCACCAGCACCTGCTTGCCGACGAGCGACTCGGGCGTATAGTGCTCGGCAATGCCCGAGACGATTGTCCGCTTGTCGAGCCCGGTATCTATCTTCAGCTTCAGCAATTTCTTCGTTTTGGCCATCTTCTCGGCCTCGAGGATCGTCGCCACGCGGATGTCCATGCGTCCGAAATCGTCGAATGTCACGCTATCCTTCTGCTCGGCGATCGTCCGGCTCGCCTCTTTGGCAAGGTTCTTCTTCCGAGTGTCGGCCAGCTTCTGCAGTTGGGCCTCGATCACGCTGTCCTCGATCTTCTCGAACAGCAGCTCTGGCTTGCTGATCTCATGGCCCGGCGCGAGGAGCGCCGTCTCGCCAAGCTGTTCCCAGCCCAGCTTATCGACACACAACAGGCGCAGAATCTTCTCCGAGGTGAACGGCATGAACGGCTCGATGGCGATCGCCAGGTTGGCCGTGATCTGCAGCGCCAGGTTGAGGATCGTCGCTACGCGCGCCTCGTCGGTCTTGATAAGCTTCCAGGGCTCGGTATCGGCCAGATACTTGTTGCCCAAGCGGGCGATGTTCATCGCATCCTTGAGCGCCTCGCGGAAGCGGTAGTTCTCGATGTTCTCCTCGAGCGAGCGCTTGATCGCGGGCAGCTCGCCCAGCGTATCGCGGTCGTAATCGGTAAGCTCGCCGGGCGCAGGCACCCGGCCGCCGAAATACTTGTCGGTCAGTACCAGCGCACGGTTGACGAAATTACCCAGCACGGCCACCAGCTCGTTGTTGTTGCGCGCCTGGAAATCCTTCCACGTAAAGTCGTTGTCCTTGGTCTCGGGCGCATTGGCGCAGAGCACGTAGCGCAGCACGTCCTCCTTGCCGGGGAACTCCTCGAGGTACTCGTGCAGCCAGACGGCCCAGTTGCGCGAGGTCGATATCTTGTCACCCTCGAGATTGAGGAACTCGTTGGCAGGCACGTTCTCGGGCAGGATATAACCCCCGTGGGCGCGCAGCATGGCCGGGAAAACGATGCAGTGGAAGACGATGTTGTCCTTGCCGATGAAATGGACCATCTTGGTCTCCTCGTCCTTCCAATACTTCTCCCACTCGGGCGTCAGCTCCTTGGTGGCCGAAATGTAGCCGATCGGCGCGTCGAACCAGACGTAGAGCACCTTGCCCTCGGCCCCTTCGACCGGAACGGGGATACCCCAGTCGAGGTCGCGGCTCACGGCGCGCGGCTGCAGCCCCAGGTCGAGCCAGCTCTTGCACTGGCCGTAGACGTTGGCCTTCCACTCCTTATGGCCCTCGAGGATCCACTTGCGCAGGAACTCCTCGTGCTTGTCGAGCGGCAGGAACCAGTGCTTGGTCTCGCGCATCACGGGCACCGAGCCGGTGATCGCGCTGCGGGGGTTGATCAGGTCGGTGGCGTTGAGCGAGGTACCGCACTTCTCGCACTGGTCGCCGTAGGCACGGTCGTTCTGGCAGTGCGGACAGGTGCCGACGATATAGCGGTCGGCCAGGAACTGGCGCGCCTCCTCATCGTAGTACTGCATGGTGGTCTGCTCGGTGAACTCGCCCTTGTCGTAGAGCGTACGGAAAAAGCCGGCCGCCGTCTCGTGGTGCATCGGCGAGGTCGTGCGCGAATAGATGTCGAACGACATCCCCAGCCCCTTGAACGCCTCCTTGATGATGCCGTGGTACTTGTCGACGATGTCCTGCGGCGTCACGCCCTCCTGGCGGGCCTTGATCGTGATGGGAACGCCGTGCTCATCGGAGCCGCAGACCGAGATCACGTCCTCGCCCCTGAGGCGCAGGTAGCGGACATAGATGTCGGACGGAATGTAGACTCCGGCCAGATGGCCGATATGCACGGGACCGTTGGCGTACGGAAGCGCCGAAGTAACCAGGTAGCGTTTAAATTTCTTCATCGTATCGAGCGGATATGCTTAGATTATCGTAAAAACAGCGTGCAACGGGACGATCGCCCGCGGCGCGGCGCCTCGCACGGCCTCACGCGCGTCCTGTCGGACGCGGCCGCAGGGAAGCGCGCATCTTGCACAAAGGTAGCTATTTTTCCGTCACATTCGTCCGCGCAGGCGCCCAAAACGGGATGCGCGGAACGTTTTTTCCGTTTTTACGATCGCCAACCCCGTGTTCCGGGACACGGGCGGGGGAACGGGAGGGTCGGCGGAAAGCGGGAATGCACGGGCGGGAAGAAGGGGTCACACCCGGCTGAAGTAGCGCACAAAATCGTCGTGAGGCACTGATACACAGACACGTGCATATCCGGATACCTCGGCCTTGCGGCTGCGTGTGAAAAAACTGAGGCCGACGCTGCCGATCCGGCGGGCGAGCAGTTCGTCCTCGCTCCGGTTTACGATCACAAAGATGCCCCGGGGCTCGGACTCCGTATAGAATTCCGTGGCCAACAGGCCGCGCCCGCGCAGGTAGGCGATATTGCGGGCGATGCCCTCCTGCGTGGCGAGCTTAAAGCGATCCACGGCACGGCGCCCGGCAGACGTAGCGAGCAGGCGCAGCACGAGCTGCTGGGCAAAGGCGTTGACCCCGTTGGTGCAATACATCAGCCGCACGGCGAGCTCGTCGCGCAGCGCCGGATCAGACGCGTGGACGAACCCGATCCGCTGGCCGCTCAGGCCCACAGACTTGCTGAAGCTCTCGGTGATCACGACGTTCGGCATCCGGGCCAGACGAGCGTAGAAACCGTCTTCGGCCCCGGCGAAAACGCGCCGGTAGGGACAGTCGACGATCACCGCGACGTCCGCGTCGGAGAGACGCCGGACCAGCGCGAGCTGCTCGTTGTCGTCGTACTTCTCACCCAGCGGATTGCCCGGGTCGCACAGCAGCACGGCACTTCCGCACAGCTCGTCGATGCGCTCGGCAAGCTCGCCGCGCGAACCGTACTCGCCCACCCCCACGCCGCGGATCGTCGCAATATGGCCATAGCTACCCCAATGGTAGGCCGGCAGGTAGAGCCGCCCGACGTCGAGTGTCTGCAAAACAAGGTCGAGGGCGTTCATGCCGCCCGCCGTGACGAGGACATGGGCGGCCTCGGCCGGATCGCCGAAATACTCGGCTGCGATCGCCTCGCGCAGGTCGGGCATCCCGGCAGCCGGAGGGTAAGTCTGCATCCCGCGGGCATTGAAGTCGATCCCGGCGACCACCTCGCGCAGGTCGATCCCGACCACGGCGTTCACGCCGCGGTTGAACGCCAGATAACGCTCGCCTGTCTCTCGTTCGAGCTGGGCGAGACGGCTACCGATCTGCACGATGCGCGAGAGCGCGGCTCCTGATTCTCTGATCTTCATGGCCGGATGGGATTTGACGGGATAAAGGTAGCAAAAAGCCGGGAAAACCCGCCAAGCAAATGCAACGGCGCGGCAACAGACAGAGCGGCAGAGCCTGAGCGACGAACGGGAACGGGGAGCCGGCGGCAGAAGCGGCAACAGGAGCGGCGACAGGAGCGGCGACAGGAGCGAGAACAAGGACAGCGGCAGAAGCGGCAACCATAGCAGGAGCAAGAGCAGCGACAGGAAAGCGACGGAAGCGAGAACGAGGGCGGCAGCGGGGATAATAACAGGAGTGAAGACAAGGACAGCAGCAGAAGCGGCGACAAGAACGGCGACAGAAGCGAGAACGAGGGCGGCAGCGGGGACAGCAACAGGAGTGAAGACAAGAACAGCAGCTGGAGCGGCGACAAGAACAGTGGCAGAAACGAGAACGAGGGCGGCAGCGGGGACAGCAACAGGAGTGAAGACCAAGACAGCAGCAGGAGCGGCGACAAGAACAGTGGCAGGAGGGCAGTTACAGGGATGGTGACATGACAGAAGCGATGAGGACCACGGAACGGCAGGGAAAGACCGAATGGTCCGATACACCGGCATCAGGGAACGGACCGAGGACCGCACCCCGAGCGCGGATACGGCGCACGGCAGGCCCGGAAGCCGCGAAGCTCCACCGGCCGGACCCGTGAGCGGATGCCGCGGCCCGGCAGGAAGCAACGGGAGCCGAAGGCTTAAGAACAGGAATCGGTCAAAACAGGCTGCGCCGGACCGGGAGAGGACACCAGGCTGCTTCACGAACGCGGGAGCACGCCGCCCGGGCACATGCAAAGCAACCTTGCGATCAGCAGCCCCACCTACCCCATCGAAGAGGGTACGCAAAGACAGGCAGACGCCCCCTTAGCGGGCGGCAAGGTCGTCGTAGAGCGTCTGCAACATCGCCTGCCCCGCCGCGAGCAGCGAATCGGCCGCCGCACCCGTCGCCCCCTCGGCCACCATCACGCGGCCGGCCGCACAATCGTACACGAGGCGGGCACCGGGCACCGCCACGCCGAACCCATCGGGGAAGTCATAGAACGCAAAATGGGGCGACGCGGGGTTGAGCATATTCTTGCTGAAACGGAACTCCCCGGCCGGAATCCCCATCTGGCCGAGCAGCGTGGCGGCAAGGTCGATCTGCGACCCGTAGGCATCGACCTTCGCAGGGGCCGTTACCGCGCCGCCGGTCATCAGCAGCGGAATGCGGAACCGCATGTCGTCATAGTTGGTCCGGCCGAAATAGGTCACCGCATGGTCGGCCACCAGCACCACGAGCGTATTGTCCCAAAGTCCCGCATCGTGCAGGCCGCCGAGAAGCGCGTTCACGCAACTGTCGGCATACCACACGGAATTGAGGAACGGATCGTCGAAACGGCGCGAGGGAACGTCGAACGGCTCGTGGCTGCTCGAGGTCTGGACGATCTTCAGGAACGGCCCCGGCTGCGGCGTGCCGAGCCCGTCGATCACCCGGCTGAAAAGCAGGTGGTCCGGCACGCCCCACTGGGCAGAGCGCTCGGCGGCCGTGAAGTCGTCCTGGCTCACGAGCCGCCCGATCCCCTGCCCCAGCAGGTAGGAACGCATATTGGTGAAGTCGGCGTCGCCGCCGTAGAAATACTCCGTCGTGTAGCCCGCATCGCGGAGCGAGCGCATGATCGACGGCAACGACTGCGTCTTGGCGGCGAACTTCATCACCGAAGCGGTCGGCTGGGCCGGATAGCCGCTCAGGATCGCCGTAAGCCCCCGGTCGGTCCGGAAGCTATTGGCGTAAAAGTTGGTGAAGCCCACGCCCTCGTCGTAGAGGCGGTTGAGCGTCGGCGTCGCATCGGGCGCACCGCCCAGCGCCCCGACCGCCTCGGCCGTAAAGCTCTCAAGGATCACGAGCACGACATTGGGCCGCCCGGTGCGCAGCAGGCGGGGCAGGCTGTCGGCCGGAGCCACAGGACGGTCGGTCAGCCGGGCGAAGACCCCGGCCGCACGGTCGGCCTCCATGAAGCGGTACTTCCGGCTGAAATCCTCGTTATTGGTCAGCGACTCGAAGAGGTTGAACGCGGGGTTGAGCGCTGCGTGGTTGAGCTCGATACGGTCGCTGAAGAACACCTTGCCGGCATTCATCGTCGAGGCAGAAAGTCCGCCCCGGATCGGAAGGAACAACGCACCGTCGAGCACGAACAGCGCGAGCGCCATCCACCCCCGGCCGCGGCCGGGATCGCCGTCGCGCAGCGCGCGGACCAGCAGCCGGTCGAACAGGAAGTAGAACAGTGCGCCCAGCACGCCCACGGCAAGGACACCGAGCAGTGCGGGGCCCCACCCTGCCGCCGCCAGCGCCTCGGCCGGCGAGCTCAGGTAAAAAAGAGGCGTCGTATCGAGGCGGATGCCCCAATAGCCATAAAGCCCCATATCGGCAACGACGATCAGCGCGAGCAGCAGCGCCACCGCGCCGTAATAACCGCGCAGCGCACGACGCACCCACAGCGGGCGCAGCCAGAGCGAAGCGATCAGCAACAGGCCCGGAAGCAACGTAAGGTAGCCCGCCGTCGAGAGGTCCTGCGGCAAACCGTGCCACATCACGCGCAGCCACTCGCCGAAGCCGAAGCTGCCGTACAGGCCGTAATTATAGAGCATGAACAGCGGCTTGCCCAGCACGAACAGCAGGACAAACAGCAGATAGGTCCTCACAAAAAGCAACAGGCGGTCTCTCATCGGATAACGACTTGGCGGCCTCTGCGCGCGGACGGACCGTCCGCACGGCAAACGACGCGGTTTCCGGCAAAAATAATACACTTCGCCCGAAATCGGGACGGAGTGCGGCAAGTAAGATCGTTTTCTCCTTTTCCAGCTGTCGTCGGACAAGTAATTTGGCCATCGCCGCAAAAGTAGCCCAAAGGTCTGCCGCGCATGAAACCGGCTGAATCCTTCGGAGGATCGGCCCTTTCGGATGCGCAGGGACCCGCTCCGCGAGGCCGTCCGCCCGGAGCCGCAGGCTGCTTGGGCGCAGCGAGTTGTGCGGCTCGGGACAGCGAGCGGTACGGCGGGTGCGCAATCCGGACAGGCCTTGACCTTTTGTTCTTTATTGGGTCAAGACAAAAGGAGAAGTTTGCACTGCCGCCGGAGCGATTTCCTTGGCGGCAATGACAAAAGTGCGGCCCGGCCAGGTCACAAAACAGGAAAAAACGGATCGGACACCCATCAGGCACCCGGCTCGCTCCCCGGAGCGCCGGGATCCTCTGCCGGCTCCGATCGCTCGTATCGCCTGACGGCCCAGACCGACAGACGGTAGGTGACGTAGATCAGCACGGCCCAGCCGATGAGCATAAGGATTTGCTTGGTCATGGTTGCGGTGGTTTCGGGACGCGGACGTCCGGTTACAAAACAGGGGCCCGTCTGCCCGGCGGGCGGGGCGGCATCGCGCCACCCGCCCAGAACAGACTAATACAGGTGCTCCTCGGTCTCGACCTCCTCGCGGGTGATCGGCCTGCGGTTCATGGCCCGCCAGGCGTACCAGATATAGGCAGCGACAAAGGGGATCAGGAGCGAGACGATGCTCATGGCCGTGAGCGTGAACTCGCTCGACGAGCTGTTGTAGATAGTGAGCGAGCTCTGCATGTCGGCCAGCGACGGGTAGTACGAGGTATTGTTGTACCCGGCCGTGAGCAGCAGGGCGAGCACCGTGAGTACGGTCCCCGCGCCGCTCCACCAGATGGCCCGGCGGCTGCTCCGCAGCAGGCCGGCCGCGATCCCCCACAGCACGGCGACCACGCCGACGAGCAGCATGACCAGAACGGCAGGCATCGCCAGCAGGTTGTGCAGGTACTTGTAGGGCTCCGTCGAGATCACCCCGGTCGCGGGATCGACCGCCCAGCCGGTCGAGAGCAGGATGCTGACCAGGAAGACGAGGAAAAAGACGACGAACGGCACGGCGTTCAGAAGCAGGTGGCGCGTCGAGCGGCGGCGGATCTGCGAGTCGTCGATCGCGTTCAGGAAATATTCGAGCCCGAGCACGCGCGAAAGGAAGAGCACGGCCAGGCCGAGCGCGACGTTGCGGTAGTCGGCCAACGCTTCGAGCCCCCGCCACGGCGAGGTCCACTGCGAGATGGTCGTGTCGCCGCCGATGTTGGCCATGTTCATCCGATCGACCGTGAAGTTGGCCCCGGTGAACAGCGTGCCCACGGCCACGCCGAGCAGCAGCGCCCCCGCCACGCCGTTGATGACGAGGAACGCGTTGTAGGTCCGCTCGCCGAGAAAGTTATCGGGCTTGCGCCGGAACTCGTAGGCCACAGCCTGGATCACGAAAACGAACAGAATGGCCATCCAGACGTAGAACGCACCCCCGAAGCTCGTGCTGTAAAAGAGCGGGAACGAGGCGAAGAACGCGCCGCCGAACGTAACGAGCGTCGTGAAGGTGAACTCCCACTTGCGCCCGAGCGCGTTGACGATCATCGTGCGCTCCTGGTCGGTGCGTCCGATCGTGTAAAGCAGCCCCTGTCCGCCCTGGACGAAGAGCAGGAAGACGAGCAGCGCGCCGAGCAGCGAAATGATCAGCCACCAGTAGTGCTGAAGCAAAACTAAAGTATCCATGGCGTTATTTCTTTTCGGGTTTGTCGGGACCGATCCTGATCTGGCGCGTCATGATCATGACCTCGGCGATGAGCAGCGTGGTGAACAGCGCCACGAAGATGAAGAACGTGACCATGACCGATCCGGCGTCGATACGCGAGACGGCGGCCACGGTCGGCAGCAGGTTCTGCACGACCCAGGGCTGGCGGCCGACCTCGGCCACGATCCATCCGGCCTGCGAAGCGATATAAGCCAGCGGGATCGACCACAGCGTCACCCACAGCAGCCAGCGGCGGTGCTCGATCGTGCGGCGGTAGAGCAGCACGAGCAGCACGGCGAAAAGCGCGATGAAGTAAATGCCTGCGCCGACCATCACGCGGAAGCTGTAAAACACAAGCGGCACGTCGGGCACCGTCTGCCCGGGCGAACTGAGGTAGCCGTAGCCGAAGTACCTGTAATATTCGTCGAGGAAGGTCCGGCCCTCGGCGGTCGAGGCGTCGAACTTGCCGATCACCGCCTGCATGGCCGCCGTGTCGCCCCGTTGCTTGGCATCGCGGTAGACGGCCAGCTCGCCGATGGCAACGCGGCCCCGGTCGATCTTCTCCCGGGTCGAGAGGATGCCCTGCTCGGGATTGCCGTCGAGCAGGTCGTTGATACCCGGCACGAAGGCGTCGGCATCATGGAAGCTCATGACCGACAGCAGCTTCGGAATCTGTATCTTCCAGTAGAACGCATCGTCGTTGTTCGTGCGCCCGGCCTCGGGCCTGAGGATACCGAAGGCCACGAGCGGGGCGCCATGCTCGCCGTCGTAGTGGGCCTCCATCGCGGCAAGCTTCATCGGCTGGGTCCTGGCGATGTCAACGCCCGAGCTGTCGCCCGTGAAGGCAAGGAACACGGCGCTCACCAGCCCGAAAACCGAGGCGATCACCATGCTGCACCGCGCCATCCGCCGGTCGCGCCGACGGAGCAGGAACCACGCGCTGACCCCCACGACGAAGACCGAGGCGAGCACGTAGCCCGAGGTGGTCGTGTGCAGGAACTTGTCGATAGCCACCGGCGAAAGGAGCACGTCCCAGAACGAGGTCATCTCGTTGCGCGCCGTCTCGACGCTGAACGCCGTCCCGGCGGGATACTGCATCCAGGCGTTGGCCACGAGGATCCACAGCGCCGAAAGGTTGGCCCCGATGGCCGTGAGCCACGTGGCGGCCAGGTGGAACCCTTTCGAGACCTTGTTCCACCCGAAGAACATGATGGCGATGAACGTGCTCTCCATGAAGAAGGCCATGATGCCCTCGATGGCCAGCGGGGCGCCGAAGATGTCGCCCACGAAGTGCGAGTAGTTGGACCAGTTGGTGCCGAACTCGAACTCGAGGATGATGCCCGTGGCCACGCCGATGGCGAAGTTGATGCCGAACAGGCGCATCCAGAACTTCGTGGTCCGCTTCCAGAACTCGTCGCCCGTCTTGTAGTAGATGGTCTCCATGAAGGCGATGATGAATCCGAGCCCCAGGGTGAGCGGCACGAACAGCCAGTGGTAGATGGCTGTCATCGCAAACTGCGCGCGCGACCAGTCGACTACGGACATAAAGTCGTTAACTTCCATATCGATAGGGTTAAGGTTGGATATCGGTCAGTTGTTCGAGCACATGGTCGCTCTTCGCCTCCTCGGTCTTGAACTGCCCGAGGATATCCGGAAAAAAGAAGAGCCTGAGCACGGCGAACATGATGAACAGTTTGAGCAGGATCAGCCCCCAGAGCGTCCGCCCCAGCGTCATGCTGCGGAAGCCGTCGGCGTAAAAGCGGTAAACGCGGTATATCGGGTTGTGTCCGGACATAGCGGTATATGATCATGTGCGCTTCAAACGGTTATCCCCCGTGGCAGGCAATCTTGCCATAGGGCCCTTGTCGTGTACCGGGTGCAGCCTGCGCGGGGTCTGCCGGTCCGCATGCGGCGCGCACGCACCGGCAAAGTCCCGGGCATGACGCGCTGTCCCGCAGCCTCGCACCGGGCCTGCCTGGAAGCACGCGGCACGCGATCGTTGCGTTAAGGTAGGACGTTTCGCCCGATCTGCCAAATTTTTCCTGCATTTTATATGCCAGAGCGTGCCCCGCAAGCACCCATCCAACCTCCCGAGACCGGCGCCGGACCATGCCGGCCGGCCCGGACCCGGCTCCACCCCGGCCCTGCACCGAAGCCCGGGAGCACCTGCCGGAGAGACTCCGCCGCTATCGGCCTGTCGGACCCGGCGGCTCCGCTCCGAGCCATGCGATCATCAGGCGGAGCACCTCGTCACGTACCTCGCGCCGTGAGAGGACCAGATCGTGCAGGCCGCCCGCGACGGCGATATCGGTCACGTCGCTGCCCAGACGCCGGCCGTAACGGCTGATATCGCGGACGTCGAGCACCCCGTCGCACCGGGTGTACGACTCGTCCCAACGACGCGACGTGGTCGAACAGGACGAGTGCATCAGCAGGATCGGCACCGTGATGCCCAACCCCCGCTTGACCCTCAGGTGGCCCCGCCGCACAGCCCCGAGCCATGCGAAGTAGAGCGGCACGCCGTCGAGGGGCTTGAGGCGCAGGTCGAAGTTCCACTCGCCCCGCATCGAGGCATGGACGCTGGCCGTGTAATGGGGCGAAAGCTCGTTCCGCTTGTGCGCATACGGGAAGACGCGGCCCACGACGGCCGAGACGGGAATGGCCACACGCCGCTTGAACCATCCGGTATTGTACTCAAGGAACGGACTGTTGAGCACGAGCCGGCCGATCGAGGCACGGTACGTACCGTCGTTCATATAGAGCGAGGCGATGAGCCCGCCCGTCGAGTGGCCGAGCAGCGCGATCCGGCTGTTGCCCCGTCCGATAACGAGCTCGATGGCCCGATCGATCTCGGGGTAGTACTCGTGCAGGTCGCGGCAATAATAGGGCGTCTGGCCAGGCAGGATCGACCGGCCGTACTTGCGCAGGTCGAGCGCATAGAAGTTGTAGCCCGCCGCATTGAACGCAGCCGCCATATGGTACTGGAAAAAATAGTCGATGTAACCGTGTATATACAGTACGGCCTGTCCCGTCCCGGAGCGGGCGGGCGAGGCGCCGGCATGGTCCGCGTCCGCAGGCCCGGCTGTCCGGCGGTCGTCCGAGCAGTCGTCCATGCCCCGGGCGGCGGCTTCCGACGCACCGGCCTTGTCACCGGGAAAGACCTCCACCGGCCCATCCGGGCGAGTGCCCGGTACGGGCGGGGCATTGAGGGGCGCATCGGGCGCGATCTCCGCGCTGACGAGCGTGGCGATCACACGCCCCTCATAGTCGTCGGGCAGCGTGATGACCGTCTCGGACAGGTGCAGTCCGGCCTCGGCGCTGCCCGCCGGGTCCGTCCCTGTGCCGGCCTCCGGCACGGAGAGGGGGCGTCCGGCCGTCCGCCCCGTATGTGTCGCATGATTGTCGCGCATATCCATCGCATTTGTTCTATCCGTTAGCCCTTCGGGCAAAATCCGGGCCGGAATCAAAGCCCGAGCCGGCGGACCATCGCGCGGCGCGCACTGTCCACGTCGGTCATCTGCATGCCGAAGTCGGTCTTCTTGAGCCTGGCCTTGGTGATCTTGAAGCTGATGTCGTCGGGCGTACCGGAGATATCGACGCCCGCCTTGAACGGGATCTGCGACTTGATGATCGAGATGTTGTAGTTCATGCTCATGTCGAAACCCTGCGTGCCGCCGATGATCACGCGGTAGCGGTCCACGTTGGCCTCGAAAGGCAGCACGTCGACCGTGCCGCGCCGGATCATCGCGTTGAGCGTGAGCGAGTCGATCCGGGCCCGGCTCTTATCCTTGAACATCAGCATCTTCGCAATCTCCCGGAACTCGGGACTGTCCCTGACCTCGAGGTCGGTCCCCGTCAGGCTGACGACACCGCTCATGGTCCGGAGGTCGAAGGTAAGGTCGCCGTCCATCGTCCCCTCGGCCACGAGCTCCGCGTCGACGCTGCCCGAGCACGAACGCAGCAACGGCAGCAACTCCCCGATGGCCGGGATCAGATCGCCGAGGCCGCCGATCGGAATATCGCTGATCCCCAGATTGAGGGCCATATGCGCCCGCGTCGGGTCCTCGGTCCGGTAGAAGGCCGAGGTCGTCATGCGCGCACCGAGCGCCTCGAGGTCGAGGCTATCCATCCGGGCAGCCCCGTCGCGGATGTCGATCCGCCCTTTCACATGATCGATCACCAGGCGGCCGAGCCTGGCCTTGTCGATATGGAGGCGCAGGCCGAGGTCGAGCTGCGGCGGGATCATGAACACGCTGAGCGGCGCGGCGCTGTCGGTCGAAACCAGCGCGGCCTCCGCGATAAATGTCGTATCGGCATCGTCGGGCCCGTCGAGGGCGGCCAGCGCCCCGGCAATGGCCGTATCGCTGCGCGGCGCGCCGGGCGCACGCCCGGCGGCCGCCGGATATGCGGCCGCGGACCGGGCCTGACTGTCCCGGTGCAGCGCCGGGACGCCGGGAGCCTCAGAACCTGCCGGGACCTCCCGCGCAGCGGCACCCACCAGGTCGTCCGGCCGTCCGGAGCCCCGCATGGCGGCCGCCATCACGAGCGAGTCGTTGGCGCTGCTGGCGTCCAGCGCGTCGAGGATCTGGTCGAGGTCGACCTGCTCGGCCGTGATGCTCAGGTCGCCCCGGAAAGTCTGCGTCGTGCCGAGCATCACCGAGACGAGCGAATCGAGGTGACCCGAGGCGGTCATCACCGAGCGCCCCACGCGCAGGCGGGTGTTGTTCATCGTGACGCCGCCGTTCACGAGCTTCATCTGCGACGAAGGCATCGAGATGCGGATCGGGAAGAGGGCCGAGAAGATACGCAGCCCCCCGAAGTCGAGGTCGCCCCCGATCTCCCACCGCTCGCCCCGCACGCGCGAGGGGAGCATCGTGAGATCGACCGTCGCCGAGCGAAGGCTCGCCCGCGTGCGTGTCTGGACCGCCCCGAAGTGGAGCGAGTCGGTCTTGAGCGTAGTGCGGATCACCGCCTCGCGCGGGTTGTCGGCACGGGGACCGATCCCGACCCTAAGCGACGAGCGGGCCAGCCGCACGCTCATCGTGTCGACCACGTCCATGCGGATACCGCCGAGCACCAACTCGCCCTCGGTCTGCGTGACGCGCGTCGTGTCGAGCGAGACGAGACTGCGCACGTCCATCGCGATGTCGCGCAGGAAGATCTCGGTGCCCTGTTTATCGCGGAAACCGAGGCCGCTGAAGTTGATCGCGGCGCTGAGCCGCCCGGTCGGGGCCTCGCGCTGCGAGCGGCGCGGCCGCCGGTTGCCGAAATCAAAGCGCCCCTCGTTCATCTCGATATAAAGGTAGCTGCTGTCGCCGGGGTCGATCTGCCGGCCGTCGATCGCCACGCGCAGGCTGTCGAAGCGGCTCTCGCCGTCGAGCCATACCTTGCCGTAGTCGCGGCGCCGGATGTCGTCGAGCGTGAACATCCCCTTGAGGTCGGTGGCGTTGCGGCCGCTGATCTCAACGCCCTGCCGGAGCGGGAAGATCTGCGTCAGGCCGCCCAGGTCGACCTTCGAGCCGAGCTTGAAGCGGAAACGAGGCGCGCTGAGCAGCCGGTCGGCCCGGCCGGTGAGGTCGATCACGGTCGCGCCGCCCTCGAAGTGGAACCGCGCGATGTCGGCATAGGACTCACGTTGCTTCATCAGATCGACAAAGAGCGCGATGTCGGCCGTGAGGCGGTCGATACCCCACGGCATGCCGCCGTAGCGGGCCGAAGCCTCGTCGACGCGCAGGCGCCCCGTGATCGCGGGGAACTGCCCGGGCCCGTACGTGCCGTCGATACGTCCTTCGAGCGAGGCCGACCCCCTGGCCGTGACCTTGCGGTCTTTATCGACGAGCGTCTCGGGCAGCAACCCGAGCAGGTCGGCCAGCGAGCCCGAGTGGAGCCCGAAGCCGAGGTGGACATCGGCCGTGCGACTGGTCGAGTCGGCGATGATATAACCCTGCGCGCCGAGCCGCAGCCCGTTCAGGTCGAGCCGGGCGGCGGCCAGCCGCACGAGCGACGAGTCGCGGTCGTAGCCCATGCGCCCGCGCAGGTCAAAACCCAGGCGGCGGAATACGACCTGGTCCTGCTGCCAGAGAAGCAGGCGCCCCACGCCGAGGCGCAGGTCGATGCCACCCCGCCGCTCGGCAAGGCGTCCCCGCAGGCGCAGGTCGATATCGTTCATACGGGTGTATATGCGGGTCTGCCGGTCATCGAAAGTGACGTTGCCGTGGCGGATCGAGATGCCGCGTACGGCGATCTCGGGCCGGTAGGGCGTCGCCGTGCTGTCGGCAACGACAGTCGTGTCCGGGGCTCCGACCAGATCGAGCAGCGCGAGGTTCGAGCGGCCGGCCGTGTCGATATATACATAGATCTCCGGCTTGTCGAGCTCGATGCGGCGCACGCTCACCTGGTCGCGCAACAGCCCGAACGGATTGAAGACGATGCGGGCCTCGCGGAAGCGGGCCAGCGGCCGGGGCGTCCCAGCGCTGTCGGGCGGACAGAGACGCAGCGCGCTATCCGTCCCGGGCCGCTCGGTGACAAGGCCGTCCGTAAGGCGCAGCCCGAAATTGGGGAAAGACGAGAAGAAGGTGATGTCGACCTTCGCGACCTCGACCCGGCCGGCGAGCGCCTGGTCGGCCAGACGCAGCGCGAGCGGCGTGACGCGCGCCGGGGTCAGTACGAACGTGAGCGATATGGCGATCGCGACGAGCACGAGACCGACGAGGCTCGCAAGCGTGATCAGGCTGATCTTGAGCAGGGTGCGGATACGGGATCTTGCCATGGTTGCAGGTGTCTGGTTAAAGCGTTCGGCCGGCCCAGGCCCCGCAGCCGGGAGCAGGGCCGGTCGGCGCCGACCGGCCCGACAAAAAAGGGCAC
>JAFQJK010000090.1 GCA_017415005.1 Rikenellaceae bacterium
CGAGCGGGTCAAGAACGTCTACGTGCTCAAGAACGACATGCTGGGCGGCACGAAGGACAATATGCGCATCCTGCACCCGCTGCCCCGCGTCAACGAGATCAGCACCGATGTCGACAGCAACCCCAAAGCCTACTATTTCAACCAGACCGAGAACGGCGTTTACACCCGTATGGCCATTATCAGTTACCTGTTAGGAGCAAAGCAATGAAAACGAACAACCAGAAACTCGAAGTGCGGGCCATCGAGAATGGAACCGTGATCGACCACCTGCCGGCCGACAGCCTGTTCAAGATCATCAATATCCTCGGTCTCGACAAGGAGACGAACCGGATCACGTTCGGGACCAACCTCGAGAGCAAGCGCATGGGCACCAAGGCGATCATCAAGATCAACGGGCGCTATTGCGAGCAGGAAGAGATCAACCGCATCGCGCTGGTCGCTCCGATGGCCATGGTCAACATCATCAAGGACTTCGAGGTGATCGAAAAGCGGCCGGTGACGGTGCCCGACCGCATCGAGGGCATCATCAAGTGCGTCAATCCCAAGTGCGTCACGAATTGCGAGCCGGTAAAAACGGTTTTCGAGGTGATCAAGGGCGACGACAACGAAATGGCGCTCCGCTGCCATTACTGCGAGAAGATCACACACCGCAAGCAGATCGAGATCGTAAAATAATGCCTGCGGCATGCTTCGGGCAAGCGGAGCAGGCCACACCCGGCACAAACGCGGCCTGGGTTCCGATGGCGCCAGGGCCGAGGCCTACACAGGCTCCTGCCGGGCAGGTCGACCGCCCATTCGTGACCGTGCCGTTCACTAAGGGCAGGACCACGAGCCGCCTTCCAGACCCGGCAGACAGCCGGGTCGTTTTGCGTATGGACAACAGAAACGCTATCGACCGACCGGTTATGCAAAAGATCGTCATTGCATGCGACTCGTTCAAAGGCTCGCTTACGTCCCGGGAAGCCGGGGCAGCCGTGGAGCGCGGCCTGCAGCGGGTGTGTCCGGATGCCGACATCCATGTCGTGATCCTGTCGGACGGGGGCGAAGGACTGGCCGAGGCCCTGACAGGCTGCTGGGGCGGCGACCGTGTCACCCTGGCCGCCCATGACCCGCTGATGCGGGTTATTGAAACATCCTACCTGATGGCGGGAGAGCGGGCCGTCATCGAACTGGCCGCAGCCAGCGGTTTGCCGCGACTCACCCCTGCCGAGCGCAACCCGATGCTCGCCACCACGTTCGGTACAGGCGAGATGATCGCCGATGCACTGCGGCGCGGCTGCCGGCATATCGTGCTTGGAGCCGGCGGCAGCGCGACCCATGATGCCGGGACCGGTATTTTACAGGCTTTGGGGGTGCGTTTCCCGGATCAGGACGGGAAGGAACTGCCACTCGGCGGCCGGATATTGGGACAGATCGCACGGATCGATACCAGTCGACTGATGCCGGAAGCCAGCTCGTGCAAGATCGAAGTCGCCTGCGACGTGCTCAACCCCATGTACGGTCCGCAGGGTGCCGCGCATATCTTTGCCCGGCAAAAGGGAGCCGACGATCGCATGATCGCCCAACTGGACGCCGGATTACGGCATTTTGCCGAAGTCGTGGAGCGGGATTGCGGTATACCCGTCCGGACGCTGCCCCGGGCAGGAGCGGCAGGAGGTACCGGAGGCGGGCTGGCCGGGGTGCTCGGCGCTTCGCTGCGGTCAGGCGTCGAACTGGTCCTGGAGCGCATCGGGTTCGAGCGGCTGATCCGGGATGCGGACCTGGTCATTACCGGCGAAGGACGTCTCGACGCCCAGACCCTGATGGGCAAAGCGCCGTGGGGTGTTTTGCAGGCGGGCCTGGGTGCAGGGGTTCCCGTCGTGGCGCTCGGTGGGCGGGTGAGCGACGCGCAGTTGCTCCTGGACGCGGGGTTCCGGGCCGTCGTGCCGATCCAACCCGACACGATCCCGCTCAGACAGGCCATGGAGCCAGCGTTCGCTATGGAGAATCTCAGTCGCGCTGCCGAAGCGGTATGGAGATCGGGGCCGGTGCGCTGACCGCATGATATTCCCGAACGCGCTTAAGACCCGGCAACTCCGACCTGGCCGCCCCGTGGCGCAACAGGGCGACGCGGCATACACGGCCTGAAAGGCCGATCCTTCCAGCCCCGGATATTCCCTGTCCTGCACCAAAGCGCCTGAACGACCAACAGATCTGCGACCAAAGATCGCCCGCCTGTGCCAATCCCCTGGGCACAGCGGCCGGCAGCCCGGATAGCGGCTATTTCACCCGGATCAGATTCAGACCGTCCCGGAGGGGCAGAATCACGCTCTCGACCCGGGGGTCTTCGCAGACCATGCGATTGAACTCGAGAATGGCCTGCGTATGCCGGTCATTACGGGCCACCGGCTCCGCCACCTTGCCGTACCACAGCACATTGTCGGCCAGTAGGTAACTGCCGCTATGGACCAGACCGTCCATCACCATCTCGTAATATTGCGGATACTCGCGCTTGTCTCCGTCGATAAAGACCAGGTCGAACTGCCGACCCAGCCGCGGAGCGACGTCGAGTGCCGACCCGATATGCTGGACGATCCGCTCCCGAGCCGCACTACGCTCGAAAAACGAGCGGGCGAGCTCCTCGAGCTCATCGTCGACCTCGATCGTATGCAGCTCACCGCCCTCGGGCAAACCCCGGGCCATGCAGAGCGCCGAATAACCGGTGAACGTACCGATCTCGAGCACCTCACGTGCCCCGAGCATACGGACGATCATCTCGAGCATCAGGCCCTGAATGTGCCCCGAGATCATGCGGGGCTGCACCATGCGCTGGTGCGTCACCCGGTCGAGCTCGCGGAGCAGGTCGTCTTCGGGGGTCGAATGGTCGAGGATATACTGGTCGATAGCGTTCATGGCGCAAAGATAATAAAGTCTAAGGAATGTGCTCCGGCACGGCAAACGATGGCAGGGGAACAGCATGGTCGCAAGCGGGCCGGGGACAGTGCCGGACACGGAGCGGGTCGCTCAGGCTGCCCGGGCTGGCATGCAGGACCGCAACACGAGAGCAGTCGCCCGGCGGCCGGCCGCTCAACGGTAGAGCAACGAGGACAGCGGCGCTCCGAAAATCTCGTTCGCCACCTGCAGGACCTCCTCCTGCGTAATGGCCGCGACCTTGCGGAAGATCCGGTCCATGCTGTCTACCGTACCGTAGACCAGATAGCTCTTGGCCGCGCCGAGCATATAGCCCTCGTTGCCCTCCATCGCGATCGAAAGTTGTCCGACGAACTGCTTCTTGGCCATCGACAGTTGCCGGGGCGACAGCGGATTGGAACACACCTTACGAAGCTCCGCATGAATCAGGTCGAGACACTTATCGACCTTATCCTTGTCGGTACCGAAATAGATCGAGGCGATGCCCGAGTCGCTGAACGGCGTATAGCCGGCCTCGATACTGTACGACAGTCCGTGTTTTTCACGTACGGAGGTGTTGAGTAGCGAGTTGGCCGAGGGCCCCCCGAGCAGGTTGACCAGCAGCGAGAGGGCCAGCCTGCGTTCGTCGTTCAGGTCGTAGGCTCGGCCTCCGAGCATGCAGTGCGCCTGATGCGTGCTGCGGTGCACCGCTTTGTCGAACGGAGCGTAAGGCCGTTGCGGCATCCGGACAAAGCTCCGCTCAGAGCGCGTGACACCGCCGAAATAACGCTCGACCGTCTCGCGGAACCGGCGCTCGGAGATGTTGCCGATCGAGGCGAAGACCATCTGGTCGGTATTGTAGGTCCGGGCCACGAAAGCCCGGAGCGAGTCGCGGTCGTATCGCGCAATGGCGGCCTTGCTTCCCAGGATATTGTGCCCGAGCGGCGAGCCGGCGAAGATCAGGTCTTCGAAGTCGTCGAAAATACGCTCGGAGGGCGAGTCCTTGTAAGAGTTGATCTCATCGATGATCACCTCTTTCTCCATCTCGAGCTCCCGCTCGGGAAAGGTCGCGTGGAAAACGACATCGGCGATCAGCTCGGCGGCTTTGGCGAAATCGCTACGCAATGTGGTAGCATGTACGACAGTCTCCTCCTTGGTCGTATAGGCGTTGAGCTCGCCGCCGAGGTTTTCGAGGCGGCTGTTGATATGGTAGGCCCGGCGGTGGGTCGTCCCCTTGAAAATGGCGTGTTCGGCCAGGTGGGCCATGCCGTACTCGGCCGGCAGCTCGTCGCGGCTTCCCGTGCCGATCGTCAGGCTGCAATGGGCCACGGCCGAGCGCACCTGCTTATGGATGCAGCGGATGCCGTTGGGCAGGGTCAGGGTATAGAATTCCATACGATCAGCGGGATTTGGCGCGTAATGAAAGGAATTGTCCGGTATGGCTTCCGGGACACTTGGCAAGGTCTTCGGGCGTGCCCTCGAATACGATATGTCCGCCCGCATCGCCGGCCTCGGGCCCCAGGTCGATCACCCAATCGGCGCACTTGATCACATCCATGTTGTGCTCGACGATCACGATCGAATGGCCCTTCGACATCAGCGCGTTGAACGAGGCGAGCAGTTTGTTGATATCATGGAAGTGCAGGCCGGTGGTCGGCTCGTCGAAGATGAACAGGATCGGCCCGGCAGCATTGTCCTTGATCAGGAACGAGGCGAGCTTGACGCGCTGGCTCTCGCCGCCCGAGAGCGTCGACGACGACTGACCCAGCTTGACATAACCCAGGCCGACATCCTGTAAGGTCTGCAATTTCTCGACGATCTTGCGGTTGATCGTATCCTTGTAGCGTCCGAAAAAGTCGATCGCCTCGTCGACCGTCATTTCCAGAATGTCATAGATCGACTTATCGTGATATTTGACCTCCAGGATATCCTCCTTGAAACGTTTGCCGCCGCAGGACTCGCAGACCAGCTCGACATCGGCCATGAACTGCATGCCCACCTTGATGAAACCCTCTCCCTGGCACTCCTCGCAGCGGCCTCCGGCAATGTTGAACGAAAAGTGCGACGGACCGAATCCGCTATGCTTGGCATGAGGCTGATCGGCAAACAGTTTACGGATATCATCGTAAGCCTTGATATAGGTCACTGGATTCGAGCGTGACGACTTGCCGATCGGGTTCTGATCGACCATCTCGACCGAGCTGAGCATCGCATAGTCGCCGCCGAGCCGCTCGAAACTGCCCGGCTTGAGCCCCGTCTCGTACAGCTCGCGCCGCAGGGCAGGGTAGAGGATACCCTTGACGAGCGACGACTTGCCGCTGCCGCTGACACCCGTAACGCAGGTCATCGCCCCGAGCGGTATCTTCACGTCGATCCCTTTCAGGTTGTTCTCTCGCGCCCCTTTGATCTCGACATAGTTACTCCATCGGCGGCGGCTCCCGGGCAGGGCGATCTCGCGGCGCCCCGTGAGGTAGTCGGCCGTCAGGCTGCCCTGCGCCTTTTCCAACCGGCTGATCGGCCCGTTGAACACCACCTCGCCGCCATGATACCCCGCCTCGGGGCCGATATCGAAAATGCGGTCGGCCGCGCGGATCACCTCCACCTCGTGCTCGACGACGATCACCGTATTACCCATGTCGCGCAACTGCCTGAGCACCTTGATCAGCCGGTGCGTGTCGCGCGGGTGCAGGCCGATGCTCGGCTCGTCGAGGATATAGAGCGACCCGACGAGGCTGCTGCCCAGCGAGGTCGCCAGGTTGATACGCTGGCTCTCCCCGCCCGACAGGGTCGAGGAGAGACGGTCGAGCGTCAGGTAGCCCAGCCCCACGTCGAGCAGGTATTGCAGCCGGTTGCGGATCTCGGTCAGGATGCGCTCGCCCGTTTTGCGGTCATGCGCGTCGAGCTCGAGCCCGGCGAAGAACGCCGCCAGCTCATCGGCAGGCATCGTCACCATGTCGGCGATCGTCAGGCCGCCGACCTTGACGTACAGGGCCTCCTTGCGCAGCCGGGCTCCACCGCAGTCGGGGCAGGTGGTCTTACCCGTATAGCGCGACAGCATGACACGGTACTGTATCTTATAGCGCTCGCTCTCCAGGTACTTGAAGAAGGCATCGAGGCCCTTGAAATATTCGTTGCCGCTCCACAGCAGCTTCTTTTCCTGCCGGGTCAGCTCGAAGAACGGACGGTGGATCGGGAAATCGAACTTCGAGGCCTGCATGACCAGTTGGTCGCGCCACCAGCGCATCGTCTCTCCACGCCAGCAGGCGACCGCATCCTCATAGATGCTCTTGGTCTTATCGGGCACCACCAGGTCCTCGTCGATGCCGATCACCTTGCCGTATCCCTCGCAGCGCGGGCAGGCCCCCGCGGGATTGTTAAAGCTGAACAGGTGCTCGCTCGGCTGTTCGAACACGATGCCATCGGCCTCGAAGCGCGACGAGTAACTTCTGATCCGCTCCTCTCCGGGTTTATCGCCCTGGACGATCACCTCACACACGCCCTCGCCATAGCCGAGCGCGCGCTCGACCGAGTCGCCGAGGCGGCTGCGTGTCTCCTCGTCGTCGCGGACCTTGGCCCGGTCGATCACGATCCGCATCCCCGAGGTATCGGTGGCCTCCGTCACCTGCGAAATGTACTCCTCGATAAAACGTAGCTCATGGTCGGCCCAGATACGCTGAATACCGTCCTGCAGCAGGAGGGTCAGTTTCTCGATCAATCCCTGGCCCGGCGCCAGCGCGAGCGGGGCAGCGACCAGGATACGCGAGCCTTCGGGCAACGCCACGATCTCGTTCACGACCTCCGCCGCCGAATAGGCCGTAACCAGACGCCCCGATACGGGCGAGTAGGTCTTGCCGATACGGGCAAAAAGCAGCTTCAGGTAG
>JAFQJK010000091.1 GCA_017415005.1 Rikenellaceae bacterium
GAAGCCGTCGAAGAAGTGCATGAACGGCACGCGCGACTTAATGGCTACGAGGTGTGCGACACCGGCCAGGTCCATGACCTCCTGCACGCTGCTCGTGGCGAGCATCGCGAAGCCGGTCTGGCGGGTGGCCATCACGTCCTGGTGGTCGCCGAAGATCGAAAGCGACTGGGCGGCCAGCGCGCGGGCCGATACGTGGAACACGCCCGGCAGCAGCTCGCCCGAGATCTTGTACAGGTTGGGGATCATCAGCAGCAATCCCTGCGATGCGGTGAACGTCGTGGTCAGCGCGCCCGACTGGAGCGAGCCGTGCACGGCTCCGGCGGCCCCGGCCTCCGATTGCATCTCTACTACTTTGACCGTTTCGCCAAAGATATTCTTGCGTCCGTTCGCGGCCCATTCGTCCACGTACTCGGCCATGGTCGACGAGGGCGTGATCGGGTAGATCGCCGCAACCTCACTGAACATATAGGCAATATGCGCAGCCGCGTAGTTACCGTCACAAGTGATGAATTTTTTCTGTCCCATCTTGATTTTTAAAGATTTGCTTATGATTGATTTGTAGCTGTTTTCGACAAATTACGCACAAATATACGCCAAATTTTACGAACTATGCCCATGGGGGCCGATTATTTTCGTTCCCGTGGACGGACGGGATGTCCCGGATGACCGGATTTCCGAAATTTTGCGTTAATTTTGCGGGAGCCAGAAAATGCACGCCTGCCGATGAAATACCTGGGACGCCTCGTCGTATACCTCGCCGTCTTCCTGCTGACCTTCTCGGTCGGCTATACGGTGCTGCTTCGCTTCCTGCCCGTTACGGTCACGCCGCTCAAGGTGCTCCGCTGGTTCGAGAACCTGCCCGGCGAGGGGGTGACGGTCGACTCGCAGTGGGAGCGCCTGCGCGGGATCAATATGTCGATGGTCCGCGCGGTGATGGCCTCCGAGGACAACAACTTCCTCGTTCACCGCGGTTTCGACTGGGAGGCGATCGACAAGGCGCTCGAGCACAACCGTGCGGGCAAGCGCGTGCGCGGCGCGAGCACGATCACGCAGCAGACGGCCAAGAACGTCTTCTGCCTGCCTTCGCGCACGTGGTTCCGTAAGGGGATCGAGGCTTACTATACGGTACTGATCGAGACGCTCTGGGGCAAGCGCCGCATCATGGAGGTCTACCTCAATGTGATCGAGACCGGCCCCAACGTCTATGGGGTCGGGGCGGCGGCGCGCAAGTATTTCGACAAGACGGCCGGGGAGCTCAATGCCTACGACGCGTCGATGATCGCGGCCGTGCTGCCCAATCCGCTGCGGATGAGGCTGGCCGCTCCGTCGAGCTATGTCGTGCGCCGCTCGGCGACGATCCGCCGGCTGATGCGCGCGCTTCCGCCGGTCGATTTCGACAATCCGGTCCCGCCCACATCCTCCAAACGTAAGTGATTATATAGAGATGATAAGCTACGAAAAGCATACGCTCGCCAACGGCCTTACGGTCATCGCCCACCGCGACCGCTCGACGCCGATGGCGGCGACCAACCTTATCTATAAGGTCGGCGCCCGAGATGAGGACCCCGGCCGTACGGGTTTCGCCCACCTGTTCGAGCACCTGATGTTCAGCGGCAGCCGCAACGTGCCCGATTTCGACACTCCGGTCCAGCTGGCCGGTGGCGAGAACAATGCCTTTACCGGCAACGACTATACCGATTATTATATCACGTTGCCCGGGGACAATCTCGAGACGGCGTTCTGGCTCGAGTCCGACCGCATGGCGGACCTTTCGTTCGATCCCAAAGGGCTGGAGGTGCAGCGCAAAGTGGTGGTCGAGGAGTTCAACCAGCGTTACCTCAACCAGCCCTACGGCGACCTGTGGTTATTGCTGCGCCCGCTGGCCTATAAGAAGCATCCCTACCGCTGGGCGACGATCGGCCGCACGCCCGACCACATCGCGGGTGCCACGATGGCCGAGGTCAAGGCTTTTTATAAAAGGTATTATAATCCCTCGAACGCGATCCTCTCGGTGGCGGGCGATCTCAGTCCCGACCGGGTCTTCGCGCTGGCCGAGCGGTGGTTCGGCGACATTCCGGCGGGCGAACGCCTGGTGCGCCATATCCCGGCCGAGCCCGTCCAGTCCCGGGCGCGCCGGCAGGAGGTCGAGCGCGATGTCCCGGCCACGGTCATTACGATCGCGTTCCACATGGCAGCCCGCATCGATATGGATTTTTACGTCTGCGACGTGCTCTCCGACCTGCTCTCGAACGGCAACTCGTCGCGCCTGTTCCGCCGCCTGGTCCAGGACGAGCGGCTTTTCACGAGCGTCAACGCCTACCTCACGGGCGAGCTCGATCCGGGCCTGCTGGTCGTGACGGGCCGTCTGGCCGACGGCGTGTCCGTCAAGGCAGGCGAGGAGGCGCTCTGGCGCGAGCTGCGCCGCCTGCAGACCGAGCCGGTTCCGGCGCGCGAGCTGAACAAGGTGCGCAACAAGTACGAGTCGGGGGTCATATTCGGCGAGATCAACGTGATGGACAAGGCGATGAACCTCGGCTTTTATGAGCTGCTGGGCGACCTTTCGCTGGTCAACCGCGAGGTCGACCTCTATCGCAGCGTCACGGCCGACGATGTGCGTTACGGCGCCCAGGAGGTTTTCCGCGAAACGAACAGTTCCACCCTCATTTACCGCAGCAAGCATGAAACCCGATAGAACCCGCCAGCCCGCGCTGGTCATTCCCGACCGGGTCGGGATGCCCGGCGCCACCGTCCATACGCTCGCCAACGGCATGGAGCTGTATGCCGTGCAGAGCACTGCGCAGCACCTGCTCCGCGTGAGCTTTGTCTTCCGTGCAGGCTCCGCCTGCCAGAGCCATCCGTTCGTCGCCTCGGCCACGGCCAACCTGCTCGGCGAGGGGACGGCCAGGTATACTGCGGCCGGGATCGCCGACCGGCTCGATTTCTACGGCAGCTACTATGACGTGAGCCTCGACCGCGACTACGCGGTCGTTACGGTCTGCTGCCTCTCGAAGTTCCTGCCGCAGACGCTCGAGGTGCTGGGCCAGATGCTGTTGCACCCGACCTTCCCCGAGGCCGAGCTGCGCACCTATGCCGACAAGCGCAAGCAGCAGCTTGCCGTCGAGCGCGGCAAAGTGAGCTTCCGGGCGCGCGAGCTGTTCGCCGCCTCGCTCTTCGGTCCGGAGCATCCCTACGGGGTCTCGTACGATGCCGCTCGCTACGACGAGCTGACCCCGGAGCTGTTGCGCGACTTTTACGCGCGGCACTATACTGCGGCCAATGGCTTCGTGGTGGCCAGCGGGCGGATCACTCCGGCGGCTCTGAAGGCGATCGGGGCGCTGGCGGCCGGGCTTCCGGCCGGCAGTGCGGTACCGGTGCCCGTTTTCCCGGCCGTCGCGCAGGTTCCCGAGGCCTTTGCCGCGCAGCCCGGCGCCGTGCAGTCGGCCATCCGCATCGGGCGGCGGCTCTTCACGCGCGACCATCCCGATTTTATCCCGATGCAGGTGCTCGTCACGGTGCTGGGCGGCTACTTCGGGTCGCGGCTCGTGGCCAACCTGCGCGAAGAGCGGGGCTACACCTACGGGGTGTTCGCCGCGCTGGTGAACCTCGACCGCGAGGGCTATATGGCCATCGCCACCGAGGTGACGGCCGACGCGACCGACGACGCCGTCGCGCAGGTCTTCGCCGAGATGGAGCGCCTGCGCACGGAGCCGGTCGGCGATGAGGAGCTCGAGGCCGTGCGCAACATCATGACCGGCGAGGTGATGCGCCTTGTGGACGGCCCGTTCGGCGTTGCCGACGTGACGATCGAGAACATCCAGAGCGGCTCGGGTCCCGACTATGTCGACCGCTTCGTGGCGGCCGTGCGCGGTGTCACGCCGGCGCAGCTGCAGGAGCTCGCCCGGCGCTGGTTCGATCCGGCTGCGTTCACGACGGTTGTGGTCGGCCCCGGAAAATAGCCTTCCGCTCCCGGTCTGCTTCCGGCGGCTGCCCGGATTTGCGCGAAAATCGCTATATTTACCGAATGTAGGATGCGCCCCGGACAAGTCTGAAAACAAGTTTTCGCCTTGCCGCCCGCTTTCACTATATTTGAAGAATATAGGATGCGCCTCGGCGATCTCGGAAAACAGGTTTTCCCGATCGCCCTCGGCTTTCACTATATTTGTTCTTCCCGGCGCGGTGGCGCGGCCGGACCTTATCGTTCACTACCTAAATGACATACTTATGAAGAGATCCCTGTTGCTGGTTGCCGCCCTGCTGTGCGTCACCGGCTCTTTCGCCAAGAAACCGGCCGAGAAGGAGGCCACGAAGACGCCTCCCTACGAATTTACTGATATCAAGGTTATCCCGCATACGCCGACCAAGGATCAGGCCAGCTCGGGGACCTGCTGGAGTTTCAGCACGGTCTCGGTGCTCGAGAGCGACCTGCTGCGCCGCGGTAAGGGCGAGCACGACCTGTCGGAGATGTGGATCGTGCGCCATGCTTACCTCGAGAAGCTCATCAAGTACGTGCGGATGCACGGCACGGTCAACCTGGCTGGCGGCGGCGCGGCGATGGACATTCCGCTCGTCGTGGCCAAGTACGGCATGGTTCCCGACGAGGCCTACCCGGGACTTGGTTACGGCAGCGACCGCCACAACCACGGCGAGCTCGACGCGGTGCTCAAGGCTTATGCCGACGCTATTGTCAGGAATCCCAACCGCGAGCTTTCGACGGCCTGGATCGCCGGGGCCGAGGGTATCCTCGATGCCTACCTGGGCGAGCGTCCCGGGAAGTTCACCTATCAGGGTAGAGAATATACGCCGAAGTCGTTCGCAGCGGAGATGGGGATCAATCCCGACGACTACATCTCGATCACCTCGTTCACGCATCACCCCTTCTATACGGCCTTCCCGATCGAGGTGCCCGACAACTGGGCCTGGGCGCCGTCGTACAATGTGACGCTCGACGAGATGGAGCAGATCGCCGACCGGGCGCTGCGCGAGGGCTACACGATGTGTTGGGGGGCCGATGTGAGCGATAAGGGCTTTGCCTATGCCAAGGGCTTCGCCGTGCTGCCCGAGACCTCGCTTGAGGCGATGGGGCCCTCCGACCAGGCTCGCTGGACCGGGGTCAAAGAGAGCGACCGTGCGGGTAAGATCTATGAGTTCACCGAGGTCGTACCCGAGAAGGAGGTCGACCAGGCATACCGCCAGCGCGTGTTCGACAACTACTCGACCACCGACGATCACGGCATGGAGATCGTCGGTATCGCCGAGGATCAGTCGGGGCGCAAGTTCTATAAGGTCAAGAACTCGTGGGGCGCTTCGCAGGTGCTCGGCGGCGAGTTCTACGTTTCGATGCCGTTCTTCCGGGCCAAGACGATCAACTTCCTGGTCAACAAGGCCGCCCTTTCCGACGAGATGGCCGCCAAACTGGGTATCCGTAAGTAGCGGACTCCGGATTATACTGAAAGGCGCCTTCCCGATTGTCTCGGGAGGCGCCTTTCATGCTGTCTGCGGCCGGCCCCGGTCGCTGCCGGCGCGTAGCGGCCATGTGCCCCCTGGGCGCCGGGGTGGGCAGCGACTGTCGCACCGGTCTTCCCGGCCGGCCGGCGCGGCGGCGATCCCGGTCAAGGCGCTGTTGCCGTATCCCGGCTTGCAAAGACATGCAATATCGTTTTGTAGTCACTGCGCCCGGGGCCTGCCGGCGTGCAGGGGCGTCATATCCGGTCTGTCCGCCCTGGCTCCCGGTTTACAGAGTCCGCGGGTTTTTTGTCAGCGGAGCGATATAACGGTTCAACGGGTTGATAGCTATTGTTTTGCCTGTTGTGAACGTGCGGAGGGTATGCCCGTGTTCCCCGGTGCGCCTGTCGGATAGCGCTTCTCAGGCAGGCTGGCTGTGCGGGCGGGGCCTTGAAGGCCTGGGTTTCTGCCGGTTTGCCCGGTCTGCTCGTGTCGCCGATTCGGCCTGTTTATTCTCCCGGTCAGGTTTTTCGGAAGAAAAATACTATATTTGGTGCCAATAATGATTTATTAAGATGTCGGAATGTTTTGATAGGACCATATATTGTGTTATATTTATTCTCGCCAGCCTGGCGGGTGGAGAGACGGGCGGGATTCCGGATATGTTTTGGCTGCTGATATAATGCAAAACAGCCTGCGTACGTGACACAGGCTGCAAATTGCTTCAGGGCTTCCGTTTGCCCCGCTTTAAATGGTAGTCCCGACGGGAATCGAACCCATATCAACAGAACCGGAATCTGTCATTCTATCCATTGAACTACGGAACCATAGCGATATTTCAGATGCAAAGGTGCAATATTTTCGGCATTATTACAAAAGTTTGTGTCGATTTTTAATAAAATGCCTTCTAAGTCTTATGATAAAAACGGACAGACCGGAGATTCCGGTATATATGATAAAACATTCCGCCCAGACGGCCGGGGACGGTATTAAGCGATAAATGCGACCAAAATTACAATATTTAATTGGAATCCGGCTATTGTGTATTTAAAATTGGACTATCTTTGCAGAAAAATAAGACGCGATACATGTTGACCAGCTGGCAGCGGCTTGAGAAGATCATCAAATGGACAGGCTTGTCAGTCAATGCGTTTGCCCGTAACATAGGGCTCAAACGCAGCGAGAACCTGTATCAGATTAAGAAAGGAAATAACGGGATCAGTCGCGAACTGGCCGACATCATCACGACGAAGTATCCGATGGTCAGCAAGGCCTGGGTGCTGACCGGCGAGGGCGAGATGTTCCTCGATGCCCATAAGTCGGGTGCTGAGTCGGAAGGGATCCCGTTCTATAACATCGATGCGATCTCGATCTACCAGTCTCACCGCGAGGCCGAGCCGCTCTATTACATCGCCATCCCGATCTTCGACGGATGCGATTTTGCGGCACGCTGCATGAGCAATGCGATGACGCCCGACATCCCGCCCGGTGCGATCATCGTGCTCAAGGAGATCGATGCGACGGCCATCCTGCCGGGCGAGACCTACCTGGTGGTGACCGGTAACTTCTGCGGGGTACGGATCATCCGCCGCGGGGCGGGCGACGACCAGTTGCGCCTCGTGCCGCGCAATGTGCAGGACTACGATGAGATTACGCTCGATCCCGCCCAAATCCTCAAACTGTTTGCCGTAAAAGGTGTCATCATTAACAAAATATTGTAATTTTGCCTGAAACCAAACACTGACACCATGTTTTCAGGAATCGTCGAAGCCACCGCCCGCGTGGTCTCCATCCGCGAGGATCAGCAGAACCGCCACATCACGCTCGAATGTCCTTTCGTGCATGAGCTCCGGATCGACCAGAGCATCGCGCACAACGGGGTGTGCCTCACCGTGGTCGATATCCGCGACAACACCTATACGGTCACGGCCATCAAGGAGACGCTCCTCAAGTCCAACCTGGGCCTGCTCGGGGCCGGCGATCTGGTCAATGTCGAGCGCAGCATGCGCCCCGACGCGTTGCTCGACGGCCATATCGTTCAGGGCCATGTCGACCAGACGGCCCGCTGTACGGCGGTCGACGAGGCCGACGGCAGCTGGTACTATACCTTCGAGTACGATCCCTCGACGGGCAATATCACCGTCGAGAAGGGGTCCGTATGCGTCAACGGCGTGAGTCTGACGGTGGTCAACTCGCGCGAGGGCTCGTTCCAGGTGGCCATCATTCCGTATACTTACGAGCATACCAATTTCCATACGTTCCGGCCGGGTACGACGGTCAACCTCGAGTTCGACATCGTGGGCAAGTACATCGCCCGGCTCATGCAACAATACCTCAGGAGATAGCCGGTGAAGATACGTACGATAGACCGGGGCGCGGCGCTGATCGGCGCGGTGAGCGCGGCCGTCGCGGCGCTCTCCGAGCTGCTGTGGGGGACGGCGCCGTGGGTGATCGTCGTGACGGGCGTCGTGATGTTCTGCGTCACGTTCCTTGCCGCGCGGTATGTGCTCAATCGCTATGTGATCTACCGTATCAAGCCGATCTATCAGATCCTCACCGGGCGCAATGTCAAGACCGACGCCATGGCCCGCGATCTGCAGGCACACGGCGGCGACATCGTGGGGCAGGTCCAGGACGAGCTGAGCAACTGGGCCGAGCGCAACAGCCGTGAGATCACACGGCTGAAGGCCAATGAGCAGTACCGCAAGGAGTTCGTCGGCAACATCTCGCACGAGATCAAGACCCCGATCTTCATGATCCAGGGCTATATCCTGACGCTGCTCGACGGTGCTCTCGAGGACGAGGCGATCAACCGCAAGTACCTCGAGCGTTCGGAGAAGAGCATCGACCGGCTGATCAATATCGTCACCGATCTGGAAGAAATTTCAAAACTCGAATCAGGGGTGCTTCAGTTGCACAAGGAGCGTTTCGACGTGGTGGCGCTGGCCGGCGAGATCGCCGAGTCGGTCGAGATGGAGGCGGCCAAGCGGGGGATCACGATCCGCGTGGGCAATACGGCGGCCCCGATGCAGCCCTTCATGGTCTGGGCCGACAAGAAGTATATCGGCCAGGTGCTCACGAACCTGATCGTCAATTCGATCAAGTACGGCAAGGAGGGCGGCCGGACCAAGGTGAGCTTTATCGATATGTTCGACAAGGTGATGGTCGAGGTCGCGGACGACGGGATCGGCATTGCGCAGGAGGATATCCCGCGTGTGTTCGAGCGTTTTTTCCGGACCGACAAGAGCCGCTCGCGCGAGCAGGGCGGCACGGGGCTCGGTCTGTCGATCGTCAAGCACATCCTCGAGGCCCACGGCGAGCGGATCACGCTGCGCAGTACGCCGGGCGAGGGGAGCACGTTCTCTTTTTCTCTTAGCAAGCAGGGTTAGCAGGTTTGCCTGGCGCCTTTTCCTCCGACGGAACCTGGTGCCCTTCCGGGCGTTCCTTTCGCCATCGCCTTACGAGGTGTTTTCTCCCGACCTTCTGATCACTGATCGTTCTTCTCTTTTTGCCATGTCCGCAAAAGGAGGTCGCTGCGGCGATACGGGGAAAGATCCTTTCTAATCTTCTTTTGTCTTGATACAAAAGAAGCAAAAGATCAAGGCCTGTGCGACCAGTCGTGACCCGCTGAGCGGCTCGGTCGCCTGAGCCGCACAACTCGCTTCGCTCAGACAGTGTGCGTCTCCGGGCGGCGCCCTTCGCCGGCGGGTGCCCCACGCCTGCCGCAGGGCCGATCGCCTGCCGGTAGAGTGCGTACAAACCGATCCGGTGGGCCGATCCCGGGCAGCCGCCTGATAAAACCGGCACCCGGAATCCGGACAGGCCGGACGGCAAGTGCGACGGCTCGTGTTCGACGAACGTTAGGCCGAGGGAACGAAAGCGACCGAAGGCCTAAAAGGGGGAGTTAGTCGTCGCCCGGACGGCCTCCCCGGGTTCAGCCGCGTTTTATGAGCGGTAGCCTTTTTGGTTACTTTTGCGGCAATGGCAAAAGTAACTGCCCGAAGGGCATCCCTGAAAGGATCGACTGTGCGATCCGCTCCTTTTGTGCCAGGACAAAGGAGAAGGATCTTTTTGTTCGACGTCGCCGAAGCGACCTCCGAAGGAGCGGCCTCATTTTGCCCGGGAGTTGCGTGTACTTATTCCTGCCGCCGGTCTATCCCCGCCTGGCCAGCTCCATGCGCCTGTCGACGCATCCCGGCAACTCGTGTTCGTAGTGCGTAACGTAGATCAGCGTCTTGCCGGGGCGCTGGCAGAAGGCCTCGATCACGGCGCGCGCCCGCTCCTTGTTCAGGCAGTCGAGCCCGTGCAGCGGCTCGTCGAGGATCAGCAGTGCCGGGTCTTTGACAAAGGCGCGGGCGAGCAGCAGCATCCGCTGTTCGCCCGACGAGAGGCGGACGAACGAGCGGTCGCGCAACGCATGGATGCCGAAGGCGCGGAGCCATTCGTCGCACACGGCCCGCTGCGCGTCGTCGGCCGTGCGGTAGAGGCCGATCGAGTCGAAGAATCCCGAGGCGACGATATCGACGGCGGCGATGTCTTTGACGTACGAGCGGTGCATCTCGGGCGAGACGTAGCCGATCTCCCGTTTGATCTCCCAGATGCTCTCGCCCGTTCCGCGGCGGCGGCCGAACAGCGCGATGTCCTGGGCGTACGATTGCGGGTTATCGGCGCAGATGAGGCTCAGCAGCGTCGACTTGCCCGAGCCGTTGGCGCCGGTGAGCGTCCATTTCTCCCCGCGGCGGATCGTCCAGTTGAGCCGGTCGAGGATCACGCGCTCGCCGTAGCGGATCGTCACGTCGCGCATGCTGACCACCTCGTCGCATGCGGGGAGTGTCCCGCGCGGTGCCGGCAGCCCGGCCGGCTCGCGCCCGAACCGCTCGCGCATCGTGCTGACGCGGGCCGTGAAATCCTGCTCCGCGCGGAACTCGTCCAGCGTCCGTTTGGGCCCGCAGGTCATGCTGTCGATCGTATAAACATGGGTGATGAAGTCGGGCACGTCTTCCGGGGCCGAGAGCGCCAGCACGATCTGCAGTCCCGTCTCACGCGTGAGGCGCAGCATCAGCGCCCTGAGCAGCTCTCGGGTCTGTACGTCGAGGCCGATGAAGGGGTTCTCGACGACCAGCACGCGGGGCGAGCTGAGCAGCATCTTGGCGATCTGGAAGCGCCGCAGCTCGCCGCTCGACAGCAGGATGATCTGCTTGCCGAGCAGCGGCCCGATCCCGAGCAGGCCGAACAGCTCGTCGCGCCATGCCTCGTCCGCGCCGATGCGGCCGAGCAGTTCGCCGGCCGTCGGCACGCTCTCGCGGTCCGATGCGTTCCAGCGCTGCTGGTAGTAATAGCCCGCATCGGCGCTCCCGTAGGCGTCGCGGAAGGTGATGTAGCGGATGTTGTCCGACACGAGCCGCCGCTCGCCCCCGAACGCGTAGCCGAGCGTGCCCGACTGCAGGAAGTGTTGCCCGAGCAGGGTCTCGATCAGGACGGTCTTGCCGCTGCCGTTGGTGCCGACCAGCGCGATGTGCTCGCCCGTGCCAAGCGTGAAGTTCATCGGCTCGCGGAACCGCAGGTTCTCCTCGCGGAGGACGCCCTCCTGCAGGGCTATGATAGGTTGTGCCATGTGCTTTCGATTTATGCCGGGATCTGCTGGTCGCCCGCCGGGCTTTTGCCGCTGTTTTCCCGCGACGGCAAAGGTAGCGAATAATCCGGCCTGATGTACCCTGCGTGGTCCCCGTCCTGCCGGCGTGCGGGCCTGCCGGTCCGACTGCCCGGGTGCTGCTCTGCGGCCGAACCCGACACGGATCATGCCCGCCGGGGCGAACCCCATCCCCGTCGTACCGGCCTCCGACGGCAGCTACTCCCGACAGCGCGGGTCGTTACAACAGGCCCGGCAGCATCGTGTGCTCCCTGCGCTGCGTCCTCCTGCACTGCTGCCGTATCGTCCCGGACAGGGCAATGCCCGGCCTGTGATATGCCCCGGTGGTATGTGTCGGCCGAGGCGGATCGGATGAAATGGCGCACAGGGTTGTCTTTCCCGTGATAACTCCTTATCTTGCAGGCTGATTAATATATCCGGACGATGAAGATGATCCTGCTTTTGGCCCTGTCGCTGGGCTTTTCGGCCTGTAACTTTATCGGTCGTCAGGCGGCCGTAACCAGGGGCGATACCCTCCCGACAGGGCACGCTGCTGCGACCGGGACCGGTCCGTCGACCGACAGCCCTACGGCGGCGCGTCTGCGGGCGATGGGTATGGTCGATATTGCCGAGATCGAGCCCTCGATCGCCGTGCACATCGTCTATGCCACGCCCGACAACTTCATGGGCTATGTGCTGTACGACGACCTCGACCGGGCCTTTATGCTGCCCGAGACGGCGCGGCGGCTGGTCGGGGCTCAGCGGGCGCTCGAAGCTGCGCGGCCCGGCTGCCGGCTGATCGTCTACGATGCAGCGCGGCCGCTCTCGATCCAGCAGAGGATGTGGGATCGCGTCAAGGGGACCGACAAGGCTATTTTCGTCAGCAACCCGGCCAACGGGGGCGGCCTGCATAATTACGGAGCCGCGGTCGACGTGACGATCCTCGACAGCGCCGGACGCCCGCTGCCGATGGGCAGCGCTTACGACTTTTTCGGCGACGAGGCGCGGATCGCCGATGAGGAGGGGCTGTTCCGCGCGGGACGGATCACCCGTGAGGAGCTCGACAACCGCCGCCTGCTGCGTCGGGTGATGACCGGGGCCGGCTTCCGGACGATCGCCAGCGAGTGGTGGCATTTCAACCTGGTCTCGCGCGACGAGGCCGTGCGGACGCTCCGGTTGATCGAGTAGCGCCCGTGGGCCTGTGTCGATGCGGCTCTCCTTCAAGTGCTCCCGCGCCCGTATAGTGCCGGTGCTTCGCAGCGTAGCCTTCCCGGCCGCGTGCCGCCCGCCCGTCCCCGCTTCCCGCAGCGCCTGCCCTGCCGTGTCGGTGGTCAGTGTCGCGATGATGCCGTAACGGCTGGCCGCGTTCTGGTTTTCCGCAGTGTCTTTGCCTTTCCGTTCCGGCGGTCTGCGTCGCCATGCTGCGTCGCAACATGTCTTCCCGGCCGCATGCCGCCCGCCCGTCCCCGCTTCCCGCAGCACCTGCCCTGCCGTGTTGGTGGTCAGTGTCGCGATGATGCCGTACCGGCTGGCCGCGTTCTGGTTTTCCGCAGTGTCTTTGCCTTTCCGTTCCGGCGGTCTGCGTCGCCATGCTGCGTCGCAACATGCCTTCCCGGCCGCGTGCC
>JAFQJK010000092.1 GCA_017415005.1 Rikenellaceae bacterium
CGGCCACGGTGCTCATTCGCATGAACACCCGCGTTTGCTTGCCGACTTTGGCGAATACGCTGGCTTTGGTGTACTTCGTGATGTCGTTCGTGACGGTGAACGTGCCGTACGCGCCGCCGCCTTTGGCGTGCACCACGCGCTCGGGGATACGTTCGCGGTTGAAGTGGGCGAGGATCTCCTGCAGGGTATAGTCTTGGAGCAGGACGGGGCCGCGGGGGCCCACGGTCATCGAGTTTTCGCGTTCGTGCTGTGTGAGCGGGCGTCCCGCATCGGTGGTCAGCGGATGCTTGTGGTCGTTCGGTCCTTTCATGGCGTTCGTGTGTTTTAGAAGGGTGTTCGCGGATGTGGCTTTCGGGCGAGAGCATAACTCCCCCTTTCCCCATTGGCTCTCAATTTTGGTGCCATACGAACGGTCTGTATTCCCTGAAATGCCGGGAAACGGGAGCGCTGTCCCGGTCGGTATCCGTTGCCTCGCGGTGGAGTGGGCCTGCCTGTGCGGGCCCGGAGCGCGCTCGGATACAATGAGAAAGGGCCGTCCCGCAGGACGGCCCTTCCGGATTATAGGGTCTCTAAGACTTATTTCACGGTGTTCATGTACTCGATCAGTTCGAGAACCTTGTTCGAGTAACCCCATTCGTTGTCGTACCACGAAACGACCTTCACGAACTTCGGCGACAGCTGGATACCGGCCTTTGCGTCGAAGATCGAAGTGCGGGGATCGCCCAGGAAGTCGCTCGAAACGACAGCGTCCTCGGTGTAGCCCAGAATGCCTTTCAGCTCGCCTTCCGAAGCCTCTTTCATGGCCTTGCAGATCTCGTCGTAGGTGGTCTCCTTGGCCAGGGTGCAGGTCAGGTCGACAACCGAAACGTCCAGCGTGGGAACGCGGAGCGACATACCGGTCAGCTTACCGTTCAGGGCGGGGATCACTTTGCCCACAGCCTTTGCGGCGCCGGTCGACGACGGGATGATGTTGCCGCTGGCAGCGCGACCGCCTCTCCAGTCCTTCATCGAGGGACCGTCTACGGTCTTCTGGGTAGCGGTGGTCGAGTGAACGGTGGTCATCAGACCCTCTACCATGCCGAACTTGTCGTTCAGGACCTTAGCGATCGGGGCAAGGCAGTTGGTGGTGCACGATGCGTTCGAAACGATGGTCTGACCGGCGTAGGTCTTGTTGTTGACGCCCATCACGAACATCGGGGTGTCGTCCTTCGAGGGAGCCGACATCACGACGCGCTTCGCACCGGCTTTGATGTGGGCCTCAGCCTTCTCCTTGGTCAGGAACAGACCGGTCGACTCAACCACATATTCGGCACCAACTTCGTTCCACTTCAGGTTTGCAGGGTCCTTCTCGGCAGTTACGCGGATGGCGTTGCCGTTGACAACGAGCTTGCCGTCCTTGATGTCGATGGTGCCTTTGAACTGGCCGTGCATGGTGTCGTAGCGGAGCATGTAGGCCATGTACTCAACGTCGATCAGGTCGTTGATACCTACTACCTCGATTTTGTCTGCCTTTTCCATGGCAGCGCGGAATACCAAACGTCCGATACGACCGAAACCGTTGATACCAATTTTAATCTTTGACATAATCACTTTATATTTAAGGGTTTTACAACTGGCTCCTTTTTACCGGGGCAAAATTAGTGAAAATCACGATGGATTCAAAAAAATATGACAAAATATTTCAGGCCCGCTTTTCGCATGTTTCGGCGTTCATCTTGGCCCGCTTGGCCATGGCCGATGCGAATACGAAGTCGTTCAGCTCCTTGTTGTTCGACTGCATGATGTCGTGCTTGGTGCCCTCCCACCATTTCTTGCCGTCGTGGATGAAAATGATCTTTTCGCCGATCTCCATGACCGAGTTCATGTCGTGCGTGTTGATGATCGTCGTGATCTGGTACTCCTCGGTGATCTCTTTGATCAGGTTGTCGATCACCACCGAGGTCATCGGATCGAGACCCGAGTTGGGCTCGTCGCAGAACAGGTACTTGGGGTTGAGGACGATGGCCCTGGCGATGGCCACGCGCTTGACCATGCCGCCGCTCAGCTCCGAGGGGTAGAGGCGGTTGGCGTCGTGCAGGTTGACCCGGTCGAGGCAGAAGTTCACGCGGTCGAGCTTCTCGGCCGGGGTCATCGTCGAGAAGAGGTCGAGCGGCAGGCGCACGTTCTCCTCGACGGTTGACGAGTCGAGCAGCGCGCCGCCCTGGAAGATCATGCCGATATCCTTGCGGATCTCCTTGCGTTCCTTGAAGTTGAGGTCCGTGTAGCA
The DNA here is from genome assembly GCA_017415005.1 of Rikenellaceae bacterium. Taxonomy (GTDB): domain Bacteria; phylum Bacteroidota; class Bacteroidia; order Bacteroidales; family Rikenellaceae; genus RGIG1874. The sequence goes on from JAFQJK010000092.1 coordinate 2,267, forward strand.
GATGTCGTTGTAGTATATCTTGCCGCTGTCGATCGGGAAGAGCCCGACGATCGACTTGAGCAGTACGGTCTTTCCCGATCCGCTCTGCCCGATGATCAGGTTGGTCTTGCCCTTGTCGAATTCGGCATTGATATCATCGAGGACCACGCGGCCGTCGAACGATTTGACCAGGTGTTCGGTGCGTATCATCAGATCAGGAATAACTGGGTTAATATCAGGTTGAATATCAGGATGAAGATACTGCTCACCACGACCGCTTTCGTGCTGGCGCGGCCCACTTCGAGCGAGTTGCCGCGGGCGAAGTAGCCGTAGAATCCCGATATGGAGGTGATCAGGAAGCCGAACACGGCCGCTTTGATCAGCGAGTAGGTGATCGAGTAGGGGCGGAAGTCGTACCACAGCCCGTCGAGGTAGCTCTCGGGGTTGAGGATGCCCGTGGCGATCGAGATCAGGTAACCGCCGAAGATGCCGACGGCCATGCTGAAGATCGTGAGGAAGGGGAAGAAGAAGACCATGCTGACGATCTTGGGGAGGATCAGGTAGCTGGCCGAGTTGACGCCCATGATCTCGAGCGCGTCGATCTGCTCGGTGATGCGCATCGTGCCGATCTCCGAGGCGATGTTCGAGCCGACCTTGCCGGCGAGGATGAGCGCGACGACCGTCGAGCTGAACTCGAGGAACATCGACTCGCGCGTGGCATATCCGATCAGCGATTTGGGGATGAAGGGCGACTCGAGGTTGATGGCCATTTGGAGCGTGATCACGGCGCCCATGAAGACCGATACGATGGCCACGATGCCGATCGAGTTGAAACCGAGCGCGTCCATCTCGTCGAAAATGCGCCGGCGGTAGATATAGAATTTCTCGGGCCGGGAGAATACCTTGCTCATCAGTATGAAGTATTTCCCGATCAGTTCGAATAGTTTCATCGCAACTTGCTCAATGTCATTTTCATAATCAAAACACCCTTCGGGTCCTCTTTCCGGCCGGGCCGGTCGGCGCCGGGTGTCGCGCATCCGCCCGGGCTTCGCCCCTTTTGCCTGCTGCCGGACCAGCTCTGTCGCGTGGGTGGGCGGCCATTTGCCGGATATCGACGCAATTATCGGACCGCCGGTGCGCGGCCCGCTTCTCGCCGGCCGGTCACTTGCCGTGAACCTCGGTCTGCTCGGTCACTTCGACCTCCTCGTACTCGACGTATTCGCCCACTTTGTTGTTCACGCGCTTTTCGACCCGGCGGGTCTCCTCGACGCGTACCTCGCCCGTGCGCGCGCTGCGCTGCGAGCGGCCGCCGGCGGGACGCCCTCCCCATGTATATTGCTTGAAGGTGAAGCCGCCCTGGCCCTCGCCGAAGTTTTCCGCGAACTCGCGTTGTTTCTTGCGGATCCAGTAGCGCAGCAGTATCCTTCCCGCGAGCCCCAGCAGGTAGAAACTCGCGATGATGACAAATATAACGGTCAGTATGGCTTCCATGTGTGTCTGGTTGGGCATCGGTGCGGCCGGGGGTCGCCGGCTGCGCCCGGTGCGGTGTTACAAAGATAACGACAAAATTTTGATTTATTGCACCCCGGTGCTTTTGACCTCAAAATCGCCCTTTCGTACGAATGATGCCCGCTCCGCAGCCGTCCAAATTCGTGGCGCCTCCTGATTTTCTTGCGGATATTGCTATCTTTGCCATTCGTTTTGTTAACTTTATACCCTTATTTAATACATAATATCCATGGAACTCAGCAAACTTACTGCCATATCGCCCGTCGACGGCCGTTATCGCGATACGGCCGCCCCGTTGGCCGACTATTTTTCGGAGTATGCCCTGATCCGCTACCGGGTGCGGGTCGAGGTCGAGTATTTCATCGCGCTTTGCCACCTGCCGCTTCCCCAGCTGGCGGATGTCGATGCCGCGCAGCTCGAAGGGCTCCGCGCTTTGTACCGCGACTTCACGATCGCCGATGCCCAGCGTGTCAAGGAGATCGAACGGACGACCAACCACGACGTGAAGGCTGTCGAGTACCTTATCAAAGAGAAGATGGACGAGCTGGGTCTCGGGGGCCACAAGGAGTTTGTCCATTTCGGGCTGACCTCGCAGGATATCAATAACACGGCTACGCCGCTCTCGCTGCGCGAGGCGACGGCCGACGTCTACCGTCCGATGCTCGACCGGGTCGTTGCGAAGATCGCCTCGCTCGGCGACGAGTGGCGGGACATCGCGTTGCTGGCCCGTACGCACGGGCAGCCCGCGTCGCCCACCCGGATGGGTAAGGAGATGATGGTCTTCGTCGACCGCCTGCGCAAACAGATCGCCCAGCTCGAGGCTGTGCCGTTCCCGGCCAAGTTCGGCGGTGCGACGGGTAACTTCAACGCCCATATGGCAGCCTATCCCGCGATCGACTGGGTGGCTTTCGCCAACGGGTTCGTCAACGGTACGCTGGGTCTCGACCGCTCGCAGGTCACCACGCAGATCGAGCATTACGACAACATCGCCGCGCTGTTCGATGCCTTCCGCCGCATCAATACGATCCTCATCGACTTCTGCCGCGACAGCTGGACCTACGTCTCGATGGAGTATTTCAAGCAGAAGATCAAGGCCGGAGAGGTGGGCTCTTCGGCCATGCCGCACAAGGTCAACCCGATCGACTTCGAGAATGCCGAGGGTAACCTCGGGATCGCCGATGCGCTCTACGGCCACCTGGCCGTGAAGCTGCCCGTGTCGCGGCTGCAGCGCGACCTGACCGATTCGACCACGCTGCGCAATATCGGCGTCCCGATGGCCCATACGATCATCGCGTTCCGCTCGATCCTCAAGGGGCTCGACAAGCTGATCATCAATACGGCCGCCATCGAGGCCGACCTTGAGCACAACTGGGCCGTGGTGGCCGAGGGTATCCAGACGATCCTGCGCCGCGAGAACTACCCGAACCCCTATGAGGCGCTCAAGGCGCTCACGCGCACCAACCGTCCGATCACGCGCGACGACATCAAGGCGTTCATCCGCGGCCTCGACGTGCCGGACGCCGTGAAAGCCGAGCTCGACGCGCTGTCGCCGCAGAGCTATACGGGCATTTATTAACGGAAGAGCCCGGGTGCGGCCGGTTTTGCCTCGTTGCCGGATCGCCGGTCTCCCGGGCGGCTCCTGCGTTACCGGCCGGCAACCGTGGTCCGCCCTTCGTGACGGACCGGATCCGGCCTGAGGTATCCGGACGGTATAAAATGTGTATACCTTTTTATATATTTCATTGTTTAACTAAAACCGTTTCGACCATGGACAAGTACAAATGTGAAGTTTGCGGCTACATCTACGACCCGGCTGTCGGCGATCCCGACAACGGCATTGCTCCGGGCACTGCTTTCGAAGACCTGCCCGATGATTGGGTGTGCCCGCTCTGCCAGGAGGGCAAAGAGGTTTTTGAGAAAATATAGTGACTTTCAAACGTTTTCCCGAAAATTTTTCAGGGTAATTCGTCTTTAGGCAAGGAATTTGATATCTCATGGTTAAAACTTTTTAACTATGAGATATCTGTTTTTAGCATTGGCTGTACTTTGCGGCTCAGTAGCCGTAGCACAGACCCCCGAGTCGATCCGTCGCGCAGACCGCGAACAGGAACGTGAAGTCAAAACCGCCGCTTTCGTCAAGACGATGGACTCTGTGGTGCTTTCGCACAACTTTGTCTTCCGGCCCGAGACCTATATGGTCCAGCCCGCCGGTATGTCGCGCGTGATCAACAACGGTGATTTCAATATCACGGTCCGTAACAACTATGCCGACATCTACGTGCCTTACCTTCAGGGTATCACCCCGCCCTATTCGCTGGTGATCCTGAACTACACCATCACGGTGCTCGACAACTATATCGCACGCCAGACCGACGACGGATGGGTGGTATCGTTCAATACGAACCTCTACAGTTCGAACACGTACACGTTTACGTTTACCGTTTACTCGAAAACGGGCGAGGTCAACCTCGACATTTCGTCCGATTTTTACAGCACGGTTTCCTATCAGGGTGGCCTCCAGCCGGTATACTGATCGTGTGATCTCCTGCCCGTCGGGGCACGAATGTTAGACCGGAAGCGGCGGACTGATGTCCGCCGCTTTCTTTGTGGTTGCCTGCCTCCTGTTATTGGTATGGTTCGTTGGCTTGCCGCTTGAGGCTATCTGCCCCGCGCGGTTTGTTGTATTCGCAGACCCTGTTCGGCCTGTTTTCCCGGTTTGCTTTCCCGTCCGCCGCCCTGTTGGCCGCGCTCATCCGTTTTACCCGATTGGCACAGCCCGTCTGCCCGCTTATCTGTTTTGGCGGTTTGCTCCCACGGTCCGCCTATCTGTCCGTTGCACTCGATAGTGGCTGCTTGTCCCCGCCCATCCGTTTCATCTATCCCTGTTGGCCGCGCTCAGTTGTCGCATTCGGCCGGTGCAGCCCGCCTGTCCGCTTGGGCGCCCATATGCTGTGCGCTTACCTGTCTGTTTCCGGCCCGTCGGTCCTGGACGCTTGCCCCCATGATCCCCGCTTCACCCCGGCGGCATCGCCCCGGTCGCCCTTGTCTTTTCGGGGCTGCGAGCCTCGCTTGGCACGGCCGTTGCACATCCATCCGTGCCGGGCATTCCGGCATGATCCTGTCAAACCATCGCCTTATGAAACGATACCTGTTCCTTATTGCAGCCCTTGCACTCGTTGCCTTCCCGGGTGCCACACCGGCCCCGGCCGCCGCTGTGGCTTCAGCGGCCTCAGCCCAATCCTCCCCGTCGTCCGGTTCCGATCGGCGCGGCGACCGCGCCGACGTGCGCGAGCTCAAGCACGAGCGCTTCGTCGCTTCGGTCGACAGCCTGGTTGCCTCGCGCCGTTTTGTCTTTATGCCCAACAGCATGCAGGAATCCCCGGGCGGCTACGAGCAGCTGATCTACAATGCCTTTTACTATGTGGCCGTCAAGGGCGACAGCATCGAGGTCCATATCCCCGCTATCCGGGGCGGACTGGCCGAGGTGGTCGAGATGATCAATTTCGATGCGGGTAACCTGCAGGACTACCGGCGCACGGCCACTCCCTATGGCTGGAGCGTCACGTTCGATGCCACCGCGCCCGACCGGATGACCTACTCGTTCGACTTCAACGTCTACACGGTCTCGGGCCAGACGATCCTGATGATCCTCTCGCCGGTCAACTCGGTCAAGTACATCGGCAACATTCAGCCGCTCGATTTCGAGCGCTGACGAGTTGGTCCGGCATCGGCCGGCGCATTCCGGATTGTCGGCCGTGTGCGTCCGGGGGTGTCGGTGCGGCTCTTGGAACGGCATGGATTTGCCGTAACGAGCGCTCTCCGGGAGGTCCGGCAGGCGGCCGTATTTAAGCTGGCTGCTGCAACGTTCGCCTGCCCGGCCGTGCGTCCTGCCGTCCCGGGCCTGTTGCCGGCTATGCAGTCCGCTTCCGCTATTGGGCTTCGATCAGCGCCACGGCATGGGCGGCCACGCCCTCCTCGCGCCCGGCAAATCCGAGCCGCTCGGTTGTCGTGGCCTTGACCGACACGTCGTCCACACCGATGCCCATGGCTCCGGCCAGCGCCTCGCGCATCGTGCCGATCAGCGGTTTCACCTTGGGCCGCTGCAGTACGAGCGTCGTGTCGACGTTACCGATCGCGTAGCCGTGCCGGTCGAGCAGCGCCGTCACCTCGCGCAGCAGCACGAGGCTGTCAATCCCCTTGTAGGCGGGGTCTGTGTCGGGGAAGTGCTTGCCGATGTCGCCGAGGGCCGCCGCGCCGAGCAGCGCGTCGCAGAGCGCGTGCACCAGCACGTCGCCGTCCGAGTGGGCCACACAGCCTTTCGCGTGGGCGATGTCGACGCCTCCCAGCCTGAGCGTGAGTCCTTCCGCGAGCGCGTGCACGTCGTATCCGTGTCCTATCCTGATCTTAGCCATAACCGTAGTGTTTGTTTGCAAAGTAAGCGAAAAAATGCTAACTTTCCCTTTCCAAAAACAGGATACATGATGTCTGAAATAACTTCGCTCGAACCCCGTGCCGTATGGCACTACTTCGACGAGATCACCCGCATTCCCCGTCCCTCGAAAAAGGAGGAGCGGATCGCGGCCTACCTTGTCGACTTTGCCAAAACCCACAATTTGCCCTTTAAGCAGGACAAGACCGGTAATATCGTGATCCGCAAGGCGGCCACGCCGGGCATGGAAGGCCGTCCCGCGGTCGTGTTGCAGAGCCATATGGACATGGTCTGCGAGAAGAACGGCGATACGGTCTTCGATTTCGACACCGACCCGATCCGCACGCGTGTCGAGGACGGGTGGGTCCGCGCCGAGGGGACGACGCTCGGTGCCGATGACGGCATCGGTATGGCTGCGGCGCTGGCTGTGCTGGCGGCCGGCGACGTGCCGCACGGCCCCCTCGAGGCGCTCTTCACGGTCGACGAGGAGACGGGCCTCACGGGCGCGTTCGGGCTCGCCGACGATATGCTGACGGGCAAGTACCTCATTAACCTCGACTCGGAGGACGAGGGCGAGCTGTTCATCGGCTGCGCCGGAGGGATCGACACGGTGGCCACGCTGAGCTATAAAGCGGTTCCGGTCCCGGGCGGTCTGCTCTTTTTCCGTGTCGACGTCTCGGGCCTCCGGGGCGGTCATTCGGGCGACGATATCGACAAGGGGCTGGCCAACTCCAACCGCGTGCTGGCCCGCTTCCTCAGCGAGGGGACCCGTACCTGCGGCCTGCGCCTCGGGTGGTTCGACGGCGGTAACCTGCGCAACGCCATCCCGCGCGAGGCCTATGCGGTCTTCGGAGTGCCGGTCCTGCAGGCCGAGGTGCTGTTCGGCCTCTTCGAGCGTTTCTCGGCCGATATCAAAGCCGAGTTCCACGTGACCGAACCGGCGATGGACCTTGCCCTTTCCGAGATGCCTGCCCCGGCGTGGCTGCTGCCCGAGGGGACGCAGGCGGCTTTGCTCGATGCCCTCGTGGGCCTGCCCAACGGTGTTCTGGCGATGAGCCGTACGATGCCGGGCCTGGTCGAAACGTCGTCCAACCTGGCGTCGGTCAAGTTCGTCGGCGAGGACAAGATCACGGTCACCACCTCGCAGCGCTCGTCGGTGGGCAGTGCGCTGCATGCTGCGGCGATGAGCGTCGAGGCGGTCTTCCGGCTGGCCTGCGCCCGCGTCCAGCATTCCGACGGCTATCCGGGCTGGGCGCCCGATCCCGATTCCTATTTGTTGGAGGTGACGCGCGAAGCCTATGTGCGCCTGTTCGGTACGGAGCCCAAGGTCCGCGCGATCCATGCCGGCCTTGAGTGCGGCCTGTTCCTGCAGAAGTACCCCGACCTTGAGATGGTCTCGTTCGGCCCGACGCTGCGCGGCGTGCACTCGCCCGACGAGCGGCTCGAGATCGCGACGGTCGATTGTTTCTGGCGCCTGCTCACGGCGACGCTCGGCAGCATCGCGGAGTAGGGCGGCAGCCCTCACGGCTTTCCCGCGGGATTGGGGCGTGCGTTCGCGTTTTCCTTGCATTCGACGTCTGTTTCCGTTGCGGAGCCGCTTTCGCATTGCAAAGCAGAATGGCTGCTTCCGCTTATCTGCACGCCTGTGCACACCGTGCACGTGCTTTCTCTTTGGTCTGGCTCCGGTTCCCGCTGTGAAACACGGCGGCAGCCTCACGGCTTTCCCGCGGGATTGGAGCGTGCGCTCGCGCTTCCCCCTACCGGGTTTGGCACCGCAGGTGCCATGCTGATTCCAGCGCTCCTGCCTGACCACTCTACCTTTCTTCCCTCCTTCCCCGACAAAAAAGCGACCCTACCTCGGTAGGGTCGCTTTCTGCCTTCCGCAGGGCGGGCTATTTTTTCGTTTTGACGTCTTTGAACTCGAGGTTGTCGAGCCCCTTTTCGTAGGTCTTCATTGCGCGCATGCTCATGCCCATGCTCGAGAATCCTCCGTCGTGGAAGAGGTTCTGCATGGTCACCTTGCGCGTGAGGTCCGAGAAGAGCGTGAGCACGTAGTCGGCGCAGTCGAGGGCCGTTGCATTGCCCAGCGGCGACATGCGCTCCGCGAAGTCCATCAGATCGCCGAGGCCCATCACGCCGCTGCCGGCCGTGGTCGGGGTGGGCGACTGCGAGACGGTGTTGATACGGATCTTCTTCTCGCGTCCGTAGATGTACCCGAAGCTGCGCGCGATCGATTCGAGCAACGCCTTGGCGTCGGCCATGTCGTTGTATCCGTAGAGCGTGCGCTGCGCGGCGATGTATGTGAGCGCGACGATCGATCCCCAGTCGTTGAGGGCGTCTTTCTTGCGGGCCACCTGGATCACCTTGTGGAACGAGATGGCCGAGATGTCGAGCGTCTTGGCCAGGTAGTCGTAGTCGAGGTCGTCGTACGTGCGGCCTTTGCGCACGTTGGGCGACATGCCGATCGAGTGGAGGATGAAGTCGAATTTGCCCCCGAAGTGCTCCATGGTCTTGTCGATCAGCGTTTCGAGGTCGTTGACGTTGGTTGCGTCGGCCGGGATCACGACGGTGTTGCATTTTTCGGCCAGCTGGCCGATCGTTCCCATGCGGATCGACACGGCGGTATTGGTCAGCACGATCTCGGCGCCTTCCTCGACGGCACGCTCGGCCACTTTCCAGGCGATCGACTGCTCGTTGAGCGCGCCGAAGATCAGCCCCTTCTTTCCTTTCAGTAAATTGTATGACATAAACAGATGTTTGGTTCCGGATGAAATGGATGTGCCGGATACGGATGTTTTCCGCTCCGACGGCCGCAAAGATAGGGCTAATATTTAAAAATGCGAAATATCGGGATGTCCCGTTGCTGTTGTGTGGTCCCAGGGCTTTCCCGCGGGGATAGGGGCCGGGCGTTCGCGGACCCTATCGAGGCCTGCTACTGGGGTTGGAACTGGTAGGTGATCGTACCCTCGTGCTTGGTCGGGGCCGAGCCGTCGACATTGAAGTAGGAGTTGCGGGCGGCATCGACAGCCGTGTCGAACATACACTGGTCGCCGCTCGAGCGCGCCTTGTCGACCGATGCCGCGATCACGCGGCCGTTGCGGTTGAGCGTGGCGTTGACCACGACCGTGCCGCTTCCGCGGCAGAGATAGGCGGGGATGAACAGGTCGTCGGACGTGCGGACGGGATTTTTGAACGAGAACGATACGGCCACGCTGCCCTTCACTTTGGCATCCTGCTGTTTCTTGTCCTCTTTGCCGTCTCTCTTGCGGTTGCGGATGGCCTGCTCCTCGCTCAGGCTCTTTTCGTAACTTTCGCGATTGGCCCTCAGCTTGCCTTCGATCGCCTGCTGGTCTCCGGCCAGCTCTTCGGCCAGCCGGTCTGCGGCGCGCTGTGCCGACCGGGTCTCCTGTTCGCTCTCCTGCGCGTTCTCGTTCGAAACGCGGTTGCGTATGTCCGCACGCGCCCTGCTGTTGTCCTGCTGCCGGGGCTGTTCCTCGGGCTTGACCTCCGGAATGAGCTCAGGGATCAGCTCGACCTTGAAATATTGGGTCGGCACCTTGTTCTGGACCATGATCTTGGCCGATACGAAAAGAATGCCTGCCACCAGATAGGCTATCACCGTGATGCAAAGTCCGGCCCGGTGGTCATAGGCCCACTCGCCGATGTCGCTCTTGCGTTTCTCGAACGGCAACCGCAGCCGCTGGCGGCTGCGTGCGGCGGCAGTCTTGCCGGCAGCGGCCGTTCTCGTCGCCGGATGCCCGGCCCCTGAAGCGGCCTGGGCTGTTTTCGGCGCCGCCGTGCCGGGACGCGCCGCCCCGGGTCGGGGGCCGCTCGCTTTTTTGCGCGGTTGCATATCCTTTTCTTCCATCTGTCGGGGTCGGGGCCGGAGTCGGAATGCAGCTCCCGGACGCGGCAAAGATAACAAAGTTTCCCGAAAGCGGCAATGCAAATTCTGCGCCCCGTGGAGCTGCCGATCCGGCTTATGGTTGAAAGTTTTATGGCCTTGCGGGTCGCTTTATAAGTAAAAAATGATACCTTTGCCAGTAAAAATATTTCTCATCCATATTCTTTAGCAACAGAAATGACCTGTAAACAAAAGACGTTGAAAGCGCCCCTCACGTTCCAGGGCAAAGGACTTCACACCGGCATCGATGTTACGATGCGCGTATGTCCGGCCGAGGCCGGACATGGGATCCGGTTCCGCCGGACCGACCTCGAGGGCCAGCCCGAGATCGATGCGCTTGCCGATCATGTGCTCGACACCTCGCGCGGTACGACAATCGGCAACGATAAGTTGAAGATCAGTACGATCGAGCACATTATGGCCGCCCTTTGGGGCTCGGGGATCGACAATGCACTGATCGAGATCGACGGTCCCGAAGTGCCGATCATGGACGGCTCGGCCCGCGAGTATGTGGCCCGCCTGGCCGAGACCGGCCTCGAGGAGCAGGATGCCGAGCGCGTTTATTACAACGTGAGCGAGAAGACCTCGTTCACGATCCCCGAAAAGGGTGTTTCGCTGACGATCTATCCCGATGACGAGTTCAGCATTAGCGTGCATATCGACTATAATTCCAAGGTGCTGGGCAACCAGTACGCCGTGCTCGACGAGTGCGGGGCGTTCGCCGAGCAGGTGGCCCCGTGTCGCACGTTCGTGTTCCTGCACGAGCTTGAGCCGCTGATCAAGCTCAATCTGATCAAGGGCGGCGACCTCGACAATGCGATCGTCGTGGTCGAGAAGGCTCCCGAGGCTGCCGAGATGGCACGCCTGTCGGAGCTTTTCGGGCGCAAGGACATCGAGGTGACCACGAGCGGCTACCTCAATAACCTCGAGCTGCGTTTCCCCAACGAGCCTGCGCGCCACAAGCTGCTCGACATCGTCGGCGACTTGGCGCTGATCGGCACCCGCATCCGGGGCCGTGTGGTGGCCACCCGCCCGGGCCATTTCGCCAACACGGAGCTGGCCAGGATCGTTAAGAAGAATATCCGCCGCGATGCCGGTAAGCCGCGCTTTACGTACGATCCGGCCGAGGCTCCCGTATACGATATCAACCAGATTCGCCGTATGCTTCCGCATCGTCCGCCGTTCCTGCTGATCGACAAGATCATCCATGTCGATCCCTCGACGGTCGTTGGTATCAAGAACGTGACGATGAACGAGCCGTTCTTCGTGGGGCATTTCCCCGACGAGCCCGTTATGCCGGGCGTGTTGATCATCGAGGCGATGGCGCAGTGCGGGGGTATCCTGGCGTTGAGCTCGGTGCCCGATCCGGAGAACTACTCGACCTATTTCCTCAAGATCGACGGGGTGCGCTTCAAGCAGAAGGTCGTGCCGGGCGATACGCTGATGTTCGAGCTGACGCTGGCCGCCCCGATCCGTCGCGGCGTGGTGCTGATGGACGCCAAGGCCTATGTCGGCGGCCGCCTTACGACCGAAGGGCAGCTGATGGCCCAGATCGCCAAGAACAAGTAAACTATTAACCTCTCATACATTACGCTATGATAAGTCCTTTAGCTCACGTTCATCCGGATGCCCAGTTGGGTAAGAATGTCACGGTCGAGCCCTTTGCCTATATTGCCGGCGACGTGGTGATCGGCGACGGTTGCTGGATCGGGCCCGGTGCTGTCGTTTACGATGGTGCCCGCATGGGTAAGAATTGCAAGATACACACTTCGGCCGTGATAGCCGGCGTCCCGCAGGACCTCAAGTTCCGGGGCGAGTATTCGACGGTCGAGATGGGGGATAACAATACGGTCCGCGAGTGCGCGACGATCAACCGGGGTACTGCCGCGCGCGGCAAGACGGTGATCGGCAGCAACAACCTGATCATGGCCTACGTCCATGTGGGCCACGACTGCGTGGTGGGCGATAACTGCGTGCTGGTCAATCGGGTGTCGCTGGCCGGCGAGGTCGAGGTGGGCGACTGGGCCATTCTGGGTGGGCATACGGCCGTGCATCAGTTCTGCCGGATCGGGGCCCATGCCATGCTCAGCGGCGGTTCGCTGGTGAGCAAGGACGTTCCGCCTTATGTCAAGGCCGCGCACCTGCCGTTGTCGTTCGTGGGGGCCAATTTCATCGGCCTGCGTCGCCGCGGGTTCTCGCCCGAGAAAGTGACGGAGATCCAGGATATGTTCCGTATCATTTTCCAGAGCGGCTATGGCTATTCCAAGGCGTGCGACATGGTGGAGGGGCAGTTTCCCCAGAGTCCCGAGCGCGATGAGATCATCACGTTCATCCGCGATTCGAAACGCGGTATCCTCAAGCCGTACAATGCCAATAAGGCCGGCGACGAAATGGAGTAGCATCGCCTGATCCGCGCTGTGCGTCCGGGCGCATGGGGTTGCCTCGTAAGTTGCCCGCGCCGGATGTTCCGCAGCCTTTCATCGGTGAAAAATGCATTTTTCCGGGCCTGATTTGCAGGATTCCGATAAAATGCCTGTAGTTGTAGCGTTAC
>JAFQJK010000093.1 GCA_017415005.1 Rikenellaceae bacterium
ATCCTATATTCTACACATATAGTGAAGGTCGAGAGACAAAGCTGTGCTTGCTGGGCATTTTGTCCGGGACACATCCTATATACCACAAATTTAGGAAAATAATCGAAAGAAACAAATCTTGGCAGACGATTTTTGTATGGCGCCGGGCGGTTATCCGGGCCTCGCTGTGAGGTGGTTATCAGCTTCTATGCGACGTCCCGGCTGCCTTTGCAGCCGGGACGTCGCTGTGCCGCAGGTCCTTTATGGGGTCTAACGGGCCAGGCCCGAAGCGGCCTGCTCCCAATCCTCCAGCGCCTTGAGCGCTTCGCGGATGCCGGGGTCGTTCGCCTCGTTGACGATGCGGAAATACTCGGTCATGCCCCAGAGTTTCTGGGCGAGCAGCGCTTTGAGCTGGAGGCGTATCTCCTCGCGCGAGGTGGCGAGGCCGGCACTGTCGGCAGGAACGTCGCGCTGCGCGCCGAGCTCCGCGAGCCCGCCGATCATCTGGTCATCGGCGTCGAATCCGCTCCGGAACTTCTCGAAAGTGGGGTAGCGCCGGGCGAGTGACGGACGGTTGTGATCGAGGTAGGTGCTGACATACTCGTTGAGTACCCCGTGGCGGATCAGTTTGGACCAGTAGACCGAGTAGCCTGTCGTATCGATTGCCACCCGGATGTCGGGGCTGATCCCGCCGCCGCCATATACGGTGCGGCCTGTCCGGAGCGTCTTGTATTGCGGGGCATCCTGGTCGAGCAGCGAGTCGACGTAGTCGGGCTTGAAACGCTGGACCAGGTCGGCGTAATAGTCTTCCTGATTGCCATTCTTGTAGGCGCGCTGGATCACGCGGCCGCTTGGGGTGTGGTAGCGTGCGACCGTGATCCGCACGGCCGAGCCGTCGAGCAGCGGGAATTGGCGCTGGACGAGCCCCTTGCCGAATGTGCGGCGTCCGATCACCAGACCGCGATCCCAGTCCTGAACGGCCCCTGCCACGACCTCGCTGGCCGAGGCTGTGCTCTCGTCCGTGAGGACGATCAGGCGCCCCTTGGTAAACCGGCCTTCGAGCGGGGCGGTGATACGTTCCTCCGGGACCCGGAGCCCCTCGGTAGAGACGATCAGAGCGCCGGCGGGCAGGAACAGGTTGCTGATGCCGACCGCCTGGTCGAGCAGGCCCCCGCCGTTGCCGCGCAGGTCGAGGATCAGCGCGCTGATGTCCCCGAACTTGTCGAGTGCCGTGTTGACCTCCTTCACCGTGTTGTTGGCAAAGCGGTTGATCTTGATGTATCCGGTCGAATCGTTGATGAGATAGGCGGCGTCGACCGAATTGATCGGAATGTTGTCACGTACGATACGGAAGTCGAGCGGCTCGGCCTCGCCCCTGCGGATCACCTTGATGCGGACGGTCGTGCCCTTAGGTCCGCGCAGGATCGCCGGGACGCCGGTCTGCTTGGTGCCGATGACGCTCTGGTCGTCGACCTCGACGATCCGGTCGTTGGGCAGCAGACCGACCTTCTCGGAGGGGCCTCCGGGAATGACCGAGACGACGAAGATCGTGTCGTTCAGTACATTGAACTCGATGCCGATACCGCTGAAATTACCGTCGAACGACTGCTTGACCTCCTCCATGTCCTGCGACGAAATGTAGGCTGAGTGCGGATCGAGGTCGGACAGCACCTGTTTGATCGCGTCCTCGACCAGCGTTTCGGTCTGGATCGTGTCGACGTACGAGCCGGTCAGGTAGCGGTAGAACTGGGTGAACTTCTGCAGCTGCATGAGCGGGTCGTCGCCTTCGGGTTGTCGTACGGTCTGGGCTGGGCTGAGCAGCGGGAAGAGCAGTAGGAGGAGTATCAGGCGTTTCATGGGCATCGGTTATTATAGGCGGGCCGGTATGCCGCAGGCGCATACCGGCCGCTTGATTGAGTTCCAAGTATTGTGCCGTTGTCCGGGGGAGAGCCGGCCCGTTAGCGGCGTACGGCGTCGGCCAACTCGGCGAACGGTACGGGCCGCTGTTCGCCGCTGCGCATATCCTTGAGCTGGGCCTCGCCGCGCTGTATTTCGTCGCTGCCGATCATCACCACGTAGGGGATGTCGCGCCGGTTGGCATATTCCATCTGTTTCTTGACCTTGGCGTTCTCGGGATATATTTCGGCCGATATGCCTGCTGCACGCAGCGCGGTCAGTTGGGCGAGCGCGCAACGCTCTTCGGCGCCTCCGAAGTTGACGAAGATGGCACGCGTGGTCACATTGGCCTCTTCGGGGAAGAGGTCGAGTCCGCACATCACGTCATAGATGCGGTCGGCGCCGAATGAGATACCGACGCCCGAGGTGTTGGGCATACCGAAAATCCCGGTCAGGTCGTCGTAGCGTCCGCCGCCGCAGATACTGCCGATCTCGAAGTCCCAGGCCTTGACCTCGAAGATCGCCCCGGTGTAGTAGTTCAGGCCGCGGGCCAGCGAAAGGTCGATCTCGATGTCGAGCGGCGTACCCAGACCGTCGAGATAGCCGAAGATCGTCTCCATCTCCCCGATACCCTTAAGGCCGGTTTCCGAAGATGCGATGATCGTCTTTAATGTGTTGAGTTTGTCTTTGTTTGAACCCTTGAGCTCGAGTATCGGTTGGAGACGGTCGATCGCCTCCTGCGCGATACCCTTGCCGAGCAGTTCGGCATTGACGTTATCGATCCCGATCTTGTCGAGCTTGTCGATCGCTACGGTTATATCCATCATCTTGTCTGCATGGCCGATGCTTTCCGATATGCCGTATAGGATCTTACGGTTGTTCATTTTAAGTGTTACGCGAATGCCCAGCGCGCGGAATACCTGCCCGACGATCTGTATGAGCTCGACCTCGTTGATCAGGCTGCGGCTGCCGATAATGTCGACATCGCACTGGTAGAACTCGCGGTAACGGCCCTTTTGGGGACGGTCGGCGCGCCACACGGGTTGTATCTGGTAACGCTTGAACGGGAAGGTGATCTCGCTCTGGTGCTGTACTACGTATCGCGCGAACGGCACGGTGAGGTCGTAACGCAATCCCTTTTCGCAGATACGGGCGCCGAGCGCAGCCGGGTTATGCCGGTTCCCGTCGTTGATCTCACCGGTGAAGTCGCCCGAGTTAAGTATCTTGAACAGTAGCTTGTCGCCCTCTTCACCGTACTTGCCCATCAGCGAGCCGAGGTTCTCCATGGCGGGGGTCTCGAGCGGCAGGAAGCCGTAGGTACGGAACACCTGCCGGATCGTATCGAAAATGTAGGTCCGGCGGATCATCTCGGCAGGCGAGAAGTCGCGTGTCCCCTTGGGTATCGAAGGTTTCTGAATGGCCATTTTCCTGTGTTGAATGCTTAATGGATATGAGGTGGTGTAAATGATTTATTTTGTAAGTTTTTTGTATCTGACACGATGGGGTTCGACGTCGCCTTGCATCTTTTTCTTGTGCTCTTCATAGTCGCTGTAGCCACCCTCGAAGAAGACCACCTGCGAATCGCCCTCGAATGAGAGGATGTGTGTGGCGATACGGTCGAGGAACCAACGGTCGTGCGAGATGACGACGGCACAGCCGGCGAAGTTCTCGAGGCCTTCCTCGATAGCTCGCAACGTGTTGACATCAATGTCGTTGGTCGGCTCATCCAGAAGTAATACATTGCCTTCTTCTTTGAGTGCGAGAGCCAGGTGCAGGCGGTTTCGCTCGCCGCCCGAGAGGACGCCGCATTTCTTTTCCTGGTCGGCACCGGTGAAGTTGAAGCGGGCGACGTAAGCCCGGGCATTGACCGTGCGGTTGCCGAGCGTGAGCAGGTCGTTGTTGTCCGAGACGACTTCGTAGACCGTTTGCTCGGGGTCGATCGACTTATGCTGCTGATCGACATAAGCCAGCTTAACGGTTTCACCCACTTTGAATTCGCCGCTGTCGGGCTTTTCGAGCCCCATGATCAGGCGGAACAGCGTGGTCTTGCCGGCGCCGTTGGGGCCGATCACGCCGACGATACCTGCCGGCGGAAGCGTGAAGTTCAGGTTCTCGTAGAGCAGTTTGTCACCGTAAGCCTTGCTCACGCCTTTGGCCTCGATCACCACATCGCCCAGGCGCGGGCCGTTGGGGATGAAGATCTCGAGCTTCTCCTCCTTCTGTTTGCTGTCTTCGTTGAGCATCTTGTCATAGGCCGACAGGCGGGCCTTGCTTTTGGCCTGGCGGGCTTTGGGGCTCATGCGCACCCATTCGAGCTCGCGTTCGAGCGTCTTGCGGCGCTTGCTCTCCTGTTTTTCTTCCATTTCGAGGCGCTTGGTCTTCTGGTCGAGCCAGCTCGAATAGTTGCCCTTCCACGGAATACCCTCGCCGCGGTCGAGCTCGAGGATCCATCCGGCTACGTTGTCGAGGAAGTAACGGTCGTGTGTCACGGCGATCACCGTGCCCTTGTATTGCTGAAGGTGTTGCTCAAGCCAGTCGATGCTCTCGGCGTCGAGGTGGTTGGTTGGCTCGTCGAGCAGCAGGACGTCCGGGGTCTGGAGCAGGAGGCGGCACAGGGCCACGCGGCGGCGTTCACCGCCCGAAAGGTGCTTCACGGGGGTGTCGGGTTCGGGACAGCGTAGCGCGTCCATAGCCCGTTCGAGCGTGTTGTCGAGTTCCCAGCCGTTCTTCTGCTCGATCAACTCGGTCAGCTCGCCCTGGCGCTCGATGAGTTTCGCCATCTGGTCGTCGTCCATCGGCTCCATGAATTTGGCGTTGACCTCTTCGTACTCACGCAGCAGCGCTACTACGTCGGCGCAGCCTTCCTCGACCACTTCGCGAACGGTCTTCGTGTCGTCGAGCTTCGGCTCCTGTTCGAGGTAGCCGACCGAGTAGCCCGGGGCGAAGACCACCTCGCCCTGGTAGTTCTTGTCGATACCTGCGATGATCTTCATCAGGGTCGACTTACCCGAGCCGTTCAGGCCGATGATACCGATCTTGGCCCCGTAGAAGAACGAGAGGTATATGTCGTTGAGTACTTTTTTCTGGTTGGTGAAGGTCTTGCTGACGCCCACCATCGAGAAAATGATCTTTTCGTCTGCCATTGAGAATTTGAATTTTGAGTTTTGTGCACAAAGATAGTGAAAGCCGAGCGGCGAGCCAAACTTGTTTGTGCTTGCCCGAGGCGCATCCTCTCTTCTGTAAAGATAGCGAAAGCCGGGCGGCGGGCCCAAATTTGCTTGGGCCTTTGCCCGGGGCGTATCCTCCCTTTTGCAAAGATAGTAAAAAAGCCGGTTTTCCGGCAGGTGCTTGCCAATCGGTGCGCTCGAAGTGAACGACAGTAAGGATAAAAATCCCATCCGCGGGATGCGGATGGGATCGTGCCTGAACGGCAGCCGTACGGATGTGCGGCCAGCCTCTGCGTTTAGAAGTTGTAGCCGATCGAGATATAGAACGCTTTGTTCTTGGCGGTGCCGAATTCGGCATCGTCGCCTGCGGACGTATTGGTCAGACCTAGGTCGTAGCCGAGGCCGATATAGTAGTGCGACTTGAAGGCGAAGCCGGCGCCGAAACGCAGGCCGAAGTCCGAACGCTTCATGCTTTTCGGGTAATTGTCACCATCAATTTCGGTATCCTTAAACAAGTTGTACTCTTCCGAGAAACCGTTACCTTCATACTTTTCCTTACCGCCGAGGCCCAGGCCGTAGTAAATGCCGACGTAGGGCTGGATGCTGACGATATCCTTGATGTTGAAATGGTAGCTGAAAGCTACGGGCAGCTTGAGGTAAAGAGGCGTCATTTTTGCCGTCACGCCGGATGTTTCCATCTTCGTGCCGTTGCCCGACAGGAAGAGGCCGGTTTCGAGGAATACCGGAGCCTTGGGCGCGATTGCCTGCTGCAGCGATACGCCGGCGTTGAAGCTGGCGCGCGAGTCAGCTTTGATTTTCACATTGTCCACTTTCAGCTGCATGTTAGCCACGTTCAGACCGGCACGAATACCCCACGTGGTCTTTTTTTCCTGAGCCGAAACGGTGCCGGCAATGAGAGCGACTCCTGCCAGAACGAGCAAAACTTTTTTCATGGTACATTAAGGTTTGGTGCCCCCAGGCGCAAAGAAGCGTATACACAATAAAAAAGTGCGGCGCCGAAGCCTGTTTTCAGTCAGCGAGGTTCTGGTAAACCCTGAGTATAAAAACAAAGCAACAGCTCCGCACATATACAACGAATGTATACGAGGGAAGTTTGCTTATTCTCTACTCAATTAAAATTTACCAGATTTATAAAGTAAAGGTATGGAATGAAAATAAGAGCCAAACAAGTGCAAATAAATACACTAATATACAGTACTTTATATGGTATCCGATGTTTTCTGTTGTTTTCATTCTTTTCAGTTGATTGGTTCTTTTTCGGTGCATTTTTGTTTCTTGTTTGTTCCTCGATCTCGGCTTTATTTGTAGTTTTGCAGCAGATATAACGAGCAAAAGAGGAGGGAATATGCCACGAGTAAAAAAGCCTGCAAAAGTCAAAGATCTCTACGGTGTTACGGGGAATTCTCCAGACGGAAATGGAGGTGAACATATCCGCATACATCCCTATTTCTATGGAATCTATTACAATGACAATAGTACTGCTGCTAATACGGAAACCGACTATTGTGCCGTAGATCAAAAAAATGTCAAAGTTGAAAATGGGATTCCAGCCATCGATTACCGATTGGAAAAATCCATTCTCAATTATTGGTATAATTCTAAAACGAACAAATATCTTATTACCTGGCCCTACACCTTCAATGGCTGGCCGTTATTCATTTCAGATGATAATCTAAAGGGGAATGCAGCAACTACACCTTTTATTAACAAATATCGAGATCCAATGGGCAAGGACCAACGGACAAATGAAAATGATCTGTTCCTATTGCGACTTGCCGAAATA
>JAFQJK010000094.1 GCA_017415005.1 Rikenellaceae bacterium
GAGGTTGAACGGATAATTATCGCGCAGGTCCTGCTTGGTGGTGAAAGGCAGCCGCACGATATCGTCGATCGAGCGGATATCGTCGGGGATCATCCCCGCCTGCTGCATCTTGTCGCGGTAGAACGGTACGTTGTGGTAGACGCGGTGGACCAGCTTGCGTAGCCGCTCACCCTGCAACTGCCGCATCTGCTCGCGGCTCATGCATTCCTTGGTTTGGTTCCAGATCATAAGGTTTCGGAGCTTGGGCCGGGGCCGGTATCGTAGTCGTCATGGTTAGTCAGGATCGGCCGGGACACTCAGGGACGCTCGGGATGGTCGGCCCGGAAAGCTCGCAGGCGCTCGCCGAGCACGTCGAACAGCCCGTCGGTCATGCGCGACGTGCAGGCCCGGATGCCCTCCTGTTCGCTGCCCGTAGTGGTGAGCGTGATCGAGCTGATGCCATAGTAGAGCAGCTCGCGCATCAGCTCGCCCGAGCTCATGCCCGGATAACCGATCGTAAAGAAAAAGCCGTCGCCGATGGGCTGCTCGACATCGCGGTCGTAAACCACGTAAAAGCCGTTGTCGCGAAAGAGCTGCTTCATGCGCTCGGCGCGGCGGCCGTACTCGCGCGTGTCGGCCACGAAGTCGAGCCGGCCGTCGCTCGCGGCCCGGTACATCGCCGCCAGGCCGAACTGCACCGAGTGGCTCGCCCCGGAGGTAATCATGTACATGATCGCGTTGATGAACGTGCTGCCGAAAAGGCCCGCCCCGGCGTAGCGCTCGGCAAGGGCAGGATAGCGACGCCCGAAAAGCGCGTCGGAGATGCAGACCACGGCCATGCGCTGGCCTGCATAGCTGAATATCTTGGAGGCCGAAAGCATCAGGATGTAGTTGTCGGTATAGCGCGCCACGGTGGGCTGGAAAGGCGGCTCGAACGGGCGCCCCAGGTCGCGGCGGAAGTCCATCGCAAAGTACGCGAGGTCTTCGAGCACGATCGCATCGTACTTCGTGGCCAGCTCGCCGATCACCCGCAACTCCTCCTCCTCGAGGCAGATCCAGGCGGGGTTATTGGGATTGGAGTAGACGATCGCGCAGATGTCGCCATCGCGCATCAGCTCCTCAAGCCGTGCGCGCAGGCCCGGACCGCGGTGGGCATAGATGTCGAACTGGCGGTACTTGACACCCAGAATGCGGAGCTGCGACTTCTGGATCGGGAAGCCCGGGTCGATGAACAGCACGGTGTCCTTTCCGGGCGTGCACTGGCTCGTGGCGATAAACGACCCGAACGACCCGGCCACGGAGCCGGTGACAGGAACGCAGCCCTCGGGGGCGATATCCACATCGAGGAACGCCCTGACAAAGCGCGAGGTCTCGGCCTTGAGCTCGGGCACGCCCTCGGCAGCGGGATAGATGGCCGCCACGCCCCGGTCGAGCGCCTCCTTCTCGGCGGCGATGCCCACCCGGTTGGGGTCGAGGCCCGGCACACCCTGGTCCATGCGGATAAAGGGGATACCCGTGCGCCGCTCAAGCTCCTGAGCCAGCAGGACGACCTGCCCGATCGTAGCCTGCGCCAGATCGACGATCTTCAGGTGATCGACCACGTCGGCAACCATCGCAGGACTGAAAACACTATTTTGCATACGGTCTGTTTTATCGGTTCATACTGTGTGGCGACCGGCCGGATGCAGCCGGTGCCTGTCAAAAGGCCGGGACATCGCGGGCCGCAGCTCCCGAAAGCTCCGGCCCGAGGCCGGGATCGGAAAAGCACGGACAGGGCCCGGCACGGTCACCGCCGGGCGGCCATGACCTGCTCGGCCGCCTCGCGGCCGCAGGCCAGCGCGCGGATGTTCATCGCCACCACTTCGTCGCCCTTGCGGCCGAAAAAGCGGCGGACAGCGTCCTCGATCTTCGTGTACTCGATCCCGAGGATCGGCGATGCCGCGCCCAGCAGCACCATATTGGCCGCGCGGGGTACCCCGCCGTCCCGGGCAAGCCGGTCGACATCGAGCAGGATCACGTGCGGCAGCGCCTGAAGGTCGGCCAGCACGGCCCCGACCTCGGGATAGTCGGGAATATTGACAAACGGCGCGGCATTGGTCACCACCCAGCCCGTCTGCGAAAGGTAAGGCAGGTAGCGCAGCGCCTCCATCGGCTCGAGCGAGAGCACCACGTCGGCCGTACCCCGCGCAATGAGGTCCGAGCTGATCGGGCGTGAGGCGATGCGCAGGTTGGACTGTACGTCGCCGCCCCGCTGGCTCATGCCGTGGACCTCGGCCTGCTTGATGTGGAGCCCCTCCTGGAGAGCTGCCTCGCCGATAATGGCCGCGATCGACAGGATACCCTGTCCGCCGACCCCCGAAAGAATAATATCTAACTTCATACGATTACTGGTTCTGATTCAACGCAGCCCGGACCGCCGGTGGAACCTGTCCCCGGACGACGGCCCGACGCGCTACGCTTCGTTCGACTTCTTTTGATCGCGCGCCTCCCTGGCGTGGCGCTTGAGGGTCTGGATACACTCGCGGCGCGGGATGATGACCGAGACGCCCCGATAGTCGATCTCCTCGCGGATAATAGCCGTGATCTCGTCCATGTTCCTGGCCAGCGGCACGACCACGCGCACATGCGCCGGATCGACCCCGACGCCGAGGCAGATCGCCTCAAGGCGACCCGTGCCGGCCGAGTCCTGCCCGCCGGTCATCGCCGTGGTCAGGTTGTCGGAGATCACGACCGTGATGTTCGCGTTCGAGTTGACCGCATCGAGCAGGCCCGTGATCCCCGAATGGGTGAAGGTCGAGTCGCCGATCACCGCCACGGCCGGCCAGAGCCCCGCATCGGCCGCGCCCTTGGCCATCGTGACCGAGGCGCCCATATCGACACAGGTGTGGATCGCGCGGAACGGCGGAAGCGCCCCCAGCGTGTAACAGCCGATGTCGCTGAACACCTTATAGTCGGTATAGCCGGAGAGCACCCGGTTGAGCGCCTCGTATACGTCGCGGTGGCCGCAGCCCTGGCAAAGCGCGGGCGGCCGCGGCGCTACATGCTCGCTCGGGGCGAAACCGGTCCGTACCTCGAGACCGAGCGCCTGCTTGACGTTGTCGGGCGTCAGCTCGCCCGCGCGCGGCAGCGCGCCGCTCAGGCGCCCGGTGATCCGGCACCGGGTCGGCAGGACGCCGGCCAACTGCTCCTCGACGAACGGCTGCCCGTCCTCAAGCACGAGGATCTCGTCGCACTCGGCGGCCATGCGGCGCAGCAGCTCCTTGGGCAGCGGATACTGCGAGAGCTTGAGCACCGGAAAGTCGCATCCGTCGGGATAGTTCTCCATCAGGTAGTTATAGCCGATACCGCAGGCGACGACGCCTCGCCGGCGGCGGGGACCGTCGGTGTACTTGTTATAAGGCGAGGCCGCGGAACGGGCCTCAAGGTCGGCCTGCTGGCCGAGCAGCGCATTGTAGCGCCTGCGCGCGTTGACCGGCAGCAGCACCCAGTTGGCCGGGTCGGCCGGAAAGCTCATCGGGTTCTGGTCGCGGACCGGCCCTGTGGCAACGACTGCCCGCGAGTGGGCCATGCGCGTGGTGATACGCATGAGCACCGGCAGGCCGCACTGCTCCGAAAGGTCGAAGCCGTAGCCCATCATATCGTAGGCCTCCTGCTGGGACGACGGCTCAAGGATCGGCACGAAGGCGAACTTACCGTAAAAGCGCGAGTCCTGCTCGTTCTGCGACGAGTGCATCGACGGATCGTCGGCAACGAGCACCACGAGCCCTCCGTTGGTCCCGGTCATCGCCGAATTGACAAAAGCGTCGGCCGCCACGTTGAGGCCCACGTGCTTCATGCACACCAGCGCGCGCCTGCCGACGTACGAAACGCCGAGCGCCGCCTCCATGGCCGTCTTCTCGTTGGTGCACCAGCGGCTGTGCACGCCGCGCGCGGCCGCCAGCTCCGATGCCTGGATATATTCGGTGATCTCGGTCGACGGCGTACCCGGATAGGCGTACACGCCCGTCAGCCCGGCATGCAGCGCGCCGAGCGCCACGGCCTGATCGCCCAGCAGCAAAAGTTTCTCTTTCATATCTTCGGTTAGCTATTTATCGTATCGTTCGGTCAGCGTAAAAGGGTCGGCGTCGCCGAGCGCCGGGAACTTCGTGCGGAACGCATCGAGCGCCGCCCGGTCGATCCGTCCCCCGATCGTCTCCTCTACGCCCGGGCGCGCCTCGGCAAGCGGGCTGCCCACAAAATCGTAAAGCACCGTCCCGCCGGCGTATTGGCAGGCCGGATCGTCGCCCACACGGTTGACCCCGGCCACGTAGCAGACATTCTCGATCGCACGCGCCCTGAGCAACGCATCCCAGGCCGCAGCCCGCGGAGCGGGCCAGCTCGCCACACAGAGGATCAGGTCGTAGTCGCCCCGGTTGCGCGCCCAGACCGGAAAGCGGACATCATAGCATATCATCATCAGGATACGCCAGCCACGAAACCCGGCCACGACACGCCGATCGCCTCCCGTATACTCGCGGTGCTCGCCGCCGTATGTGAACAGATGGTGCTTGTCATACTGCTCGAAAGTACCGTCGGGCCGGACAAAATAAAACCGGTTATAGAACCGGCCCCCCTCCTCGACCGCTACGCTCCCGGCTATCGCCGCATCCTTCTCGCGCGCCATGCGGCGCATCCACTCCAGCGTCGGACCGCCCGCCGGCTCGGCCACCCCGCGGGGCGAGGTGCAGAACCCCGTGGTGAACATCTCGGGCAGCACGATGAGGTCGGCCGCATCCAACCCCGCGATCCTCTGCCCGAAAGCGGCCCGGTTGGCCTCGGGATCACCCCAGCGGATATCGGCCTGTATCAATTTTACTTTCATAACTACCAATAAGTTGAAAAACATGAACGATCATCGTTCGGAACCACAAAGTGCTTCCGAACACCGGGAGCCGGGGATGTCACAACCCTCCGGGTTTCGGTTTAATTTTTCAAAGATACAAAAATAACGACAAATTGTTAAAATTTCCATGCACAAATTTTCAAGGGAATCGGACCGGAAGGACGGGCGGATCACCCGGCAAAGACTCAGATCAGCCCCCGGGCGGTGCGCTGCCGCTATCCGCACCCTGTGACCGCGTACGAACTGTACCGATCCGGGATCAGTCATGGCCGCGCCGGCGCGGCAGCGGACACTCGCCGTACCAGATACCCGTGCCGCCCGTACCGAGATAGACGCGCCCCGGACGATCGCGGTCGGCCGCCATCTGGCGCGGGTTGTCAGAGAACTGCATCCGGTCGTCATTGATCCGCTCCCATGACGCGCCCTCATCCTGCGACCAGTAAACGCCCCAAACCCCGCCGAGCCGGCCATATACGTACACGACAGGCGTTGCGCCACGCAACGGAGGCCCCACAGCCACGCAACGGGTCGAGCTGAACGGCCCGACACGGCGGAACGTATGCCCGGCATCGGTCGTACGCAACAGTCCTTCACGGCCGGTACTCATCCAGACATCGCCCGGGCAGTAGGGCGATGCGGCGAGATAGAACGCAGGAACGCCCGAGGCATCGGGAACCCCGGTCCAGCGCCGGACAAACGTCGCCCCACCGTCGTCGCTGACATAGAAGCCCCCGGGCATAGCCACATAGAAACGGCCCGGAGCGACACGATCGGAAGCCACATGCCGGTTCCAGTTGTCCCAGAAATGATGGTTCAGCCCCGGAGCAGGCAACCCCTGCGACTCACGCATCTGCGTCGCGCCCCGGTCAGTCGTGAACAGCACTTTGCGGTCGGGACCGGTCGGGGCGAAGATAAAGTTGGCCGGATCTGCGGCGGAGCAGGCCACCTTGCCCGTCGCCGCAATGTCGCCGCCCACCGCGCGCCACGTACGGCCGGCATCGTCGGATACCGAAAGACGGAAATTGCTCTGCCCCCACCCCAGCGAGCTGACGCGCACGATACATTCGGGATACGCCTCACAGAAATCAAGGCCCGTGCTCTCCTGGTTGTCATAACCGACGGTCGGATACTCCGTCAGCGAATAATGCGTAAAACCGCCGTTGTCGGCACACCCCTGATAGATCAGCGCGTCGCCCGGAGGCGCCACGATATCGAACACCACCAGCTCCTCGACGCCCCACGGCACACTCTGCCAACACGGTATCGGGGCCGTCACGTCGTCGCAGCGCCAAGGCAGGTACCAGTCGGTGAACCACACCCGGCCGCGATGGAACGGATCGACGGCGAGCGAGGCCAGGGCCGCAGCAAAATGGCTCCGGTCGTACCACGCAACGTGGTTCCGTACCTCGGCGTCGCGGGTCAGGTCGGCCCAGCTCGCGCCGCCATCGGCCGAGCGAAAAATATGATGGTGCACACCATCCCCGGCCAATGTCCCGGCCAAGAACAGGTGGTACGGGTCACGAGGATCGGCCGCGATCGCATTGAGATCCCACGCCGCATCGAGGCCGGGCAGGCGGACGGGCCGCGTCGCCGTATCGCAGGCATAGACACCCCCGCTGGTAGTAATGTAACAGCGGCCGTCGGCAGTCACAACGGCCTGACGAAGCTGCACATCACCGGGCATCCACCACTCCGCGAAAGTCCGGCCTCCGTCATCGGAGCGCCACAGCCGGCGCTCGTCGAGCGCATAGACCACCTCCGGAGCCGAAGGGTCAAACACGACGCATCGTACACCCCACCCCGCCGGATCGGACACGACCCCCGCGCATGGCTGCCACGTCGCCCCCCCGTCGGACGAACGGACCACACCGTCGTGGCGCGTACCGGCCACCACCACGCGCCCACGGCCCGCGGGCTGCACGGCGATCGGCTCGCCGATCCAGCGGCCGTTCTCGTTACCCCCGCAGCGCGTTTGGTAAACCTGCCGCCAGGTAGCGCCCCGATCATCCGACTTATAGATCCCGCACGGCTCGGGGTCATATTCGTAGGAACCGAGCAGGGCATACACTTCGTCGGCATCCTGCGGATTGAGCGCAATCCCGTCGCACCCCCAGAGATGGGCCTGGTCGGCCGGGATCCACTGCATGAGCTGCCGCCAGCCGGGATGGCCGCCCCGCCGTGCCGGCTCGTAACGATAGATGCCGCCCACATCGGTGCGCGCATAAATGAGGTCGCCACAGGCCGGATGCGCCACGATACCGGTCAGGAACCCGCCGCCGCCCAACGGCAGGCTGCGCCATGCGAACGCTGCCGCTCCGGCAGCAAACGGCAACAAGAGAAAGGCCAGCAATACGGATCTTTTCATAGTCGAATCTTATGCGTCCGATAAAAATAGGCAAAAAAACGAAAGGGAGCTCTGCCGGAGCTCCCTTTCGTGCGCGACGGAACAGCCGATCAGCGGGTACCGACAATGCCCCGTTTCGACCCCTGGATAAAGCGGATGATCGCGTCGATATCGGGCGTGACGAGCATCTGCTCCCGGATCTTCATCAACGCATCGACAACGCTCACGTTGCACTGGTAGATCAGCCCGTAGGCCTGGGCGATCTGCTCGATCGCCTGCTCGGAGAAACCCTCGTGGGCCATCACCTTGGCATTAATGCCGTAATAGCCGACCGGATTGCGGGCAGCAACCACAAAGGGCGGAATATCCTTGTTGAAATGGCAGCCGCCCTGGATCATCGCCCACGAGCCGACCCGAGCGCCCTGGTCCATGATGACCATCGTACTGAAGATCGTATGCGAGTCGATCGAGCAGTTGCCGGCGATCTTCGTCCCATTGCCCAGCACGCAACTGTCGGCAACCTGCGTATCGTGCGAAATGTGCACACCCTCGAAAATGAAGTTATTGCTGCCGATCCGTGTACTGCTGCCGGACCTGGTGGCGCGGTTGACCACCACGTTCTCCCGGAACACGTTGTTGTCGCCGATCTCGAGCGTCGTCTTGTCGCCGGTGAAACAGAAGTCCTGGGGCACGGCGCCGAGCACCGCCCCCTGGAAAACCCGGTTGTCGCGGCCCATGCGCGTACCCTCAAGGATGCTGGCATGAGGCATCACGGTACAGTTGTCCCCGATCACGACATCCCCCTCGATATAGGCGAACGGATGGACGGTCACATGCTCGCCGAGCCTGGCCCCGGGACTTACGAATGCTAACGGACTAATCATATGTTTGTCAGTTTATGGGTTTCACGTCTTCACGCCCCCCGCCGAGCGCACGGTACAGGTTGACCACGGCCTGCAGGCTCTCGAGCACGTCGCCCGCCTCGGTCAGCCGCGCGCTGAGCAGCGCCTGTTGCGCGGTCAGCACTTCAAGGTAGGTGGCCGTCGAATAATTGAGCAGCTCCTGCGTATACTCGACCGCCTTTTCGAGCGAAGCGATCTGGCCGCTGCGGTCGGCAGCCTTGCCCCGGGCCGTCTCGTAGAGGAAGAGCGCGTCGCTCACCTCGGCGCCCGCAGCCAGGACGCTCTGCTGGAAGGCGATCGTCGCCTCCTGCTGCTGGGCCTTGGCCACACGGAGCCGCGCCTGGTTCGCGCCGCGGGCGAAGATCGGCTGCGTGAGCGCGCCGACGGCCGAAAGGATCATCTTGCCCGGGTTGACGATACCCATGCCCGAGCTGTTGGAGAAGCCGACCGTACCGTTGAGCGTAATCTGCGGGTAGAACGCCGCACGTGCGGCGTTGGTGTTGTAGAACGTGCCGGCCAGCGCCATCTCGGCGGCCTTGACGTCGGGCCGGTTCGAAAGCAACTGGAGCGGCACGCCCGCCGTCAGCTTCGCGGCGATGGGCTGTGCGGGAAGTTCACCGCGCTCGATCCGCTGCGGGGCCATACCGAGCAGCACCGAGAGCGAGTTCTCGGTCTCGCGGATCTGACGGCGCAGGTCGAAGAGCGACGCATCCAGCGCATAGCTGTTGGCCTCGCTCTGCACAACAGCCGCCTCATTGACCGCCGCACGCTCCTTGAGCATCCGCATCGTCTCGACGTTCCGGCGCCAGATCACCGAGGTCTCCTCGCTGATCGCCAGCTGGCGGTCGAGCATCAGCAGCGTGTAGTACATATTGGCGATCGAGGCGATCACCTGCGTCTGCACGGCCTGCCGGTAGGCGTCGCTCTGCATCAGGTCGGCCCGGGCCTTGCGCTTGGCATTGGTCAGCCGGCCGAACAGGTCGATCTCCCAGCTCGCCACGGCGGGTAACTGGTAGGTCTTCGCGGTGTTGCGGTTGTCGAAGCTGCTGATCGTCCCCTGGGGCTGCAGCCCGAGCGAGGGCGTATAGGCCAGGCGGGCCGAGCGGAGCATCGCCTGCGCCTCCTCGACCTTGAGCCGGGCCGTCTGCAGGTCGGCATTGTAAGCCAGCCCGCGCTCGATCAGCACCTGCAGCTTCGGATCGGTGAACACGTCGCGCCACGGCAGGTTGCCCATATTGACCGTGTCGGACGAGGTCTGCTGTGCGGGGACCTCGCGGTAGACGTCGGTCACGACCTCCGGGCGCTGGTAGTGGCGGTAAAGGTTGCAACTGCTCAGCAGCAGCACTGCGCCCGCCATATATATCGCTTTACTCTTCATAGGACTACTCTTCTTTATTGGTCGGTTTGGCATATTGTTCGAGCTCGGTCTCCACGTCGCTCGTATCGAGGCCCTCGACCCGGATCGGCTTGATCTTCTCCTGGAAATACTCGAAAATCACGAACAGGACGGGCACGATAAAGATCTGGCAGAGCGTACCGATGAGCATACCGCCCACGGCCCCCGTGCCGAGCGCCATATTGCCGTTGGCGCCCACTCCGTGCGAGAACATCAGCGGCAACAGGCCGATGATCATCGCCAGCGAGGTCATCAGGATCGGGCGCAGACGGGCTGCGGCGCCGAGGATCGCCGACCAGGTGATCCCCATGCCCATCCGGCGACGGTCGAGGGCGAACTCGGTGATCAGGATCGCATTCTTGGCCAGCAGGCCGATCAGCATGATCAGCGCGATCTGCAGGTAGATGTTATTCTCGACGCCCATGATCTGCGCGAAGATGAACGTGCCGGCCAGACCGAACGGGATCGAAAGGATCACCACCAGCGGCAGGATATAGCTCTCGTACTGGGCGCAGAGGATGAAGTAGACGAACACCATGCACAGCAGGAAGATCAGCGCCGTACTGCCGCTCGCGCTCTGCTCGTCGCGCGTAAGGCCCGAGAACTCGTAGCCGTAGCCGCGCGGCAGGCTCTCGGAGGCAACCTCCTCGATGGCCCGGATCGCGTCGCCCGAACTATAGCCCGGAGCGGCCGAGCCGTTGACGGCTATCGAGGTGAACATGTTGAAGCGGTTGATGTTCTGCGGACCGTAAACCTTGGTCAGCTTGACGAACTGGCTCACGGGCGCCATCTCCGTGCCGTTGCGCACGAAGATGTTATTGAGCGTCTCGGGGTTGATGCGGTACTCGGGATCGGACTGGATCATCACCCGGTAGAGCTTGCCGAAACGGTTGAAGTTCGACGCGTAGAGGCCGCCGTAGTAGCCCTGCAGCGTCTCGAGGATCGTATTGGGCGAGATACCGGCCTGCTTGCACTTGGCGGCGTCGATGTCGATCATATACTGCGGGAAGCGCGGATCGAACGACGAGTAGGCCTGGGCGATCTCGGGCCGCTGCTGCAGCTTGGCAAGGAACTCCTGCGTCACCGCGAAGAACTCGTTGATATCGCCGCCCGTGCGGTCCTGCAGGCTGAACTCGACGCCGTTGCTCATACTGAAACCGGGAATCATCGGCGGGGCGAAGATCAGCACGTTGGCATTCTTGATCTGGCCCATCTGGGCGTAGAGCTGGCCGATGATGCTCGGGGCGTCGCCCCCCTCGACATCGCGCTCGTCCCAGTGCTTGAGCTTGCAGATGAACATGCCGTAGCAGCTTCCGTTACCCGAGATCAGGCCGACGCCCGAGACCTTATTATAGCCCTTCATGTGCGGGTTGGACGCGATGATCGCCTCGATCTCGGCCATCGTCTCCTCGGTCCGCTCGAGCGAGGTGGCCGGCGGAAGCGAAACGTTGACCATGATCGTACCGGTGTCCTCATTAGGCACCAGGCCGGTCTTGGTGTGCTTCATCAGCAGGAAGAGCGCGGCGCCGCAAACGACGATCGCCGCGATCGAGAGCCAGCGGTGGTGGATCAGGTTCATCACCCCTTTCTTGTACTTGCCCAGCGTCACGCCGTAGGCCGCGTTGAACGAGGTGTGGAAGCGGTCGACGAGGCTCGGCTTCCGCCCCTCGCGATCCTCGTGCGGCTTGAGGAAGATGGCGCAAAGCGCAGGACTGAGCGTAAGGGCGTTGAGCGCCGAGATGCCGATGGCGATGGCCAGCGTCACGCCGAACTGCGTGTAGAAGATACCCGACGTACCGCCCATGAAGGTCACGGGGATGAACACGGCGGCCATCACCAGCGTGATCGAGACGATAGCGCCCGAGATCTCGCTCATCGCGTCGCTCGTCGCCAGACGGGCCGACTTATAGCCCTGGTCGAGCTTGGCATGCACGGCCTCGACCACCACGATGGCGTCGTCGACCACGATCGCAATGGCCAGCACCAGGGCGAACAGCGTCAGCAGGTTGATACTGAAACCGGCCAGGTAGAGGAAGAAGAACGTACCGATCAGCGCCACAGGAACGGCAATGGCCGGGATCAGCGTCGAGCGGAAGTCCTGCAGGAAGATGTACACCACCAGGAACACGAGGACGAACGCCTCGAGCAGCGTGCGGAGCACCGCATGGATCGACGCGAAGAGAAAGTCGTTGGTATCCATCAGCACCTCGTACTTCACGCCGGGAGGGAAGTCCTTCGACGCCTCTTCGAGCAGCGCGTTGACGTTCTTGATGATCTCCGTGGCGTTGGTGCCGGGGGTCTGGAAAATGATACACGACACGCCCGGGTGGCCGCTCGTCTCGGAGGTGATGTTGTAGGTCAGGCCGCCCAGCTCGACGCGAGCGATATCCTTCAGGCGGAGCACCTGCCCGTCCTCGGTGGCGCGGATCACGATGTTCTCGAACTCCTCGGGCTTCTGCAACCGGCCGCGGTACTTCATCGTATACTGGAACGACTGGTCGCCGTTCTCGCCGAAGCTACCCGTGGCCGCCTCGATGTTCTGCTCGGCCAGGGCCACCGTAACATCGGACGGCACCAGCTTGTACTGGGCCATCACCTCGGGCTTGAGCCAGATACGCATCGAGTAGTCGGAACCCCAGATCATCGCCTCGCCGACGCCGGTAATACGCAGTATCTGCGGCTGAAGGTTGATCTTCAGGTAATTCTCAAGGAAAGTGACGTCATACTTCTCATCCTCGCTGTACAAGCTGAAGATCTCGAGCATACTGGTCTGGCGCTTCGAGGTGCTCACACCGACCTTAACCACCTCGGCGGGCAACAAACCCGTGGCCTTCGACACTCGGTTCTGCACGTTGACCGCCGCCATGTCAGGATCAGTCCCCTGCTTGAAGTAGACCGAGATCGAGGCCTCGCCGTCGTTGGTCGCCTCGGAGGTCATGTAGGTCATGTTCTCCACACCGTTGATCTGCTCCTCGAGCGGAGCGATCACACTGTTGAGGATCGTCTGGGCATTGGCTCCCTGATAGGTCGTCGAAACCCTCACCGTCGGGGGCGCGATGTCGGGGTACTGCGACACGGGAAGCGCCACCATGCCCAGCACGCCGAGGATGACGATCAGGATCGAAATGACCGTCGACAGGACCGGCCGGTTGATAAATCTATCCAGTTTCATAATGCTACCTCTCCTCTGGTTTGATGGTCATCCCGTTCTTGAGCGTGGCCACGCCCTCGGTCACGATGCGGTCGCCCGCCTGCACGCCGCCGGTCACGATATAGTCCTTGCCGTTGTCGAGCGGATAGATGTCGATCTGACGGGCGCTGACCGTGTTGGCGCTATCGAGCACGTAGATGAAGGTCTTGTTCTGGATATCGTACGTAGCGTTCTGCGGCACGACGATACTCTCCTCGATATGGTAAGGGATCAGCACGGTGCCCGCCCCGCCGCTGCGCAGCAACCGCTCCCGGTTGGGGAAGGTGGCGCGCATGCTCACCGTGCCGGTGGCCGGGTCGATCACCCCGCCGATCGTCTCGATACGGCCCGGATGCTCGTACATCGTCCCGTCGATCAGCTGCAGCTGCACCTCGGGCATCGAGGCCAGCATGTTCCGGACCGTGCCGCCCTCGCGGATCAGCTCGAGCAGCTGCTTCTCGTTCATCGAGAAATAGACATACATCTCGGAAATGTCGGAAACGGTGGTCATCGGAACCGTCATCGACGGACTCACCAGGGCCCCAAGACGGAAAGGCAACTGCCCGATCACACCGTCCGACGGGCTCTTGACCTGCGTATACGAAAGGTTGTTGCGGGCATTGACAAGCTGCGCTTCGGCCTGCGCCAACTGGGCCTCGGCCGAGGCCAGCGCGTTCTCGGCCGTCTGCAGGTCGAAATCGCCGATGATATTGCGCCTGTGCAGCTCGCGCTTGTTGTCGACCGTCAGCCGGGCAGTCCCGACCGCGGCGCGCGCCACGTTCTCATTGGCCTCGGCCACCTTGACCGCAGCCTCATAGGGAACCGGGTCGATCTCGAACAGCCTCTGTCCCTTGCTCACCCTCGCGCCCTCGTCAACATAGAGCTTCGTGATAAAACCCGACACGTTGGGCCGGATCTCAACGTCCTGCTTACCGCGGATCGTGGCCGAATAGGTCCGTTTCAGCTCGCTGGGCTGCGAAACAAGCGTCGTCACGGCATATGCCGGCGCCTCGCCGCTCCCCGTCTGCCCCTGGCGCCCGCAACCGCCGGACATCACGGCCGCCGCGATCGCAGCAACCACCGGAGCTCCCTTCTTCAATTCTCTAAGTTTCGTTCTCATATCCATTAGACTTGATCAATAATTAACAGCTCGGCCCGCTCCGGCCCATAGCCCGACAAGGCACCCCGGAAGCCCCTCCCGTCAGGGACATATAACGGACGTGCAAATATAGCGATAAAACCCGATAAGATCGTGTAGTTTCCTCCGCTAATCGCAGGCGAAGGACACAAAAAAGCAGGAGCGGAAACGCTCCTGCCTGCAAAGGGCCATCGGGCCGCCGGGTCAATCCAGCACGAGCTGGCCGTCGGGACGTATGTTGACCGACATATCGACGCTCCCGGGCTTCTCAAGCTCTACATGGTACATCTCGTCGCCGGCCGGGTATACGACGTAGTGCACGTCGTCGACCGTGTAACCTGCGAAAGCCTCGCCCCTAAGCGTGGCCTGCACCGCCTGCGGCAAGTCGGCCGGCGAGACCTCCCACTGGGTCTTGATCCATGCCAGCTGGCGGTCGAGCCAGATCTCCTTGAAGATACGCTCGTGGATGATCTCGACCTCGGTGACACCGCTCGGGAGCATCTCGACATCGACGATCACCGCACCGGCATAATGCTCGTCCACGAAGTCCCTGACCTTGTCGGGAACCACCACCGGCGTGTTGGGACCGTCGCTGCCGTCAACCTCCTTGACCAGCAGCCCTTCGGCATCGAAAAAGAGGGTCATGTCGCTCGCGCCCTGCTCGACCTCGAGCAGGTAAAGGTCCGTAAGCCCGTTGCGCTCGAGCTTCGAGACCTCGTCGACGGTCCAGCCGCTGTAAAAGCTCGTCGTAAAGCCCGTCTTCACCCGGTCGGGAAGCGCGGCATAGGTCATCTCGGTCTCGGTCAGCATCCACGTACCCTGCTGGTCGAACCAGGCCTCGGCCTCCATACCGGAGAGACGGAACTCCGCCTTGCTGTAACCGCCCTCCAACTCCCAGCTCACGTCGGTCGCCGCGGGGTACCGCGTCGCGAACGCCGTGGTCACGGCCTGATTGGGCGTATGGCCCGACGAACCGCCGTCGTCGCCGCTGCAGGACATGAGAACCAGCGCAGGGACAACGGCCAAACATAATTTCCAGAATCTCGTTTTCATACGTTTTTCTATTGAACGATTAATACACTTTCCGCCCCCTTCGAGGCAAAAACCATACAAAACCGCAAAGGAAAACGCATCGCTGCAAAAAACGGCCGGGATGCCCCGGCCGTATGCGCCCTATGAAGGAGGTCTTACGAGTAGATGAAATCCTCGATCCCGTTGAGGATCATCTGAAGCCCGATGGCCGCCACGATCAGGCCCGTGATGCGGATCAGCGGCATCATCATGTTGAGCCGCACCAGAAAGCGGCCGATGCGGCCGGCATTGCGCATAACGAGCCAGTTGAGCAGCAGGGCCAGCACAACCGCGCCGATGGTCATCCAACGGCCATAGACGGCAGGCATCGTCACGACGGCCGTGATGGTGGCCGGGCCCGCGATCATCGGGATGGCGATCGGCACGGCGATGATGTCCTCGATGCGCGTGGAACGGTCGATCGAGAGGAAAGCCCCTTTCTGAAGCCCGACAAAGCCGTTGTAGAACAGCACGATGCCGCAGGTGATCTGGAAAGCGTAGATCTTCAGGTTGAACACGTAGCCGAGGATCGCCTCGCCCAGGAACAGGAAAAGCAGCAGCACGCCGATGGCCGTCAGCGTCGCCTTGCCGACGATCTTGTGCAGCTCGGCCTGCGTGTAGTTCTCCCGCAGCGAGAAGACGACGAACACCTTCTGGATCGGATTGACCAGAGCCAGGAAAGCGAAAAACGCGCCGAAGAAGACTTTGAGTTCCATAGACTTTTAAGCATATAAGATCGCACCGAGCGAGAGCACCGAGATCACAGCCCAGAGCAACACGCCGAGCAGGAGCGGCTTCCACCCCACAGACTTGATCTTCTCGACCGACAGACCGGCGCCGATCAGAAAGAGCGTCACCACGAGCGCCGCCTTGGAGACCGTCACCACGCCCGGGCCGAACGTACCGACAAACGGCAGGTAGCTGTTGGCCAGCATCGCCAGGATAAAGAAGCCGATGAACCACGGAATAGCAATTTTCTTGCCTTTGCTCTTGAACAGGAAGGCCGAAAGCAGCGAAACGGGAATGATCCACAGCGCGCGGGCCAGCTTGACGGTCGTAGCCACTTCGAGCGCCTCGCCCCCATAGGCCGAGGCTGCGCTGACCACCGAGCTCGTATCGTGGATCGCAATGGCGCTCCACATCCCGAACTGGTGCTGCGTAAGGCCAAGCATATGCCCCACCATCGGAAAGACGATAAGCGCCACCGAGTTGAGCAGGAAGATCACGCCCAGCGAAACGGAAATCTCTTTCTCCGAGGCATTGACCGCCGGAGCCACCGCGGCGATCGCGCTGCCGCCGCAGATAGCCGTACCGGACGCCACCAGGTGCGACGCCTTGCGCGGCATATGCAGCCAGCGCCCGATAACAAAGCCCAGCGTGAGCAGGATCGCGATCGAGGCGATCGTAAGGCCCAGCCCCTCGCGCCCCACGTGCATCGCGCTGTGGACATTCATGCCAAAGCCCAGCCCTACGACCGAGACCTTGAGCAGCAGCCCCGTCGCCTTATGATTGAGGTGTGCGAACGGATGACCCAGGAAATGAGTGAAAAGAAAGCCGCCGACCAGGGCGATCGGGGCGCTGATATAAGGGGTGGCGCAGAGCACCACGGCCAGGATGAACAATACTTTGGTAACAAAGACTTTCTGATTCGGTCTCTTGGACATAAAGTGCGTTTTTATCGGTTACGGCGACAAAAATACTACCACGGCCGATAAAAAGCCAATACATAAAAGTGCTCGGCTATAACCTGCGATTATAATTACTGATACAGAACTGTTTGAACAGCTCGATCAGCCGGCCGCGCTGGCCATGCGCCGTGACGAAGCTGAAACTTCGGTGCATGTCGAGCTCGGGCACCTCGACGACGCGCAGCTTATTCTGCGCCAGCTCGTCGAGCACGGCCTGGACCGAAATGAACGCAAAGGCCCCCGAGTTGTAGAGGTAACGCTTGATGCTCTCGGTACTGCCAAGCTGGATCTCGATCCGCATCGCACGGAGCGAGAGCCCGGCATGTCCGAGCGCCTGTTCAAGAACCTCGAGCGTCCCCGACCCGGTCTCGCGGATCACCAGCGGAAGCCCGCACAGCTCCCGGAGACTCACCTCCAGGCGCCGGAACGCCGAGTTGGAGACCGAGGTTACGAGCACCAGCTCGTCGTGCAGGAACTGCTCGTAGTGGAGCGCATGGCCCGAAGCCCGCCCCTCGATCATCCCGAAGTCGAGGCGGCCGGCCGCGACCTGCTCCTCGATCTGCCCGGTATTGCCGTTCTCGAGCTCGACCCGCACGTCGGGATAGCGCCGCCGGAAAGCAGCCAGCAGCCCGGGCAGCACGTACTGCGCGATGGTCGTGCTCGCACCGATCCGTATCCGGCCCGAAGGAAGCTTGCCCTCGTCGGTGAAAGCGTCGTTGAGGCTGCCGTAAAGCGCCAGGATGCGGTTGGCATAGTCGAGCATCAGCTCGCCCGAGGCGGTCAGCGTGATCGAGTTGCCGTGACGCACGAAAAGCGGCGTACCGGTCTGGCGCTCGAGCTCGCTGATATGCTTGGTCACGGCCGGCTGCGAGATCAGCAGCTCGGCTGCCGCCTTGGTGAAGCTGAGCCGGTCGGCGACCGACTTGAACACTTTCAGTCTGAAATCCGTTATCATGGTTCCGGTCCTCCCCTTTCAGTTATCGTCGCCGTCAGCCTCCTCGCCACGAAGGACCGGCAACCCCCAATGGTATTTGACGGCCAGCACGCGGATCAGGATGACGGTGGCGGCCGTCAGCAACTGCAACGCGTTGACCTGCCAGCCGGCCAGCGATCCGCCCCAGTAAACGAGGCCGCCCACCACGCACGCGATCGCATAGATGTCGCGGCGGAAGATCAGCGGCTCGACGTTGATCAGAATGTCGCGCATCACGCCGCCCGCCGCGCCGGTGACCGTACCCATGATGATCGCCACCCAGAACGGGAAACCCTCGGCAAGCGTCTTCTCAAGCCCGACCACGACAAAAAGCGCCAAGCCGATCGTATCGAAGATGAAGAACGTATTCTGCATCCGGATCAGGTAGCGCCCGGAGGCGATGACCAGCAGCAGCGCCACGCCCGTCACGGCCAGGTAGCTCCAGTTGAGCATCCAGAACGGTGTGAGGCCGAGCAGCAGGTCGCGCAGCGTACCTCCGCCGACGGCCGTGATGAGGCCTACCACGTAGGCTCCGAACCAGTCGAACCGCTTGGCCGAAGCCAGGCGGATACCGCTGATGGCGAAGGCCAGCGTACCCAATATCTCGATAATGACCAAAAACGTATTCTGCATGACTGATTCAGGCTGATCGTCAGGCAAAGTTACATCTTTTCGCCGGACAGACAACAGCAGGGCATGTCCGCCGCGCTTTTTTCGAGGGACGGACAGAGCCGGGGAGAGAAGGCTGGCAAGGGAATGGCTGCGCGGCTGACACGCGGCAAGCGCAGGGACATGGGGCCGGACATGGTCCGGAAGGCCCGGAACCCGGACGGACAAAAAGCGAAACGGCATCCGCTACGCTTAAAAGCTACGGATCGCAGGCGCGACAGGGCGCGGATGGCGGAGGAGGGAGACACGACACCAGGCCCGAAGAGCCTCTGCGTCCCGGGCAGGGCGGAAAGCGCCCGGGCAGGACCGGGGAGGCCGGGCGAAGAATTGGCAGGACAGCGGGCGGACAGGAAGGTATAAGGGCAGCAACATGGCTAGGGAGCCTGCACGGACCGGCCGAAACAAAAAAAGGTGGGGCGGCCTTGCGGCCGCTCCACCCTCAAATCC
>JAFQJK010000095.1 GCA_017415005.1 Rikenellaceae bacterium
ATGATGCCCTGGTCGCCGGCTCCCTGTTCGTCGGCCTCCTCGCGCACGACGCCCTGGTTGATGTCGGCCGACTGCTCATGGATGGCCGAGAGTATGCCGCACGAGTTGCAGTCGAACTGGTACTCGCTCTTGGTGTATCCGATGCGGCCGATCACGCGGCGCGCCACACCCTGTACGTCGACGTAGGCGTTGGATCGCACTTCGCCGCCCACGACCACGAGGCCGGTGGTGCAGAGCGTTTCGCAGGCAACTTTTGAATTGGGGTCCTGACGCAGGAATTCGTCGAGGATGGCATCGGAGATCTGGTCCGACACCTTGTCGGGATGTCCCTCGGACACCGACTCTGAGGTAAATAAAAATCCCATTTTTTAAGATTTTAACGGGTTAAACTCTAAAAATGGGAAGGATTCAGCTGATGGAAAAGAAAATACAAAACGCGGGTTTAGCATTTTTTTTCTGTGGTTGCAAGCGGCCAAATCTTTCCACATGGTTTGTTAACGGCAGCAAAGGTAGTAATATTTTCGGGAACCGGCAATTTCGGCGGGTGAAAGCGTGCCGAAAAGTTGTGAATGTAAGGCGGGAATATTAACTTTATATAAGTTAACCTTACCTAACCGCATTCTGTGATGATGAATAACAAACCATTCCTGCGCCGTTCGTGGCGCCTGTTCGCAGCCGCTTGCCTGGTCGTCGCGCTCGCAGCCTGCTCGAAGAATGAAGCCCCGCCCCCGGACGACGGAGGAGGCGGTGATGGCGGCGATGATTATCCGTATGAGACCGCCGCTCCGGTACGGGGCAGCCGTATCGGCTGGGACTATTCCACGCGCGAGCGGCTCTGCCCGTTGCCCGGCAGGGTGATCCAGTACAGCTCCTACCCGCGGGTGAAGCTGCTCTCCGACGGGACGCTGGCCTGTATCTATGAGGTGAACCAGGGCATCGAGTTCATCCGGCAGAATGCCGATGGCGAGTGGCGGTCGCCGGTCGTGCTGGCCTCGCCCACGTACGGTATGTCCTATTGTGTGCCCGAGCTGCTCGAGCTTTCGGACGGGACGCTGCTCGGGATGTACAATCCGCGGCCCACGATCGAGGACGTGACGCGCAAGTTTGCCATCCATACGAAGCGCAGCGCCGACGGAGGTGCGACCTGGACCGACCACCGCGTGGTCTACGAGGCGTCGCACAAGGGGATCGACGGCTGTTGGGAGCCTGCGGCTATCGAGCTTCCCGACGGCGAAGTGCAGCTTTACTTTGCCAACGAGGCGCCCTATACCGCGTCCAGCGAGCAGGAGATCTCGATGTGCAGCTCGCGCGACGGGGGGCTGAGCTGGTCCGAGGCGAAGAAGATCTGTTTCGTTGCCCGTGCCCGCGACGGGATGCCCGTCCCGGTGTACGATGCCGAGCGGGGCGAGATACTCGTTGCGATCGAGGACAACAGCGCAGGCAAGTTCCGCCCCTCGATCGTCCGGACGACCTATCCGGCGCTGAACTGGAGCAACGCTCCGGTCGGCAAGCCCGATGTCTACCGTAATAGCGCGTTGTCCTATACGATCGCGACCAGTGCGGCCGCGGCTGCGCCTTATCTGGTGAAGCTGCCCACGGGCGAGTACGCGCTTTCGTACCAGACCGAGGAGGGGCGCTCGCAGCCTACGATGGAGGTGGCGATCGGCAAGGTTGACGGACGCAGCTTCACGCGCCGCTCGGTGCCGTTCAGCATCGCCGGCGACCGGGGGGGCGCTGTGGAATGCGCTGGAGGTGACCGGTCCGCGCGAGATCGCGGCGGTAAGCTCGACGACCGGGTATTCGAGCGTGCAGGAGG
This sequence comes from Rikenellaceae bacterium, assembly GCA_017415005.1. Lineage (GTDB taxonomy): Bacteria > Bacteroidota > Bacteroidia > Bacteroidales > Rikenellaceae > RGIG1874. The sequence goes on from JAFQJK010000095.1 coordinate 1,817, forward strand.
TGTAGATGGTCCGGGGGCGGATCATGCCCGAGTACGAGGCGGTGCAGGCCTCGGTGACGGTCGATGGCAAGCTCGACGAGCAGGCCTGGCGGGATGCCCTCGCTTTCTTTGCCGGCAGCGCGACGGCCAACCGGGTCTATGCCGGGCTCTGCTACGATGCCGGCAACCTCTATGTCGGGGCCCGGCTGCTGACGACCGGGCACACGGGCACCTATACCGTGCGCCTGGGACTCGATCCGCTGGGCCGTTCGGCGACCAAGCCTTCGCCCGGGATCTACCGTATCACGGTCACGACGGGCGGGGCGGTTTCGGTCGAAGAGGGGACCGGGACGCGCTGGTCCGAGACCGAAACGAAGGGGGTGACCGCCAACGTGGTCGAGACGCCCGACGGCTATACGATGGAGGTCGCTCTGCCGCTCGCTTCGCTGGGTGTGGAAGAGGCTGACGCCGAGCTCCGGCGCGGTTTCAACCTCGAATGGGCCGGGAACGGCTTCGACGAGACGATCACCTCGAACACGGCTACGATGCCCTATACCTGGTGCTCGTTCTTCATGAAGTAGGGACGGCTTGCCGATGCTATGCAGAGCGGGGCGCCGGCCGGGCATACGTCCGGCAGCGCCCCGCTCTGTTGTGTCCCGTCCGGCGGCGTTTTGTCCCGTTTGTACGGCTCTGTTGTGTCCCGTCCGGTAGCGTTTTGCCCCGTTTGCTCTCGCTCCGTCTTGTCCTTCCGCTGGCGTCCGGCCCGGACGGGTCGGTTCCCTTCGTGCCTATTGCCTGCAAAACGGTCCTGCGTTATGGCGGATAGGTCGGCCTCGATCCCTGTGTTTTTGCCCGAGGGCCGCGCGACTTCCTTTCGGGGCCGCAAGCCACCGGACGGCAATAATCTTCCCGCCTGGCAGACACTCTGCATTGCCCCGGGGTCGCGACACTCCCTTTGCCGTCCGGTGGCATACGCCGTTCCGATACTCCCGGCCGTAACGCCTGCGTACCCTGGCATGCGGGTCCTCCCGGGGCTGTGGCGTGTCCTGTTTAGAACGGGTAGCCGACACCGAAGTTGAGGGTCGTGTTGCTGAATCGGAAACGCTGTATCCAGCGCCGTCCGGCCGGTTCGTTGGGGTTGTGCAGCTTGATGCCCCAGTCGACGCGGAAGACGAAGAAGTTGAAGTCGAGCCGCACGCCGACCCCCGAGTCGAAGCCCAGTTGGCGGTAGAAGCTGTCGAGATGGAAGACCGAGGCCGGGTTGTACTCGCCGGCGCCCATGTACCATACGTTGCCCACATCGGCGAACCACGCGCCGTGGACGAAGCCCCAGATCGGGAAGCGGGCCTCGATGTTGGCCTCGAGCTTCATGTTGCCGAGCTGGCTGGGGTAGACCGCCCCTTTCGGGAGCGGCGAGCTGCCGGGCCCGAGCGTGCGGGCCAGCCAGCCGCGCATGCTGTTGGCGCCTCCCGAGAAGAAGAGGCGGTCGAACGGCACCGATACCGAGTTGCCGTACGAGCGCGCTGCGCCGGCATAGAGGCGGTATACGAAGCTCGACTTCTCGCCGAGCATGAATTTCTGGCTGAAGTTGGCGTCGGCCCGGACATACTGCGCAAACCGGATGCCGAACAGGCGGTAGTAGTCCTCCCCCTGCTTGGGGTGCCAGAACAGGTGCGTGAGGCCGTCGATTAGGTTGCCCATCGTCTCGACGTTGACGCGCAGGTTGGTGCTGTTGCGGTCCGTGCCGCGGAACTGGTTGTTGTACGCGTACGAGGCCGAGAGCCCGGCGATCAGCTGCGACTGGTAGCTGTTGCTCAGGTAGGGGTTCTCGAGGCTGTTGAGGAAGGCCGTGTCGATGTAGCGCAGCTTGACGATGCTCACGTCGATGGGCCGGACGGTGAAGCTGCTGTATCGGCGGTTGCCCCAGCTGTATCCGAGCGTGGCGCCCGAGAGCATGCGGTGGTAGTAGGGGCGCCGCTGGGCCGTGAACGAGAACTCGACCTTCGTGCGCGGGTTGTAGAGCTTGTTGTAGCGGTCGAAGCGGATCGGGAACAGGAAGCGCGGGAACGAGAGCGACGTGGCGCCCCCGATCTCGAACGAGTTTTTTTTGCCTTTGGCGCGCAGCAGCTCGTAGCCCACCTTGCCGCTGATCTCGAACAGCTCGGCTCCGTTGAACAGGTTGCGGTTCTGGTAGCCGAGCGTCACGCCGAATCCGTAGTAATTGGATGTGGTGCTCACCTCGAACTCGACCTTGTAGCTTTGGCGCAGGGCGGGCGTACAGAGGATGTTGCACGAGAGGTAGCCTTCGGTGGTGGTCTCCGCGAGTCCCGTCGTATCGCCGATAAAGGTGATCTGGTTGCCGTCGGCTGTCGAGTCGGCCTCGGGTGTGAACAGGATACTGGCGCTCTTGTAGTAGCCGAGGCGCATCACGTTGTCGTAGGCGCGCTTGACGGCCGCTGCGTCGTAGAGCGCGTTGGGGTAGATGTTGACCGCCTGCCGGAGCACCTCTTTCTTGACGTGCAGCTTACGCTCGTAGACGATGTGGAGGCCGCGGTAGAGCATCGTGTCGAGTTTGCCGTAATAATTCGGGTCGGTCGAGGCGCGCACCGGGTCGTAGTCGGGGAAGATATACACGTCCCGGACGCGGTAGACCGTGCTGTTTGCGAATTCGGCCTGCCCGCGCTCGTCGTAGCCGACGATCTGCTGCTGGACGATCATCCGTACGTCGACCGTGCGTTGCTCCTCGTCGAAGCGCACGCCGTAGCGGATGTTGTTGATCGAGAAATTGTAGTAGCCCCGGTCCTTGAGGTAGTCGGCAATGCGCGAGCGCTCGCGGTCGAGGACCCCCACATCGTAGACCTCGCCCGTATGGAGCAGTGTCGCGGCGCTGTCGGCGCGGAGCACCGATTCGAGCACCTTGTCGCGGAAGTCGTAGGTGATCTGTCCGAGCCGGTAAGGGGGGCCCTGCCGGACGCTGTACGTCACGCGGGCCTTGCGTCGCGCCGAGTCGATCGCATACGAGGCCTCGGAGTTATAGTAGCCGCGCCCCTTCATGTAGATGCGCATCTGCTCGGCCGAGCGTCGCGCGAGCGTCGTATCGAGGTAGACCGGCGGCGTGCCGATACGCCGCTTGAAGCGGTTCCAGCCGTTGTCCTTGTCCGGGTCGGCGAGGCTGTATATCCAGAGGTAGAGGTTGGTGCCGAGGAACCGCTTGTTGGGGCTCTGCTTGATGTATTTCGACAGCTCGGTGGCCTTGATGCGCTCGCCGCGCGGGGTCTGCCTGTCGACTTCGACCTTGCTGCCCTGGAGCAGGTAGCTGCCCTGTGGCACATGGCGCGTCACGCTGCACGACGAGAGTGCGGCGACGAGCGCGATGAGCAGCAGCGGGGCGAGCCTTTTTGCCATCGGGTCAGGCTTTGTCGAATTTGAAACGCACGCGCAGGATGCCGTCCGTGCAGTCGGACGAGACGATGCGCACGGGCGGGATCTCGCGTGTGTTGGCGACATGGTCCCCGATGCAGGGGCAGGCGTCGAAGTCGCCCACTCGGACGATGCGCACGGTGCCGCCCGCATCGTCCGGCAGCCGCCCGAGGTCGAAGCTACGGGCCGCCTCTTCGCGCGAGACGAGCTCGGCGGTCACGTCGACCCCCGCAGCGATCGCCTCGTTCACGGCGTGTTCGACGGCGCGCGTCTCCTCTTCGGTGAGGTTGCGGTCGCAGCGAAAGTCGCATTTCGATTTCCTGCGCTCGATATGTGTCGTTACGGGGCGCCCGCAGCCCAGCATGCGGCTGACGGCGCCGCTTACGAGGTGCTCGGCCGTGTGCATCGGGGGATACTCCTGCTTGTTGTGGGCGTTCAGGACGGGTTCTTCCATCGTTCGATCTCGTTTTTCAGGATGCTGTATACGTTGATGTCGGCATACTCGCCCGAGGCGAGCAGCTCGCCGGCCCGTTCGGTGCCTTCGAGGACGAATCCCAGCCTGCGGGGGATGGCGTTGCTGGGCCCGTTGGCGGCGGCGCAGCGGATTTGGATGCGGTTCATGCCCCGCTCGGCCGCCCGGCGGCAGAGGTGTGCTACGGCGCGCGTCATCGCGCCGCGTCCCTGAAACTCGGGCAGCAGCCAGTAGCCGATCTCGGTGCGGTTGTTGTCCCGGTCGGTCTTGACATATCCGGCCAGGCCGCAGAAAGCGCCGTCGCGCTCGATGACGAAGACGATATTGCGGGCGTCGCAGGGTGTATCCAGCGTGGCGCGGAGGAACGCCTCCTCGTCCTCGCGCCGGGTGATGCGCGGAACGAACGGCAGCCACACGGCGAGGTAGTCGCGGTGGCTGTCAAGCGCGCGCCAGATCGCCTCCGCGTCGGCCATTTCCGCCTCGCGGAGCGTGAATCCGTCTCCGATGTCCGCTGTATGCATGGGGTTTCGTTTTGTCTGTTCGTTTTGTCTGTCCGTTGCCGGCGGTCCGGGGCGTGCGGCTGCCGCACCTTCCTGTCCCGCCGGTTCCCTGGCCTGCTGTTTTTGCGTGTGTTGCCGAACCTTGCGGAGCGGCCGGCCGGTGGGGCCCGGACACTCCGGTATCGTTGCGGATCACTGGTTGAAGAAGCCCTGCGCCTTCAGTACGTCGAAATATTTGCGCGAGAAGGCGAGGTTGTCCGCGGCCGTGTAGCGGCGCTCGGTGAAGATGCGCGCCAGGTTGGGCAGGTCGTTGACTCTGAGCAGCTCCCGCGTCTCGTCCGAGGCTTCGCGTGCGGCCCAGAGCGTGTCGATCTCCTCGGGCGTGTAGTCGTGGTAGGTCTCGCTGTGCACGACGGCGGCCAGCGGCAGACGGTCCGTCAGGGGCGGTTGCTCGGCCGGATAGCCGGCCACGAGCGTCGTTACCGGGATCACTCCTTTCGGCAGACCCAGCACTTCGACGATGCGGTCGGCCGTGTAGATCGTCGTGCCGAGCACGCAGATGCCCAGCCCGTGCGCCTCGGCTTCGAGGGCTATGTTCTCGGCGGCCATCAGCGTGTCGATCGCTGCGCTGACGAACCACGCGAAGTTGTCGTACTGCGGCTCGGCGCCCCGCTGGCGGCACCATTGGCCGAAGCGGTGTATGTCGGCGCAGCAGGTGATGACAACGGGGGCCTGCGTGACCATCGGCTGGTTGAAGTGGCAGGGGGCGAGCGCTGCGCGCATTTCGGCCGATGTCGAGACGACGAGGCTGTACAGTTGCATGTTGCCGATCGTCGAGGCCCGGGTCCCGGCGGCGAGTATCTCGTCGAGCAGGGCGGGTGCGACCGGCGTGTCCTTGTATTTGCGTATCGAGCGGTGGTTGGCGATGGGTTCTATCATGGTATCGGGATTTGCTGCCGGGGACGATCCGGCAATTACGAGCAAAAATAGCAAAATTTCGGGACCTGCGGGCCGGATGCCGGGCCACGAACAAAAAAACGGTTATCTTTGGACCGGATGTTTTGACTTTTCCGCCGTATGGACCTGCAATTTGCCAAATACCACGGTGCCGGCAACGATTTCGTGCTGGTCGACAACCGTGCCGGACATTTCGATCCCACGCGCGAGCGCGTTGCCGCGCTCTGTCACCGCCGCTTCGGGGTGGGGGCCGACGGATTGATGACGCTCGAGCGCGATCCGCTGCTTGAGTTCCGCATGCGCTATTTCAATGCCGACGGGGGCGAATCGACCATGTGCGGTAACGGGGGGCGCTGTATCGCGCTCTTTGCCGAGCATCTGGGCATCGGGGGGCGCGTGAAGGAGTTCATGGGCAGCGACGGGCCCCACTCCGCGACGGTCGATGCCGACGGTGCGGACGGCGGCGTGGTGACGCTCCGCATGGTCGATGTGGCGCAGGTGGTCCATGAGCAGGGGTTCTTCTTTCTCAATACCGGCTCGCCCCACTATGTCGAGTTCGTCGACGACCTCGACGGCCTCGATGTCGATACGCTGGGCCGCGAGATACGCCGTGACGGGGCATTTGCCGAGATCGGCGGGACGAATGTCAACTTCGTGCGGATCGACGGCTATGGCCGGATCGCGGTGCGGACCTATGAGCGCGGGGTCGAGGCCGAGACGTGGGCCTGCGGGACGGGGGCGACGGCAGCGGCGATCGCGGCCCACCTCTACCGTTTCCCCAACTGCCTGTCGTTCGGGGTGGACGTCCGTGGCGGCGAGCTGCGTGTGGCGTTCCGCACGGTGGGCGACGGTTTTACCGATGTCATGCTGACCGGTCCCGCGCGGCGGGTGTTCAGCGGCGTGATCGATCCTGACGGTCTGGTGCACCGGGCCGTGCGCTTCTGATTCTATCTATATTTCATATCGACTCCGCTCATCCAGGCAGCCGCTTTTCTGCAGATGGTCGCGCAGCGCCCCGACCGAGGGGAACACCGCTCCCGGATTTTCGGCTTCCTGCCGCTCCGCAATGTCGGGAGGCACGGCCCAGGCGGCCGACAGGCACCGCACGCCGGCTTCGCGGCAGGCTGTGATGTCGGACAGCGCATCGCCGACGTAGACCATCTCATCGGGCCCGATGCCGTAGTGCGCCATCAGGTCCGCGAGTGCCTCGGCCTTGCGGTTCCGCTCGGGCGATCCCGTTTCGATCCGGCCGAAGCACGACGCCATCCCGAACCGCCGGAGGGTGATCCCGCAGCTGCGCTCACCCTTGCCGGTCACCAGTGCCACGGCGATGCCGTGCCTTTTCAGTTCCTCGATCAGCTCCGCCATCCCGTCGAACGGACGCGGGCAGCGGTCGTGCATCCGCTCGTACACCTCGTAGAAATCCTCCAGCGCCTCTTCCCAGCGCTCGCCGGCCACGCGGCGGACCATGCCCTCTTCGTTCAGGCCGAACGTCTGCACGATCTCCTCGTCGGCGAGCGCGTGTCCCGCATAAGGCGCCACGGCCTCGCGGAATGCCTCGATGCACATGGGGATCGTATCGCCGATCGTCCCGTCCAGGTCGAACCCCACCAGCTTAATCATTGTTTTGTCCTTCATTGATCTTGCGTATCACGCGGCACGGGTTGCCTGCTGCCAGGCAGTCGGGCGGGATGTCGTGCGTCACGACGCTTCCGGCGCCGACCACGCTGCCCGCGCCGATCGTCACGCCCGGCAGGATCACCGCCGCGCCTCCGATCCAGCATCCGTCGCCGATCGTCACGGGCAGTGCATAGGTGCGGCGGCAGTACACGCCGTCGGCCGGGTCGCCCGCGGGCGCCAGCCGCTCGCGGAGCTCGACGGGATGCGTGGCCGTGTAGATCTGTACGTTGGGTGCGATCAGCACGTTGCTGCCGATCGTGATCCGGTTGCAGTCGACGAACGTACACCCGGTATTGACCGTTACATTGTTGCCGATATGGATGTTGCGGCCGTAGTCGCAGATGAACGAGTGTCCCACCGAGACCCCCGTTCCGACGCTGCCGAGCATCTCGCGCAGCACTGCGTCCTTTTCCTGCCGGCGGTCGTAGGGCAGGGCATTGTAGCGCATCAGCAGTTCCTGCGTGCGGCCTTTCAGCTCGAGGAAGACCGGGTCGTGGCAGTCGTACCACTCGCCGGCCAGGCATTTCTCCATCTCCGTTTTCATCGTCAGCTACGTCTTTTGGTCTACGCTGCAAACATACGACAAATCGGGGCGGGACCGGTACCCCGGGCGCCCTTTTTTCGCATGGCTCCGCAGCGACCGGCTAATCCGGCACGATCCCGAAGCGGGGCTCTTCCATCACCACGTTGCGCACGTCGATGATCCGCAGCTGGTAGCGGCCGTTGAACCAGCCGACGATGCCTTCGATGTAGCCGCTGCCCGCCGGGAGCTTGCGTCCGGCAAAGTCGGCCCGGTGGTTGGTCCGGACGCGTAGCGTATCGCCCCGGGCATCGATCAGGTGGCGGTCGGTGTCGGCGTCGGCCTCGCTCCAGCGCAGGCCGGCCTCCTCTGCGACGAACTGCACGGCCTCGAACGCCACGTAGGTGCAGACGTGGCGGGGCAGCAGGCCGCCGATGGTCGCCGTCTCGGGCAGGAGCTGCTGCACGGGTTTATCTGTCGTGACGATGCGCGCCGCGAGCTCGCCCTCCGGGATGTATCCGGTCTCGTAGTCTCCCGGGGCGGGATCGCCGAGCTGGACGAGCCCGCCGTATGCGCCCAGCGCGAGCCCGTTGCATCCGATGCGGACGGTCTGTCCGGTCCGAAACACCTCGAACAGTTTGTCGTAGTCGGCTTTGACCTCTATGCCGCCCGTCCCGTCGCTGACCACCAGTGTCTTGTAGTAATTGCCGTTGCGGTCGTTGGCCACGACCACGCCCTCGATCGTCAGGTCCTCTTCGAAACGGAGCGGATAGCCCTGGTAGAGGCTTTTGAGGTAGGCGATCGACACGGCCCGCGGGCCGTCGTTCCCGCTTCCGCTGCCGTCGTCATCGCCACCTGCATAGCTCAGCTCCCTGCCGTTCGAGCAGGCTGCCAGCAGCACCGCCGCCAGCGCCGTTATCCATTTACTCGGGTTGTACATCGTCGGTGTCTCTTAGTTTAAGCATCAGTCGTTCGCGGCTGCCTGCCTTGCCGCGGAGCAGGATGCCCGTCAGCGTGAGGCTCCCCTGCGGGATCGGCCCGGCAGCGAATGCCGCATAGCCGCTCGTAGCCACGAGCACCGTATCGCCCGTCCGGTCGCGGAACTGGCGGTAGGCGGTCAGCGGGTTACCCGTCACGGGTGAGCGCTCGCCGGCCCAGCAGGCCGCGGTGTCGGCATCGTAGCGCAGCCCCGCAAGGCGGACCAGCCGGCCCGGGGCGATCCGCGCCAGCGCAGCGATCGTCGCGTCGAGAGGCGCCACGCGTCGGTATGCCGTGTCGCGTGCGACATAGCGGTCGACCACGGCGCGATGACCCAGGTACTCGGTCTCGTATCCGCTCGCCGGCGCAGCCCGCAGTCCGAGCTGGAGGACCCCCTGGTCGGCACCGAGCGTGAGCCCCTGGGCCCGGACCACGATCCGCCGCCCGGGCGGGTAGGTGGCATACAGGTCGTACAGGCCCAGCTTGAGCTCGAGTGCGCCGGTCCCGTCGTCGATCACCAGCGTGCGGAAGAAGTTCCCCGCGCTGTCTGACGTGGCGACGTAGCCCGTTACGACGATATCCTCGGTGATGGCGACGGGCTTGCCGCGGTAGAATCCGGCCAGTTCGCCGAGCAGCAGGTTGGGCAGCGCCGCGTCGCCCGCCGGAGGCGCAGGATCGCCGAACCGGTCGTAGTCGCAGCCTGCGAGCCAGAGGCACGCCGCGGCACAGAGGGCTGCCCGCCTGCGGCAGAGGCTTACAGCTATGTCATACATCTTTCGCATGGTCAGAACTTATAGTTGATCCCGGCATAGAACCCCCGGCCGTAGGCATGGTAGTAGCGCGACCCGAACGGCGCGACGCTCGAGCTGATCCCGCTCCCGGTACGCCGCACGCGCAACTGCTCATAGCCGCTGTATACGATGTTGCGGCGTCCCAGTAGGTTGCGCACCGAGGCGTTGACCGTGATGCGGTGGCGGCCCCCGAGGCGGAAGGTCTTGCTCGCGAACAGGTCGACGGTGACCGCTTCGGGCAGGCGCTCCTGGTCGGTCAGCGCGGCGAATCGTTCGGGCGATCCGGCGCGGTCGGTCACGCGCGGCATGCGTCGCACCGGGCTCGGGTCGACCCAGTTGTCGGCCATGTAGCTCACCGTGAGCGAGGCCAGCCACATCCGGGTCCCGCTGTACCGCAGTTCGGCCGCGGCCAGCGTCTGCGGTGTCGAACCCACCCGGAACCCCTTGAGGTAGCTGCGCGTTCCGCGGACCACCGTCTCGCCCGTCGCATCGTTCCGGATCGCTGCATCGGGATTCGTGCAGTAGGCGTATCGGCCGACGGCTCCGGCCACCCCGAGTGTCCATCGGGGCGAGAAGAGCACTTCGGCCGCCGCCTCGAATCCGTAGTTGAGCCGCCCGATGCCGGTCAGCACCAGGTTGCAGTAAGTCGATGAAAGGTCGTCGTAGTAATGGTAGACGTGCGTCTCGTGCCCGGTCCGCGAGGCATAGCCGCTCAGGCGGACACGGAGCGCGCTCCACACGAGGTCGCAGGCCAGTTCGGCCGCATTGACGCGGATCGGGCGCACGCCGCCGACCTGCTCGCTGCGGTATTCGGGCGTCACGAACGCCTCGTCGGCAGCCGGGGCCAGATGGCCGTTGGCCAGCGTGGCCGAAACGCTATGCCGGGCCGAGAACGCATACGAGGCCGCGAGTTTGACCATATAGGTCCCGAAGCTTGCGCGGCCCGGGCCGTTCCCGGCCGTGGGTCCGCCGTCGGGGCCCCGACGCTCGAAATCCGTTATGCCGTATTCCAGTCCCGCGTGCGCCCGTAACCGGCCCCGCGCCAGACTGAGCAGCGCATGGCCCGAGAGGGCCCGGTGCATGAGCGTATAGTCGTAGCCGAAGCGCCCGCCTTCCGGTACGCGGCTGCGGGTGAGCGTCGTGTCGTTGATCCATGCGGCGCCCAGCAGGTCTTTGGCCTCCTTGAAGCTTCCCGCCCGGTCGGCGCGCAGATCGACCCCGGCCGCCAGGGTGAGCCGCGGCGAGAGCCTTGCGCGGACCGTCGCGCTGCCCTGCAGGCTGCGGCTCTGCGTCACGCGCTCTTCGACCCAGTAGCGTGCCGGGCCGCCGCCGAGCGCATTGACCGCCGCAAGCTCGTCCCAGCGAACCTGCGTGACGGCCGGATCGCGCGAGCGCCAGAGTCGCCCGACCTCGGCGCAGACCTCGGGATTGGCGATGTAGCCGGGCATCGTGGCGTAGTGGTCCGGGTAGGGATTGGGCGCCCCGCTCCATCCGGGTGTCGTGTAGCCGTTGCGGCCTGTCCATCCGCCGAGCGCGACCTCGAGCCTGACCGATCGGCCGAGCGCCGCCGCATAGCCGAGCAGCGCCGCGGGCATCAGGTTGGTCCGCACACGCGTATTGCGCACACGGCCGTTGTAGTAGCCCCACGAAGGGTTGTAAAGCCGGTCGCCGGTGAGCTCGTATGCCTCGCGCGTGGTGGCCGATCGCAATCCGGTGCGGGATGGAGCGGCCACGGCCAGCAGCGAGAGCTCATGCCGGGTGCCGAGCCGCTTTGCGACGGATACCGTCACGCCGGTCTCATCCGTGAACACCCCGTCGATCGCCCCGTCGCGTCCCCAGCGCCGCGCGACCGTCAGCGCCATCGCCCAGCCGCGGCCTGCCGAATCCGAGACGTAGCCTGCCCGGAGCGCGGCGCGGTACCGCCGGTCGGACGCCGCTGCCGAGATCCTGCCGCCCGGGGCCAGGTCGCCGGGCGCGACCGGGAAGACGGACGAGGGGCCCAACGCCCCCAGTCCCTCCTCGCCGGGAGCCAGCGCCGCATTGATCCGCGAGCCGTGCCACGCGAGGCGGAGCGCGTTGACGATCGTCCAGTTCACATCGCCTCGGAACGGGTCGGCCAGGTCGAGCGCGCTGGCCCGCGTGCGGCCGAACCGCGCGTCGTAGCCTCGCCGGTTGTAGCGGACGGCCGAGAAATTATAGCGGGAAAGACGGGTAAAGAGGTCCTCGTAGCTCTCGAGCGGCTGGAAGAAAAGTTCCATATCGCTCTCGGCTCCCATCAGCTCGGTGAGCAGTTCTGACTGTTCGACAGGGCCGTCCGCCTCCTGCCCGTAAAGTGCGGGACAGGCCAGTGTCAGGAGGATTAGGGCCGTGAGGCGTTTCATAGTCAGGCGGGCAAGCGGTTGGGCGGGGTCTTCCACACCGGTAGCCTATCCGCAGCGGCATGCTCTCTGCCGGCCACAGGGTGCATCACCGGCTGTCACCCGGCTGCGTCTTTGTTGGCGCCGGTATCGGACCCCATAAGCAAAGATAGTAAAATTAGTATATGCGCGGCTTTTTGTAGTATTGATATTGCCTGTATGGAGGATGAACGCGTGGTCATACGTGTATGTGACCGTCTTTTGGATGTTATATACGGGCGATATGCTGGTTGCGGGTAGCCCGTCCGATCCGTCGGGTGTTCAGGGGCTGGGAGCCGGACCGCGCGAGTGGCTCGCCGTTTTCATGCAGGGCTGTATCTCCGCCGGCAGGCGGGGGCGGAGGTATGGGCCCGGTGGCTGGCAGCGTGCCGGAAGATTTGTGCGCAACCCGTACCTGATCCGCCGGGAAGCGATGCGGATGACCCGGGGGACGAATGCGGAGACCTCACCGGACGGGACAGCCCGGACGGTCCACGGGCCGGAAGCGGTTGCGGAGAGGGTGCCATAAAAAAACGGGAGCCACCCTGTATGGGCGGCTCCCGATGCGAATTTGAAGGATGCTTATGTTCGGCTGAAGACCTCTTTCAACAGCGTATCCAGATAGAGCAGGTCATAATCGTCTTTCACGACCTCGTTGAGAAAGAGCTGTTCTTCATCCATGTCAGCCTCCTCGATCATACATCCGTTGTCCATATCCTTCATAAGCCTTAGATTTTACTCTTTGAAAGTAAAACGGCTCCCTTCAGCGTTTATTGCTCGCTAGCTCAAAATCATCTGCTTTTCCTCGATCAGCTTGCGGAGGTTGATCAGTGCGTACCGCATGCGACCCAGTGCCGTATTGATGCTGACATTCGTCTGCTCGGCGATCTCTTTGAAAGAGAGGTTCATGTAGTAGCGCATCATCACCACTTCGCGCTGCTCCTCGGGGAGGAACTCGATGAGTTTGCGGACATCGCTCTCGATCTGGTCCGATACCATCCGGTCTTCGATAGTCCCCTCCGCAAGTTTCCTGTTGTTGAGGATATCGTATCCCGCGTCGCCCTCGGTTACCAGATTCTGCTGCTTGTTCTGGCGGAAATAGTCGATAACCTGGTTGTGCGCGATCCTAAGGACCCACGACAGGAATCTGCCGCTCTCGGTGTAACGTCCCTCGCCGAGGAAACGAATTACCTTGATAAAGGTATCCTGAAAGATATCGTCTGTGATCTCGCGGTTCTTGACCATCATGAAGATGTAGTCGGCGACCCGCTTGCGATGGCGCTCAATAAGAACTGAAATTGCACTTTCATCACCTGAAAGATAAGCATTAAGCAATTCTTGATCACTTAACTTCTTGAGATTCATTGTCTACTCCTGATAATTGGTTTGAGTAGCGATGTGCAATAGGCGCAATTTGTTTTTAAGGTTAATGTTAACTGTGATTGGCAAGGTAAAAATTTTCCCGGAATATTCAAACAGTCCCGGTCGATTTCATCTGTCGAGCCACTTAACCCCGAAATACGTCGTTCAGTTCAAGCGTTGTTTAAGAACGTAATTCGACGGGTGTCGATACCGCCGGAGGTTGCATCGGGCCTCCGGTGCCGCCTTACTATCACACAAGAGACGTGCCATGCGCCGCTCTTATTGTGCCGTGCCGGGCGTTTTCGGCTGCGGCGGCCCGGCGTGGGTGATTTATTCTGCTGATAATTAGTTGGGTGTATTATAAATAATTTTTATGAAATTCAGGGGCCGCCCATGTCTCCGATGCTATTGCTTTATCCTCCCGGGCCGACATTCCGACATCCTGTCATGGGCTTAATTTGTTCGTAACCAGAGCTGTTTGTATGTTTTCGTTTTCCTTTCGGACATATTGGCAGCTGCTTGCCGTCTTCTGCATCCCGTCCGGCCTGCTTCGAATCCATTCCTGACAAACCGTCATGTGCAACACGGACGTTCTGTCCCGTCAGGATCGTCCTGATGTCCCGGCAAGTATCGGTCCATAAATCCCGCCCGGCGCCGTCCGTCCGGCAAACCCGTCCGACACCGCCTCCCGGGCCGGGGTGGCCCGGTCTGGCTGTCCCCTGACGCAAGAAGGCCTGCCGCACATTGCGGCAGGCCTTCTGTCCTGTGTCGCGAAACCTCCGGCCCCGCCATTCGTTTACTGTTCGCCGTTGCCGTCCAGCTCGTCCGAGACGAGGATACGGCCGCAGTATTCGCAGACGATGATCTTCTTGCTCTGGCGGATGTCGAGCTGTCGCTGGGGCGGGATGCGGTTGTAGCATCCGCCGCAGGCGTCGCGCTTGACGGTCACCACGGCCAGTCCGTTGCGCACATTGGCCCGGATGCGTTTGTAGGCCGACAGCAGGCGTTCGTCGATCTTGGTCTGGAGTTTCTCCGATTCGGCCGTCAGTTTGGCTGCGTCGGCTGCGGTCTCCTTGTCGATGGTTTCGAGCTCCTGCTTCTTGTTCTGGAGGTCGATCTGGCGGTCGGCCAGCACAGCCTGTGCATCCTCGATCGCCTTTTTCTTGTTCTTGACCTCGACGCCGTACTCCTTGATCCGCTTCTCGCAAAGCTCGATCTCGAGGCTCTGGTACTCGATCTCTTTCGAGAGCGAGTCGAATTCGCGGTTATTGCGGACGTTGTTCTGCTGTTCGGTGTAGCGCGCGATCATCGCCTTGGCGCTCTCGATCTCCTCCTTGCGCCGCTTGGTCTCGGTGGTCAGCTCCTCGACCTCGCGCGTGATGTTGGCGATACGGGTCTCAAGGCCGGCCACTTCGTCCTCGAGGTCCTGCACCTCGAGCGGGAGCTCGCCCTTGAGCTTGTTGATACCGTCGATCTGCGAGTCGACTTTCTGCAACTCGTAGAGAGCCACGATCTTCTCCTCCATGGAGTAATCCGCCGCGTCGGTCACTTTCTTGCTTGCCATATTATATGCCAGGTTACTTATACGAAATAATTTACCGGATTCCGGGATTGCACACTTTTGTGAACTGCAAAAGTAGCGATTTTTTTTGTAATAATATCAAACAGCAGGTCGATTGCGCAATATTCGCTCTCGAAATGGCCGATATCGGCCACGGCCAGGCGCCCGTCGGCTTCGATAAAATGGTTGTACTTGAAGTCGGCCGCGAGGTAAATATCGGCTCCGGCCTCGGCGGCGCGGTCGATCAGCGAGCCGCCCGATCCGGTGCAGAGCGCCACGCGGCGCACCTCGGGACGGCAGAGCGCGCTGTGGCGGATCGCTCCGATGCGCAGCGTGTCGGCCACCCCGCGCAGGAACTCGCGGACGGGGATCGGAGCGCGCAGTTCGCCCACCACGCCGTAGCCGAACCCCGGCCGGTCGGGCAACGGGTCGAGCAGCCCGGTCACCTGTACGCCCAGCATTCCGGCCAGGCGGTGGCTCATGCCCCCGGGTGCGCAATCGAGGTTGGTGTGCGCGGCGTAGAGCGCCACGCCTTCGCGTACGGCGCGCGCCGCGACCCGCTCGGGCAGCGAGGCGTCGGTCAGCCGGCGCAGCGGGTCGAAGATCAGCGGGTGGTGCGAAACGACCATGTCGGCCCCCAGGTACGCCGCCTCGTCGAGCACGGCATCGTTCACATCGACGCAGACGAGCACGCCGCTCACCGTATCGCCGGGGCGCCCTACGATGAGCCCCGAGTTGTCATACGCGGCCTGCGCCCCGGGCGGGGCTGCCTGCTCGATCACATCGGCAATCTCTTGTACAGTCATCTGTTTTCAAGTAAGTTTTGTATCGTATCGCTCGTCCGGCGGCTTCGCCTCCGTTCCGGGCCTCCGGAACATGGCCCCGCTGCCGGCTCCATACTGTCGCTACCTCCATGCTGTCGCCGCCTCAATACTACCCGGCGGTGCGATATACCCGGCCCGGCCTCTCGGCTTCGCTTCCTCCGTCCGGCGGCGGAGTCGCCTTGTCCCGAAGTTGCGTCCCCGCCTGTGTGGGGCCTTCGGTCCGTGTCCGGTGCAACAGGCGGTCCGGGCGGCTATGCCTGTGACGTGCAGGGTGCTCCGGCCGACCGCTGTACGGCTCACCCTCCACCGCTCAGAACAGCGTCTGTTCGACGATGCGCGGTTTGGGCGGTTCTTCTTCGCCGGCCGGCTCTTCAACCTCTGCAGCCGGCTCCTCGGGGGCTGCGACGGGAGCCACCTCCTCGACCATGTCGAACAGAAAGCCGTCGGCCGCCCGCGGGGTCTCCCGGCGCTCATCGGGCCTGCCGTCTTCCCGCGGGGTCCCGGCAGGCATCGTCCCGTCCATCCCTGCATTCGCTGTATGGGAATGGGTCTGCTCCGCTGCCAGCCGTGCACCGCTCTCCCCGGTGGCCTGGGCTGTGCGCATCCGTTCCAGCTCCTGCTCAGCTTCGACGAACATGGCCGCTTCGTCCTCCTCTTCCATCTGCTCGACGACCATCGGCGATACGTCTTCCGTGGCGGGTGGCTCCGCCTGCGCTGCGGCAGCTTCCTCGGGCCTGGGCGGTCTTGTCGAACACCAAGGACCGGCCGGCAGCTCGATCTCGGCCGGATCGGATGCCTGCGCTCCGGAAACGGCGGTCGCATGGCCTGCCGCCCCAGGTATTCCTGTGCGATGCTGCCCGCCTGTACGGGCCTGCCGTCCATCGGCGGCTTTCCCGTCGGCTTCCGGATCGCGGTCCTCGGGTTCGACGATCCCGCCGGCCAGCGGGGCGGCAGCGCCGAACGGGCTCCCCTCGTCGGCGATGCGGATCGCGTCACCCGGCTCCTCGCCCAGTTCTTCGCGGATCTCCATCAGCATGGCCCGCACTTTCTGCAGCTTGTCGATGATCTCCAGATCGCGCGACATGCCTGTCCGGTTCTCGCGGATACGCTTCTGCGCTCCGGCCAGCGTCATGCCCTTTTCCTTGACCAGATGGTAGATCAGGCGCAGGTTGTCGAGGTCGGCCGGTGTGAACAGCCGGTTGCCCTTCTTGTTCTTGTGCGGCTTGAGAATGTCGAACTTCTGTTCCCAGAAGCGGATGAGCGAAGGATTGACGTCAAACATCTCGGTCACTTCACCCATCGTGTAATATATCTTTTTCTTCGGTTTCGATTCCATCGGTGAGGGGTTTCGCCGCCCGGACGGGCGGTTCGTCGGGCTAAGGTAAAAAAAATGCCGCGCTTTTACAACCCGATTATTATTTCTACCTTTGCGGGGCACGGATAGCGACGACCGGACGGCAAACCCGGGGCGCTCGCGGCCTGTACAAAGATAGGCGATACGATGGAACAAAAGATCAGGGGCACGGTCACCGGCGGTCACCGCCTCGGGCGCAAGCTGGGGTTTCCCACGGCCAACGTGCCGGTCAGCGGGAACGAGGGGATCGGTTCGGGCGTTTATCTGGCCCGTGTCGAGGTGGCCGGCCGCGTGTACGACGGGATCGCCAATCTCGGGTCGCGCCCCACGGTCGCCGACAGTCCCGAGCGGCTGCTCGAGGCCTACCTGTTCGATTTCGAGGGTGACCTGTACGGACGCGAGATCACGGTCGTTTTACGCCGCTTCATCCGCCCCGAGCGTAAGTTCGCCTCGGTCGAAGAGCTGCGCGGGCAGATCGCCCGCGACAAGGCGACGGCGCTCGAATGGCTGAAGGAAGCGCCCTGATCCCCGCGGGCCGTCGCGGGCCGGTCCCGCGCTTACACGAATACGAAAATCAAACCCATACACCTATGTTTATCGATCCCCAACTGACCTTCAAAGTCGCCGACATCACGCTCGCCGACTGGGGCCGCAAAGAAATCGAGATGGCCGAGAAAGAGATGCCCGGCCTGATGGCGGTACGCCGCAAGTATGCCGCGCAGAAGCCGCTCAAGGGCGCGCGCATCATGGGCTCGCTGC
>JAFQJK010000096.1 GCA_017415005.1 Rikenellaceae bacterium
GTGCGGCTCAGGCGGGACAGCTCGGTCACGATCAGCGTGTCGCCGCTGCGCAACTGCCTGAGCATCTTGCCGAGCTCTCGGTCTTTCTGGTGTTTCTTGCCGCTGACCACCTCGGTGACCCAGCGGTCGACCGTGAGGCCTCTGGCAGCAGCGAATTTACGGATCTCTTCTTCCTGGTTGGCCAGGTGTTGCTTCCCGGTACTGACCCGGAGATAGGCAATAACCATGATGCTATAGTTTTGATGGGGTTAGTCCGAATGCAGGGGGCTCTGTACGGATCAAAGCCTAAAGCATGCGGGGTAGATTTAGACGCGAAAATAACAGAAAAAATCGTGCAGGCCGCACGCCGCCTTGGATCGGGGCTGCCGGGGGGCCGCTGTTCCTGCCGGAAACCCGACTGCAATCCTGGTTTCCGGCGTCAGATTGCGGCGTCTTATTTGGGTGAAAAACGGGTACTTTGCGCGCCGGCCTATTGTGGGTTCAGGCAAAATGGATACTTTTGTTGCGACGGATAGAAAACGTCGGAAATTTTCGTAAGAAACCGAAGTCATGGGAAAGAAAGCCACCCTGTACCTGATCCATAACCTGATGATCCTGATCTCGGTCGTGCTGTTGCTCATGGCCCTCGGCGGCTGGCGCGCGGCTTATGTCGATCCGGCTGATTGCAGCCTGTTCCCCTTCCTGGGGCTGGCGCTTCCCGTTGTGCTGATCCTCAATCTGCTGTTGTTGCTTTACTGGACGATCCGGCTGAAGGCATGGCTGCTGGCCCCTCTGGTTGCCCTGGTGGTGAATGTCGGGTACATTACGGCCATGTATCGCCTGCCGTTCGGGCGAGGGGAGGCCGCGTCAGCCGATCTGACCGTCGGGACATACAACGTTCATGGTTTCAGCCTGGGCGAGTATCGCCGGGTGATGGGCCAGGTGGCCGGGCTGTTCTCTGAAGAGGGTGCCGACGTGGTCTGCCTGCAGGAGTTCCGGCTGGTCAACCGCTATACGATGGATAGTGTGGCGCGTGTGTTCGATTATCTGCCCTATCAGGTTTTCAAGGGCACGGATATCGCCTTGCTCAGCAAGTATCCGGTGTTAGCCTCCGGCCTGGTCCCTTTTCCGAATACGGGCAATAGTGCGGTGTGGGCCGACCTGTCGGTCGACGGATCGCGGGTCCGTGTTCTGGGTGTGCATATGCAAACCACTGGTGTGGCGCCTGTTCGTACGGCTTTGTCGCGCGAGCGCAGTGACGGCGATCTGAGCGGCGGGAAGCAGGCAGTGATCCGTTTGCGCGACAACCTGCGCGACAATGCCCGGATTCGGGCGCAGCAGGCGCTCAAGCTTCGCCGGTTGATCGATACGACGACAATACCGCTCATTGTGTGCGGCGACTTCAACGACACCCCCGCATCGTTTACCTACCGGACGTTGAAGGGGGGCCTGACCGATGGATTCAAGGCGTGCGGCAGCGGATACGGCACGACGTTCCGCGGCTTCCGGGATATGCTGCGGATCGATTATATTTTCTATTCGGATGATTTCGAAGGGGTTCGCTACGATGTGTCGAAGGTGGCGCTGAGCGACCACAGGCCTGTGATCCTGTATGCTAACCTCAGGCCCGCCGGGCGCTGATTAGGCCAGGGGTTTCTCCGTATCGGGGCCGGCTTCCGTGAGTTTGGGGACGGAGAAACTGAAGGTCGATCCTTCACCCTCCTTCGAGATGAACCAGAGCTCGCCCCCGTTCTTGTGGGCAAAATCCAGACATAGCAGCAGTCCCAGTCCCGACCCTTCCTCGTTTCTTGTCCCGTAGGTGGTGTAGTGGGTGTCCGGGTTGAGCACTTTCGGCTGGTCCTCTTCCTTGATACCCATGCCGAAATCCTGCACGTTGACGATCGCGTGCGTCTCGTTCTCTTCGACTTCGACGATGATCGGCGAGCCTTCCTGGCTGAACTTGACCGCGTTGCTCATCAGGTTGCGCAGGATGGTCTTGACCATGTCGACGTCGATACGGACGTCGATCCGCTCGGGCATCCTGATCTCGATGGGGATATTCTTGAGCTGCGAGACCGGCTTGAAGACCTCTGTGGCATCCTCGATCAGTTCGATCAGGTTGACTTCCTGGAATACGGTTTTCAGCCGCCCGATCTGGCTCTTGGTCCACTTGAGCAGGTTGTCGAGCAGGGAGAAGGTCTCCTCGGTGGTTTGGTTGGCCATCGACAGCATTTCGTACATCTCCTTGCCGATCTGATCTTCTCCGATGTTCTGTACCAGCATGTTGAGTACCATCTTGATCGAGCCCATCGGCGAGCGCAGGTCATGCGCGATGACCGAGTATAGCTTGTCGCGCCCGACGATCGTATTGGCCAGCTCCTCGGTCTTGTTCAGGATGATGCGGTTGGCAGCCACCAGCGAGAGCTGGTGCTTGACGCGGATCAGCAGCTCTTCCTTGTTGAAAGGTTTGGTGATGTAGTCGTTCGCTCCGATCTTGAAGCCCTTGACAATGTTGGTGGTGTCGTTGATGGCGGTCAGGAAGATGATCGGAATGTTCCGCAGGTCGGGCATCGACTTGAGCTTTTCGGCCACTTCGAAGCCGTTGATGTCGGGCATCATGACGTCAAGCAGGATCAGGTCGGGCGACACTTTCCCGGCCATCTCCAACGCTTCCCGGCCGTTCATCGCGGTGGCGATCTGGTATTTGGCTCCGCTGAGCAGTACCTTTAGCAGCAGGACGTTTGTCATGATGTCGTCGACGATCAGGATCTTATACTCTGATGGGGTGATTTCTACGTCCATGGCGCATGAGGGTTTGGTTCCGGCCGGCCCGTCCGCGTCGGTCTGCGACTTTCCGGCTGATGCGGCAAACACCGTTCGAATTCTTGACTACAAATATAGTATAATATTTTTGTGTATGGTGTTGAAAAATCGGCATTTTCATGCACTCGATCCCGGAAGTGTTTCGTACCTTTGTATAGGTTGCGACATAAGATCGTGGTTTTATGTAATCGTTAAGCATGCCATATATGAGTGAGGTTTCCATTCCCCAAGAGATGCTCGATCACTTGCGACAGCAGGCGGCTGTTCTGCGCAATCTGCAGCAGACTGCGCGGATCGGGTGGTGGAAAGTCGATTTCGATGCGCGGACATTCTATTGTTCGGACATCCTGCAGAATCTGTTGCAGTTCGAGCGGATGCCTGTGGCGTTCGAGGATTTCCGGCGCCTGATCCATCCCGATCACCGCGGGCGCGTCATCCGTCAGTTCACACTGTTTGCCGATTCGGGTCTCTATGACGAGGAGTTCCCGGTGCAGTCCCGGATGGGTTATGTGTGGCTTCATTCGCGCCTGGGAACTCGTGAGCTGGATGCCGGAGGGCATAGGGTGGCCGAGGGCTATATGCAGTATGTCGAGCCCGAGGCGGCCATCCATTCGCGCGCCGAAACCGCTCAGGTTCGCCTTCGTGAGCTGCTCAACCGCCATAACAGCCTGTCTCAATCGCTGTTGACCTTGCTCAAGGACCCTGATTCGGGCGATGTGATCACCGAGACGCTGGAGAATCTGCTGCACCAGTTCGACGGCGACCGCGTCTATATCTTCGAGTACGATTGGGACAAAGGAGAGCATTCGTGTACTTACGAGGTGACCCAGCCGGATATTGCGCCGGAAATTGATCGATTGCAGCACATGTCGATCGACGATTCGCCGTGGTGGAACGCGCAGATCGTCAACCATGTCCCGATCGTGCTCGACGACCTCGACATGTTGCCGGCAGAGGCTGTCGTCGAGAAGGAGGTGCTGGCCGTGCAGGGGATCCGGTCGCTCATCGTCGTTCCGCTCGTTTCGCACGAGGGGACCTGGGGCTACCTGGGCATCGACATGGTCGGCCGTTCGCGCATCTGGAGCGAGATGGACCAGCAGTGGTTCCTGTCGATCTCCAATATCATCAGCGTCTGCATGGAGCTCAAGAAGTCTGAGATGCAGGTCCGCCGCGAGAAGGAGTATTTCCGCAACCTTTACATCAATATGCCGATGGGTTATATCCGGCTGCGTGTGGTCTTCGACCGCGACGGCCGTCCGGCGGACTACCGCTTTGTCGAGGTCAATCCGGCTTTCGAGGCGCTCACGATGATTCCGGGCGACGAGACGCTCGGGCGCAGCATTCGCGAGTTCATGCCGCTGATCACCGACGAGATGCTCGGTACGCTCGACAAGGTCGCGCTCGATAGCAGCGTGGTCTCGAGCCGGCAGACGATGCTTGTGGGAGAGCGCTATTTCAGCACGACGATCTTCTCGTCGGATGCCGGCTACTGCACGCTGCTGTTCACCGATATCACCGAAAGTATCGAGGCCTACAACGCGTTGCGCCGCAGCGAGGATATGCTGCAAAATATCTACAATGGCATTCCGGTAGGGATCGAGATCTATGATAAGCAGGGGACGCTGCTCGACATCAATGCCGAGGACATGCGCATTTTCGGGCTCGGCACCAAGGACAGTGTCATGGGGATCAACCTGTTCGACAATCCCAATGTCCCCGAGCATGCCAAGGAGGCTTTCCGCAACAAGCAGCCGATCGAGTTCACGCTCGACTACGATTTCCGGACGATCCGTTACGGCGGATACTATGACAGTGCTTTTAACGAGGGGGTGAAGAACCTGTTCGTCAAGGGGACGATCCTGTACGATTCGGCCAACAATGTCGAGCGTTATATCCTGATCGTGGTCGACAATACCGACTCGCTGACCGCCTACCGGCAGTTGCACGAGTTCGAGGAGCTGTTCACCTATATGGCCGAGGTGGCTCAGGTGGGTCTGTGCCATTGGACGCCGGCCCGCGGCGAGTTTACCGCTTCGTCCCAGTGGCGCAATAATGTGAATTATCGCCGCGGGGAGTTCGTCAGCATCGACGATGTATACGCGCAGGTTCATCCCGGGGACAAGGCCAAGCTCGACGCTTTTTTCGCCGAGGCCAGGGCGGGTCGCGCGCAGGGGTTCCGCAATGAGCTGCGCGTGAAGGACGGTGCCGGCTGGAAGTGGATACGGTGTACATACCGGGTCAAGGCGGGCGGGGATGGCTCGTCCGATATGGAGCTACTGGGGCTCAATATCGACATTACCGAACTCAAGCAGACCGAGCTCCGTCTGCGTGAGGCCAAGGCCAAAGCCGAGGAGTCCGACCGGCTCAAGTCGGCCTTTCTGGCCAACATGAGCCATGAGATCCGCACCCCGCTCAATGCGATCGTGGGCTTTTCGGAGCTGCTGGCCCATACGGAGGATGCTGCCGAGCGGGCCCAGTACGTCGAGATCATCGGACGCAATAACGAGCTGCTCCTGCAGCTCATCTCCGATATCCTCGACCTGTCCAAGATCGAGGCCGGCATGATCGAAATGGTCCATGAGCCGGTCGACGCGAATGCCTTATGCGAGACGGTGGTCGGCTCGTGTATGCCCGCGCCGGCGCATCCGGTTGCCGTGCTGTTCGACGAGCATCCGGCCGCATGCACGATCCGCAGCGACTGGAACAAGCTCTTTCAGGTGCTGACCAACCTGGTCAGCAATGCACTGAAGTTCACTGCCGAGGGCTCGGTCCATGTGGGCTACAGGCTGCGTCCCGGCGAGATCGAGTTCTATGTCCGCGATACCGGCATCGGGATTGCTCCCGAGCAGATCGGGTCGGTGTTCAACCGCTTTGTCAAGCTCAACAGCTTCTCTCAGGGGACCGGGCTCGGGCTGTCGATCTGCAAGCAGGTCGTCGAGAGGCTCGGCGGCCGCATCGGAGTCGATTCCGAGTTGGGCCAAGGCTCCTGTTTTTGGTTTGTACTTCCTTGTGAATCAGAGATATATGATGGGGGGGGGGGTATTTCCCCTGACCCGGAAGGCTCGGGCCGCCCGGACAGGCCGTTGATCCTGATCGCCGAGGACACCGACAGCAACTACCTGCTGATCTCCTCGATCCTGAAGGCCGATTACGACCTGATCCGTGCCCGCAACGGGGCCGAAGCCGTGCTTTTCTTTGCCGAACAACATCCCGACCTCGTGCTGATGGATGTCAAGATGCCCGTGATGGATGGGCTCGAGGCGACACGCCGGATCCGGCGGAGCGATACGCATACGCCGATCATTATCGTTACGGCCCATGCTTTTGCCGACGACCGGGAGAAAGCCGCTGAGGCGGGGGGGACCGATTTTATGTCCAAGCCTATTGATGTGGCAACCCTGCGCAGTCTGATGGCATCGATCCTCGGATCGCCTGCCGCGGCCCATTGACCTCCCTGCCGTGGGAGTCTGATCCGGTCAGGCGCGCCGCGCCTTTTCCCAGGTCCCGTTTCCCCTGTGCCGGACGAGGTAGGGGACCCCGCGGAAGACGTTCAGGTTCATGAACAGGAAGTAGTAGGGGATGAACAACAGTTTGTTCTTCAGTTTCCGTCGTGCCATTCGGTATCCCAGCCATGCACAGCCGTAGAAGACGATTTGCAGTGCCAGCAGGATGTCGTACAGTGTCCGGTGTCCGCTGCCGGTGGCCAGTGCGACGTTGAGCGGCAGCAGCGCCACGAGCAGCACGGGCGTGACCGACCAGCGGAGCACCCGGTGCGAGACGTATTGCCAGCTCATCGTCCCGTAACGGAACGGGTTGAGCAGCGGCCTGAGGCGCCAGATCGACTGCAGGCCGCCCGCCGCGATGCGCCGTTTGCGCTTGCCCTCCTCGGCCATGTCGGCCGACGATTCTTCGATGGCATAGGCTTCCGATGTGTAGGCGATCTTGTATCCGCGGGCGGCGATGCGCATCGAGAGCATGAAGTCGTCGAGCAGCGTGTCGGGGGGCAGCTCCTCGAACAGCTCGCGTCGCACGGCGAACAGTTCTCCCGCCGCGCCGACGGCTGTCGAGAGCCGGTGATCCCACTCCTTGAGTTTCGATTCGTATTTCCAGTATACGCCCTCGGTCGAGGCGGCAGCCTGGGCTCGGTCCTGTACGATCCGTTTTTCGCCGGCCACGCAGCCCACCCGCGGGTCGCCGAACGGGCGGATCATCTCGCGTACCGCCTCCGCGTTGAGCATCGTATTGGCGTCGGTGAAGACGACCAGCGGCGTCGCGACGAATGCCATACCCCGGTTGAATGCGGCCGCCTTGCCGCGCCGCTCGGGTGCGAAGTGGACGGTCACTTCGGGATAGGCGGCCAGCAGGTCGTTGGTCCGGTCGGTCGAGCCGTCCGTTACCCACACGATCCGTAGCCTGTCGGCGGGGTAGTCGAGCGCCCGGCAGTTCCTCATCTTCCCGGCCACGATCTCCTCCTCGTTGTAGGCGGCGATGAAGAGCGTCACCTCGGGCAGCGGGTCCGGCAACGGCTGTTCGGTCCTCGGGTGCCGGCGTTCCCTGGCCCTGACGGCGAGCCACAGCACGATCCCGTATCCGATGTACGTATAGCATACGATGCAGGCGGCGATCCAGAATATGATGGCGATAGTTTGCATGGCCGGGAGGATTAGAGCAGTTCGTCGAGTACTTTGCGCATCTGCACCTCCCATGAGAGCCAGCCTTCGACCGAGGCGCGTATCCGGGCCGGGTCGGTGTCCGCCGAGTCGTAAAAGCGGACCAGTGCGGCGATGTCGAGCGGCGATTCGTCGGCAGGTGCCTTGAGCACGTAGGGCATCGCATCGAAGTCGTCGTCCGTTTCGGAGTAGACGAACGGAATGCCCCGTGCGGCGTACTCGCGGTTCTTGAGCGTTTTGATCTTCGTGATCCCGTTGCGGTGGCGTCCGAGGCTGGCGATCCCCATATCGCAGCGGTCGAAGAGCTCGTCGAGTCCTGTCCCGGCCCGGTTGCCATAGAGGACGACCCGGTCGGTAAGCCCGTACCGGGTAGCCAGCTCCCTGAGCCGGTTGCGCTCGGCCTCGACGCCGGCTCCCACGATGTGAAATCGCACTTTGCGGTCGTGCGGCGTAGCTTCGTAGGCGGCCATGCCCTCGATCACGCGGTCGAACCCGTGCCAGAAGTGGAGGTCGGCTACGCCGATCAGGTTCAGCTCGTGCGAGGTGTCGTTCCTGTGCGGCTTCACGGGGATGTGGCCGAAGTCTATTCCGTTCGAGATACGGATCGTGGGACGTCCGAAAATTTCCGGCTCGTCGGTGAACGTGACGATCCGGTCAATGTAGCGCGCCATGCGGCGGCGGAACAGTCGGTCGATCCGCAGTTTGAGCTTGCGCGGCCACGGCGACTGCGCGAACTCGGGGTCGTACGGATAGGTCGGGACCTCCAGTGCGATCCGGATACCCAGCCTGTGCAGGGCGCGGTAGAGGCCGATCGTCACGGGCGAAGCGTTGTGGTCGTGGCGCGCGTAGACGAAACGGACACCTTGCTCACGCGCAGCACTGACGACCGCGCGATAGTCGATACGCTTCCGGACCTTGGCCCCTTTGCCGCCGCCGAAGTCGGCGATCACCGTGTCGTCGAGCATCCGCTTCTGGGTCCCGTCGGGGGCGATGGTCGTATAGCACAGCCCTACGTCGGCCCCGCAGCGGAGCAGCGCGTCGCGCTGGTAGTGTATCTTTTTGCTGATCCCGTTGTGGGGCGCGAACCCGTGGAAGACGAGGAATAGTCCTTTCGTAGGCTGTTTCATGCGCTTATCGTTTAAACCGTTTGACGATTCCCCGCAGCTTCCCGATCGCGTCGTACTCGCCCGACAGCTGGATATAGACGATCCATACGCCGCAAGCCGTCCCTGCTTTGATCGCGAGCGATACGATCCGGCTGGCCGGAGGCATCGCCAGCGTAATGCCCCACAGGATCGCGGCGAGCAGCGCCGAGAGGGCCAGCGGCGAGGCCAGCTGACGCCAGAACGCTCCCCACGGCAGCCGGAAGGCATGGCGGTACATCAGGTAATAGCACTGTACGAAGTTGAGGGCGAAGGTGATCGCGACGCTCCACGCCACGGCTTCGGTCGTGCCGTATACGAACAGTCCGACGAGCAGTCCTGCGATCGTCAGCGCCGTCGAGCAGAGGCCCGAGATAAAGAGCATACGGGTCGAGTTGGCCGCCTGGAAGATCGAGCCCGAGGTCGAGAGGATCACCTGTACGCCCACCGAGAGGGCCAGGATGCGGAACACCGGGACCGACGGGCCCCACTGCGGGCCGAAGAACAGCAGGATCAGCTCGTCTGCCGCGAACCACAGGAAGGCCGAGAGCGGGAATCCGACGAAGGCCAGCAGGCGCACCACCCGGAGGTAGTAGTCCGACAACCGGGGCAGGTCGTGCTGGTATTCCGAGAAGACGGGGTGCATGACCGGCGAAATGACGAACGTCAGGTTCTGTAACGGCAGCATCATCAGCCGGTACGACTTTTCGTAGTAGCCGAGCAGATTCAGGTCGAGGTGCTTGCCGATCATCAGCTTGTCGAGGCTGCGGCTGAAATAGTTGATCACATTGAAGCCGAACTGGTAGGCCGAGAAGGCGAATATCTTGCGCAGCGATGCGAGCCCGAGCGTCAGGCGGGGCGTGCGCGGATACGCCCTGAGGTTGATCGCCAGTAGTGCCACGCTCGAGAAGATCGGGTTGACCAGCAGCGCATAGACGCCCGCGCCCGCATAAGCTGCCGCCACGGCGGCCGTGCCGCCGATGCCGTTGACAAAGAGCGTTCGCACCGTGACGAATCGGAATCGCTTGGCTTTGTATATCAGGGCGTTCGGGACGATGTTCATCGCGGCGAACAGCAGGTTGGCTGACAGCGCCTGGCAGATGAGCGCCAGTTGCGGTGCGTCGTAGTAGCGCGCGATCAGCCACGAGCTGCCGAAAAAGAGCAGCGCCACGGTGAGGCCCGACCAGATGGTGAACGAGAAGATATTGTCGAGGTCGCGTTCGTCGAGCTGTTTGTGTTGGATGATGGCCGGCGCGATGCCCAGGTCGCTCAGGATACCGAAGAAGGCGATGATCAGCGTGGCGATGGCCACGATGCCGAAATCGTCGGGTGTCAGCAGGCGTGCCAGGATCGCGGTCACGACCAGCGAGATGACCAGGCCCGAGTATTTGGCCAGCGCGGTGTAGAATACGCCCGAGGCGAGCTCTTTTTTAACCGATCCCATGTCTGCGGAGTTTGGATAGGGGCGCTTTGAAGATCAGTACCGCTATGTTGCGTGGAGAGACGAGTGCGGCGTAATGCAGCATAATGACCGGGAGCAGCCGCCGGCGGTCGCGCCCCGGGAGGTCGGCCGCGTGGCGGACCACCGGGTTGAGCATGCGGCGCAGCAGGGCGCGGACCTGCACCCGGCAGTGCGCGTGGCGCATGGCGAACAGGCGCAGCTGGTCGGCAATGGTCAGGTAGCTGCGCAGGTCGGCCGCCGAGAAGCGGGTGGTCATGACCGATCCGGGTCTGATCCGCCGCATGAGCAGCACCCGGTCGAGCGCCTCGACGCGGGCGGCGTGGAGGTACATCAGGTCGGTGAACAGCTCGTCCTCATGGCGGATAGACGAGAGGAACGAGAGGCCGCAGCGGCGCAGGAAGTCCATCCGGATCAGGTTGAGCCATGTCGGGACGCGGTATTTGCCCAGCCCGAGCAGCAGTTCCAGCGCTTCGATCCCGGTGTAGGGGCGTTCCGCGAAGTACCGGGCGCGCGTATAGTCGGCCCAGTCGCCGAGTGTCCCGGCCTGGCCGAAATTGGAGGCGTCGAAGAGCAGGAAGTCGAGTTCGCCGGCGTCGCATTGCCGGACGCAGCATTCGAGGGCGTCGGGCACCAGTACGTCGTCGCTGTCCATGAAGTAGACGTACCGGCCCCGGGCCTGGCGCATCCCCACGTTGCGTGCTTCGGCCTGTCCCTGGTTCTGCTGGGTGATGCACCGTGCGCGCCGGTCGCCCCGGATGGTGTCACGTACGACCTGTCGGCTGCCGTCGGTCGATCCGTCGTCGATGACGATGATCTCGATGTTGCGGTGGGTCTGGCCTATGACACTGCGCAGCGCCTCGGCCACGTATTCTTCGGTATTGTAGACCGGCATGATTACGCTCACGTCGGGCTGCTCCCCGGGTGCGATGTCCCGGCTGTTTAGTGTGAGTTGATCCATGCCTTTTTATCGAAATCGTAGGTTTTGATCACGCGTGCCGGATTGCCTACGGCCACGCTGTACGACGGGATATCGCGGGTCACGACGCTGCCTGCACCGATCTGCACCCGCTCGCCGATATGTACGCCTGCCACGACGACCGCGTTCGCTCCGATGTGCGATTCGCGGCCGATCACCACCTCCTTGCGGACGAGCTCCTGCTCGTTCGAGTCGCGCGTGCCGTCGCTGTATCCGTGGTTGAAGCCCGAGATGAAGACATGCTGCCCGAGCCCGACCTTGTCACCGAGCCTCACGGGGCCGATCACCACCGAGCCGATACCGATCCGCGCGTTGTCGCCGATCAGCACGTCGCCCGCGCCGTTGTTGATGGTCGTGAAGTCTTCGATCAGCGTTCCGGCGCCCACTTCGAACCTTTTCCACGGGAATACGTCGATCCGCGAACGCCGGCGCCGGATCACCGCGCCCTTGCCCCGCTTATGCACGAACGGGTTGACGAACCACCGGACCCAGAGCCTGGGACGGGGGTGCTTGTGCGAGCTGATCAGGCCGATCATCAGGTGTTTGAGGCGTGGGTCGGATTTTATTTTTTCAAGCATGCCTGTTGTCTGTAAACGGGGTTTTATCGACTACAAAGATAGCATTATTCCGATGAGGACTGCTATGGTCGCCGGACCGATCGTCCTTGCCGTCGGCGGGGGATCTCATTTACGCCGGTAGCGCCGGACCCGGCGTGTCCGATACAGTCCGTGGCCCTTGGTTAGCCGAGGACGGCCCGATATATGTCGAGGGTCTGTCGGGCTGTCCGTTCCCACGAGAAGCGTGTGATCCGCTCGCGCCCGTAGGCGATCTGTTGGTCACGCAGCTTACTGTCGGCGGCGAGTGCTGCGATCTGGCCGGCGATCGCCCGCTCGTCGGTCGGGTCGACCAGCAGGGCCCCGTCCCCGGCCACTTCGGGGATCGCCGAGGTGTTCGACGAGATGACCGGCGTGTCGCAGGCCATGGCCTCGAGTATCGGGATGCCGAAGCTCTCGCGCAGTGAGGTGTAGAGGAAGGCGACCGCACCGCTGTATACGGCAGGCAGGTCGGTGTTGGGGATATAGCCGGGCAGGCGGAGCAGGGGCCTGATATCGCTGATCCCGTTCTCTGCGAGCAATTCGCTGACTATGTTCTCGCCAAGGTCGGCGACGAGCAGCGGCAGCGGTTCGGGGCACTCCCGGGCATACAGGGCGTATGCGCGTAGCGTGCGTGCCGTGTTCTTCTTGGGGTCGGTATTGCCCAGAAAGAGCAGGTAGCGGTCTTCCGGCAGGTACCTGCGCGTTGTGGCGGCATGATCTGCCACGGGATGGAAGTGCGCACTGTACCCGTTGTATACGGTCGTGAGGCGTTCCGGGGCGAGGCCGAGCGTCGTCCCGATCCGTGCCCGCTCGAAGTCCGACACGGTGATGATTCGTCGGCAGCGGGACAGGATGCGGGGGACCGTCCAGCGGCGGTAGATCCGGCCGAGGTTCTGGTAGGTCGATTTGTTGCGCGAGGTCTGTTCCTCGAGGAAGATGATGTCGTGCAGCGTCAGCACGAGCGGCGCCTTGCAGCGGACCGGGGCCGTGTTGCTCGTGCAGTGCAGCAGGTCGGGTCCGATCCGGCGCAGCGCCCGGGGCAGCGCGACCTGTTCCCAGAGCGGATAGGTCGGGCAGCTCAGCTCGACGATCTGCATGTTGGCGCTCGGCGCGAGGCAGCGGTCCTGGCCCGGGCTGACCAGGATAAAGTATTCGTTCTCGCGGTCGAGCTGCTGGATGTGCCGGATCGTCTCGAGCGCGACGAAATCCATGCCGTGCTTGTTGGGACGGAAGATGCGCTGGGCTTCGATGGCTATTCTCATGGTTGCGGTTTTTAGCGGGTTATGCGCCGTGTTCGGTGCGGACGAACCGGTTCTTCTGGCCGCGCATGCGCAGCAGGTTGGCAGCCATCAGCGCGAATATCACGGGCAGTCTGCGCAGGGCCTTGCGCAGGCGGTCGGTCACGAGGTAGTCGGGCGTGGCGAAGCTCAGCGCGAAGAGCAGCGCGAGCCAGAGGCCCCACCATTTGAGCGATGCGGTCCAGTGCGCGGCGGTCATCACGGCGGCCCACAGCGGGATACCGCCCAGCAGCAGGATGCGCGGGGGCATCATCCATTGCAGGCACTTGTCGCAGAAGTCGATGTTGCCCGTAAGGAGGGCGCCCGGCAGGCTCCCGAGCGCGCTGCCCAGCGCGTAGAACTGTGCCGCGAGCCAGCGCCGCCGCTGGATGTAGAAGGCGCTCTCTTGCCGGGTCTTGGCGTCGAGCACCTCGACATCGTCGAGGTATTCGATAAAGACGCCCTCGCGGAGGAGCAGCACCTCGAGCTCCTTGTCCTCGCCGGCCGTCACGAGCTTCCCGACATGGTCGGCCAGCCAGCGGAAGTCGAGCGCCATGCCCGAGCCGATCAGCGCCGACGAGATGCCGAGCGCGACATGGCCTTTGCGGAAGATCGAGTTGTTGATCTCCTCGCTCAGCGCGTCGAGCAGCGCGGTGTCCGTATCGAGGTTTCCCGCTTTGCGGTGGGCCTGCACGGCCATCGCGCCGCTGTGGTAGGCATCGTTGAGGCGGCTGAGGAAGTCGGGCCCCACCGTGTTGTCGGCATCGAGGATGACCGCCACCTCGTACGGTTCGCCGGCGATCTGCTGCATGGCATAGTTCAGCGCCCGGGCTTTCGAGCCTTGTTCGAAATTGACCTCCAGCAGGCGGACCCGCTGCCGGCGCAGCGTGTCGAGCGTCGCAGGTTCGAACCGGTCTGCGATGACCACGATGTCGAACGCCTCCTGCGGATAATCCTGCGCGAGCAGCGAGGCGACCGACTCCCCGATCACCGCATCCTCGCGGTGGGCGGGGACGAGGACGGCGATCCGGTGCTTCACCCGGGCCGGGTCGAAGGTGAAATACCTCCGGCGCAGCGAGAAGAGCGCGAAGATGAAGAGATAGGCTACGGCGAGGGCA
>JAFQJK010000097.1 GCA_017415005.1 Rikenellaceae bacterium
CCAGATCGGCGTCGGCATTGCGCACGCCGATCGACGTGGTGTTCTCCGAGGCGGCCTGAGAGACAAAGAACACGCTGATCCCATTCTTGGCCAGCGTCTTGAATATACGGTAGTTGACCCCGATCACGCCGACCATGCCCAAGCCCTGGATCGTGATCAGGCAGGTATCGTTGATCGACGAGATGCCTTTGATCGCCTTCGAGCGGTCCTTGACACGCTCCTTGGAGATGAACGTCCCCACGGCATCGGGATTGAACGTATTCTTGATGATAATCGGGATATCCTTATGGTAGACCGGGAAAATGGTCGGCGGATAGACCACCTTGGCCCCGAAGTTACAGAGCTCCATCGCCTCGACAAAGCTCAGGCGCTCAATCACGTAAGCGCTGCTAATCACCTTGGGATCGGCCGTCATGAAACCGTCGACATCGGTCCATATCTCGAGTACCGACGCATTGAGCGACGAGGCCAGCAGCGCGGCCGTATAGTCCGATCCGCCGCGCCCGAGCGTGGTCGTGTCGCCCGTGTGGGCATCCGACGCGATGAAACCCGGCACCACGGCCACCCGCGGCAGAGTGGCGAACGTCTCACCAATCAACCGGTCGGTCGCATCCATATCGACAATATGCTTCTGGAACGAGCGCTTGGTCTTGATGAACGTACGCGGATCGCACAGCACGGCATCCCGGATCGTCCCGCTGATGATCATCGACGAAAGGCGCTCGCCGTAACTGAGGATCGTGTCGGTGGTCTTGTCCGACAGGTCCTTGATCAGGTATACGCCGCGGAAAATGTTGGTCAGCTCGTCGAGCAGGCAGTTGACGCGTGCCGCGATGTCCTCACGGCGATCCGGCATCACGACGCGTGCCACCATATCATGGTGACGGTCGACGATCCGCTGCAGGCTGTCCTTGTATGAAGCGTCCCCGGCCGCGGCCGTTCGGGCTGTGGAGATCAGCTGGTCTGTAATGCCCCCCAGTGCGGAGACAACCACGATCACCTCCTCCTGAGCCGATTCAACCACTTTCTTGACCTGAGCCACGGCATCTGCGGAACCTACGGACGTTCCGCCAAACTTCATTACCTTCATACTTGTCTGATTAGATTTCAACCTGCAATTTTACGAAAAATCCGACAAATTACCTAATTCCATGCATGTCCCTGCGCGAAAAAGCAAGCCCCGGACCATAGTTTTACGCCCAAAGAAGCCCCGTATCCCCCGCCGACCTTCCCGGACACCGGCAGCCATACGCCGTAACAGGCAAAAAACCGCCGCCGGCCGACGAACTACCGCCAAATTTTATATCTTTGCGGGCAAACCCAAGTAAACCTAAAACTACAAATCATGGAATTAAAGGAGATACTGGCCATCTCGGGACAGCCGGGACTGTATAAATTCGTTGCACAAAGCACGCACGGGGTGATCGTCGAGTCGCTCACCGACGGGCGCCGCACCAACACGCCCGCCTCAGCCAAGGTCAGCGCGCTGGCCGAGATCGCCATCTTCACCGAAGCCGAGGACATGCCGCTGGGCGAGGTCTTCGAGAAGCTCTATGCCCACACCGGGGGCAAGGCAACGATCGGTCCCAAGTCGGACCCCGCACAGCTCAAGGCCCTGCTGGCCGAAGTCCTTCCCGAGTACGACCGCGAACGCGTCCACGTGTCGGACATGAAAAAGCTCGTCGCCTGGTACAACATCCTCGTCGGGGCGGGGATGACCAAATTCGTCGAAGAAGAGGTCAAAGAAGCGGACAGCGCCGAATAGTATCTTCCCGTCCGTGCGCCGGCCACGGTATCGTACGGGCCGTCTGCGCCGTACGGCCAGTGCCGCCCGGCTCACATCGCCCGGCAAAACGAAGAGCCGCAAACCAGAAGGTTTGCGGCTCTTCGTTTGTAAGATATGGGGCGCGACTTACTTCGCCACGTTATCCGACGGATCGCGCATGATCATCGCCTTGTCGATACGGATGTTGACGTTATTATCCACTTCAAGCAGCACATAACCCTCCTTCACTTCCTTTATCGTTCCGTAGATACCGCCTGCGGTCACTACCTTCTGGCCCTTTTCGAGTGCGTTGCGGAACTTCACCAGCTCCTTCTGGCGCTTCTGCTGCGGACGGATCATGAAAAAATACATCACGCCGAAGATCAGCACCATCATAATCAAAAACTGCATGCTACCGCCGGCTCCTGCCGAAGCTCCGCCGCCCTGCAGCATAATTGTCATCAGATTCATACGTCGTATTGGTTTTAAAATTTACAGGCAAAGTTAAGACATTCTTGCAATCCTCCAACTCCCGGGCCAAGAATGTTTCAATCGCACCGAAATTGATTACACCCCATCAGTGCACGTCGGCCGTCAGCACGATCCGGTACGGCTTCGCGTCCAGCGATGTCCGGATCGAGATCGTCTTGACCTGCCATCCGGCAAAGCCCGCCGAATTGAACTCGAAAGCGAAACGCGCCTCATCCCCGGGCCGGACCGGCTGCCGGTCATACTCGGTCGAGGTGCATCCGCAGCTTGCCTCCGCATTCAGGATCACGAACGGCCGGTCGCCCGTATTGCGCAGCGTCACCTCCGTCCTCACCTTCTCTCCTTCGCGCACACGCCCCAGATCGACCGTATCGGCCACTCCCGCCCGGAGCACCGAGTCGGACACCGCGACCACGCGCCCTTCCGGCACATCGGGCACAGCCTCCGGCTGTTTCGGCGCACCGCCGCATGCCGTCAGCGCGACAGCCATCACGATCGATCCCAAAGACAGCAGGCCCCTCATAGCAGATCGGATTAAAGGAGCCCCCGGCCGGTCTTCTCGATGCGGCCCTCCTCGCCGAGTGCGTCGACGATCTTATCGAGTACGCCGTTGATAAAAACGCTACTGCCGGGCGTACTGTAATATTTGGCGATTTCGATGTATTCGTCGAGCGTCACCTTGACCGGGATCGAGGGGAAAGCCAGCAGCTCGGCCATCGCCGTCACCATGATCAGGTTATCCATGAAGGCGATGCGGTCGACATCCCAGTTCTGGGTAAAGCGCTCGACATAGCCCAGATACTCCTTATAGTTGACCAGCGTCTTGCGGAACAGCTCCTTGACAAAATCCAGGTCGTCGTCGCTCTTGTACTTGGGCAGCAGCTCGAGCTCCGCCTGGGCCGCCCGCGCACCCTGCAAAGTACGCATCACGAGGATCAACGCAAAGTCAAGGTCGTCGGCCCAGAAGATCGATTGCTCCTCGAGCACCTCTTCGAGCAGCTCGTTGTTATCGACCTCGTTCAGGTAGAAACTCTCGACCAGCTTCATATCCTCCTTGTAGGAACGGTGGTCCGAGGCCATGTATGCCTTATAGTAATCGCTGTCCACCAGCGCGTCGTACAGCTTCTTGATGAGCTCGGGACTTCCGCCCCACGAGAGCGAACGCCGCTCGAGATAATCGAACAGCGGCTGCGTTGCGGCGATCTGCGCGATCACTCGGTTATCGACGAACTTGGTGTTGGGATTGAGGTCCTCGGGCGAAGGCAGGCGCTTCTGCCTGCCGAGGTCGATACGGTTCTGGGCATAGCGGCAGATATCGACGATCAGGCTGAGCATCAGGTGGTAGAGGTCGAACGTCTTGTCGATACTGAATACGAGGTTCTTCTCCGAAGTGATCAGCGAATCGGAATCCGCTTTGAAATGGGCGTATACGGCCTTGATCGCCTTGATTCGCAATAATCTTCTGCTCAACATACCTTTAGAACTTTTCGGCTGCAAACGTACGCAAATTTTCTTTAAAGATAAAATATTATCGGCTATCTTTGCGAAAAAAGAGCGTGGAGCAGTACGACGTAATCATAGCCGGAGCGGGGGCTGCAGGCCTCATGGCCGCCGGAGTGGCCGCCCGGGCCGGGCACAGGGTGCTCGTGGCCGAGAAGATGGAAAAGCCCGCACGCAAGGTCCGCATCACCGGCAAGGGTCGCTGCAACCTGACCAACATGCGCTCCGAGGCCGACTTCCTGGCCAAGGTCCGTGCCAATGCCGCCTTCTTCACGCCTGCATTCCGCGATTTCGACAACCGCGCCGCGGTCGCCTTTTTCGAGCGCCTCGGCGTTCCGCTGACCACCGAGCGGGGCGAGCGCGTCTTCCCGACCAGCGGACGGGCGTGGGACATCGCCGACGCGCTGGTCGCCTGGGCCCGCGAGGGCGGCGCCGAGATCGCCTGCCATACGACGGTCCGCTCGATCGACGCCCGCGACGGACGCATCGCCTCGGCCAGCGTTGCCGACGCCGCCGGCAACGAACGGACGATCCCCGTACAGTATGCGATCATCACCACCGGGGGACTCTCCTACCCGGCCACCGGCTCCACGGGCGACGGCTACCTGCTGGCACACAGCCTGGGCCATGCGATCGTGCCTGTACGTCCGTCGCTCGTACCGCTCGAATGCGACCTGCCCGACATCGAAGCGCTCGACGGGCTGCAACTGCGCAACGTATCGGCCCGTCTCGTGATCGACGGTAAAACGCGCTGCGAGGAGTTCGGCGAGATGGACTTCTCCTCGCGCGGACTGGGCGGCGCCATCATCCTCCGCCTGAGCCGCCAGGCGGTCGACGGACTGATCGAAGGCCGCGATGTCCGGATCGCCGTCGACCTCAAGCCGGCCCTCTCGCCCGAACAGGTGTCGGACCGTCTCGCGCGCGAGGCCGAAGCCCTCGACCGGCGCGCCCAGCTCAGCGACCTGCTGCGCAAGCTGCTACCAAGACCGCTTATCAAACCTGTCTGCCGGGCGTTGCCCATCTCAGCCAAGCTACCCGTCGGACGCCTCACTCCGCGCGACACGGACAGCCTCGTCCGGACGATCAAGAGCTTCGGGCTGCCCGTGGCCGACTACCGCCCCTTCGAGGAGGCCATCGTCACGGCCGGTGGCGTCGACGTACACGACATCGACCCGGACCCACTGCAATCACGGCTGGTCCGTGGCCTCTACTTCGCCGGCGAGGTGCTCGACCTCGACGCCGACACCGGCGGTTTCAACCTGCAGATCGCCTTCTCGACCGGTCATCTGGCCGGTCGCCTCGGGCGCATCCCGTCCAACCCTTAGCCTGCCGCCATGCCCCTCCCGTTCAACCTCAAAAGCCGCGCGCTGCGCGGAGTGCTCTGGTTCGGATCGCTGGGCCACATCCGCCACTACCGGGGCCACGGCATCCACTCCCCTTTCATGTATGCGCTGGTACGCAACGTGCTGATGAAACGCCCCCGCAAACGAGGCGATACGACCCTGTACGAAAGCCTGCGCCGGCAGCATGTGGGGCATCGCACGGCCCTTCACATCCAGAACCTGCACAATTATTGCAAATACCCCAACGTTGTTATCCTCGACAAAACGCCCCCCGTCGAAACCATTGTCCCGCAGACTACGTATATCGTAACGGGATCGGCAGGAATCGACGACACGCAGGCGATTCTTGCGCCGATCGGCGAGAGCGAATGCATGCTTTATATCGTCGCGCCGCGCCGCACACGGACCCGCCTCCGCGCCTGCCGCGAGATCATCCGCCGGGCCGACTGCGTCAGCGTCGACAAAGGCGGCTTTATGTTCTTTGTCTTCAACCGCAGGTTGCAGAAACAGCATTACAAACTATAAAACGAGAGACCATGGGTGTATACACGAAAACAGGAGACCAGGGCACCACATCGCTGGTGGGAGGGACGCGCGTGCGAAAGACCGATCCGCGCATCGAAGCGTACGGCACGGTCGACGAGCTGATGGCGCAGGTTGCCTACCTGCGCGACATGATGGAGCGCGAAGGCATCGACCTGGAGGGCTACCGGGCCGACCTGCTTGATGTACTGCGCAGCCTGATGACGGCCGCCGCGCTGCTGGCCGCCGAAGAGGGCGTGACCAAGAAACTCCCCGGGCTGACCGCCGACGCCGTCACGTTCCTCGAGACGCGCATCGACACGCTGAGCAGCGAGCTGGCCCCGATCGACAAGTTCACGCTGCCCGGCGGCCACCCGCTCGTGTCGCTCGCGCACATCTGCCGGACCGTCTGCCGCCGGACCGAGCGAAAGATACTGCTCGCCTCCGACGTATTCCCTGTGAATGAAAACGTTATCAAGTATATCAACCGGCTTTCCGATTATTTCTACATCCTGGGCCGCAAACTCAGCGATGAATTTAGTGTAAAAGAAATCCTCTGGTTGCCCGAAAAATAAAAAAATTTATATTTTTGCACTCCTGAGAGCAACTTTACCATAATTTATCCGTTCATTGAGTCACTAAAACCGAGAAGCATATGTACTGGACATTAGAGTTAGCCTCCAAGCTCGAGGACGCCCCCTGGCCCGCCACCAAGGACGAACTGATCGACTATGCGGTCCGTTCGGGAGCTCCGCTCGAGGTGATCGAGAACCTGAACGAGATCGAGGACGAAGGCGAAGTGTACGAAAGTATCGAGGATGTCTGGCCCGACTATCCCAGCAAGGATGACTTCTTTTTTAACGAGGAGGAGTATTAGCCCGGCAATGCGGCCAAATAGCTTAAAATAGCGACAATGCGAACTGACTTAGGCGACTCTTCGGGGTCGCCTATTTTATTTTGTACCCGCGGAGAACCGCAAACCCGACTTAAAACATACCCATATCTTGATCTTCCATTCAGAGTTACTATCTTGTCACGGACAAAAAATCATGCGATGAGAGATCTGATAGGCGGACGATGCGGCTGGTGCGCAGACGACGAGCTGTATATCCAATACCATGACGAAGAATGGGGCAAGCCGGTCACGGATGACAAAATCCTCTTCGAATTCTTGATATTGGAAGGCGCGCAGGCAGGACTAAGCTGGATAACCATTCTCAGAAAACGCGAGGGCTATCGCCAGGCATTCCACAACTTCGATGTCGAAAAAGTGGCGCGGATGACCGCTGCGGATGTCGAGCGGCTGATGACGTTCGAGGGAATCGTGAAGAACAGGCTGAAAATTACGGCTGCGATCAACAATGCCAGACTGTTCATGACGATCCAGCGTGAGTACGGCAGCTTTTACGATTATACGCTCTCCTTTTTCCCAAACCGGCAGCCGATCGTGAACCGTTTTAGGTCTTTGCGAGAAATCCCCGCCTCCTCGCCCGAATCCGATGCCATGAGCAAGGATATGAAAAAAAGAGGGTTCAAATTCTTCGGCTCTACGATCTGCTATGCGCACCTGCAAGCGACCGGATTTGTAAATGACCACTTACTCGATTGCCGTTGCAGAAAAGGGAAGGTGTGAGCAGGGGTCCACGTGGCGGGAGTCGCGCCTCATGCAGGGCAATCTGCGACGCTTCTGCAAAGTCGCGGCGAGGAGGATCTCCCGCTGCGGGATCTGACCGAGGCATTCGGGCAGGCCTTCAAACTCTACCTGAAGAGCTCGCAGCATCGCAGTCCCTCCTACATCAACCGCAGCCTGACCTGGCTCAACCGACTGGCCTATATTGCCGTCGACCGGGAGATCCTGCGATGCAACCCGCTGGAGGATCTCCCTTACGAGAAGAAAGTCCCGCCGCGCCATCGGGCCATCAGTCGCGAGGATCTGCAACGCCTGCTGACACACCCGCAGGCGGATCCGCGGCTGGAGCTGATCCGCCGGATGTTTCTCTTCTCCTGCCTGACGGGGCTTGCCTATGCGGACATGCAGTCGCTCTATCCGCGCCACATCGGACAGACCGCCGAGGGTCGGAGCTACATCCGCAAACAGCGGGTCAAGACCCGCATCGAAGCCTTCATCCCGCTGCATCCCATCGCCGAGCGGATCCTCTCGCTCTAGAACCGGACGGACGACACGCAGCCGGTCTTCCCGCTGGGACCGCGCGACGGAATCTGGTTTGACATCCACCAGCTGGGCATCATCGTCGGCATCCGGGAGAACCTTTCATACCACCAGAGTCGTCACAGCTTCGGTACGCTGGCCATCTCCGCCGGGCTTTCCATCGAGAGTATCGCCAAGATGATGGGACATGCGAACATCTCCACCACCCAGGGCTACGCGCAGATCACCGAGCAGAAGATCTCCGAGGATATGGACCGTCTGATCCGCCGCCGCGCACGGCGGCAGGACGAATCTCCGGCCAAGGTGTAGCGACTTCCCGGCGACGTTTTTGTTCCTGCTCCTTTTCATCCGGCAGCAAGATAATGGGCCGGAGCGAAATGCCAACCTCATGACCCGAGGGTTTTCCCCGGAAGAGGTCTCCGCAGATGGAGATGCTCCCCGTGAAAAAGGTTGTCGTATTCGCTCCGGCCCGTTTGGGAAGATGCTACCGATGAAAAGGAGAAAAACCATGAACGGCTACACCCGTGAGGGCTCGGTTACCCATGTTCCCTTTCTACCTTCTGTCTGTTCTGTCTTGCAGCCTCGTTCTGCCCCTTGTCTACCGAAACTCGTTTCGATAACCCTCCTCCAGCATCCGCTCGACATCCGAGGAGCGGTAGAGAATCTTGCCTCCCAGCTTGATGTAGGGAATCCGTCCCTGGTTACGATAATCCTGCAAACTCCGGCGGCTGATCTTCAGCCGCTGCGAAAGCTCCTCGTCCGTATAAAAGCTCTCGCCGTCCAACGAAGACTTACGCTTCGAAAACGACGTCTCCAACGCCATGGAAAGACGCTCCAGCGCCTGGAAGTACGAGCGGATCCGCTCGTCATGCTTCGTAATCAATTCATTGTCCATTTTCCGTCTGTTTGATGCGAGATCCGGCCCGACACCACCCGAGGTGCCACGATTCGGATCCCGCCGTTTATACTCCGTTTCTGCGCCTCTGCTCGTGTCTGCGCCGTGCCTCCAGCACCGCAAGGAACGACCGCACATCTTCTGCCCGATAGTAGATCTTGTGGTTGATCTGCGCGTAGGAAAGCGACCCGTTGCCGCGAAGGGTCTGCAACGTCCGTTTGGAAATATTCAGCAGCTGGCAGGCCTGCTGGTTGTCCAGCCACGGCTCCGGTTCGCCGATACGGTGCGCATGGCAGAGCGCGTCCATCCGTCGGGCAAACTCCTCGAACCGCGCGAGCATCCGCTCAAAGGTTCGGGATTCTACGTTGACTATTCCCATGGCAGTGTCGTTTTAAGATCCCGGGAAAGCGACTGGATCCGGTTGCGGCACCAGACCGTGATTTCCTCGTCGAAGGTTGCGAAGTGGTGTTCCAGCACCCGGTCCAGATAGCTGTACATCGAGATTTTGTCGTTGTCGAGGAGTCGCACGATTCGCTGGATCCGTTGGTGAAACTCCGGACGGACATAAATGGCCTTGCCATGGAGAGCCGCAGTCTTAACCGGCTGCAGGAAGAGGAGCTCATAGTTGGAGACTTTTCTCGATAAAGTCCCGGAGTCGAGGGACGCCGTTCGGCTGTCGCCCCGAAGTTCATTCTTCTGTTCTTGCATAATGATAGGCTTTTAGGTTTCGGGAGCGAATATAAGAGCTGCGGAGGCGTTTTCTCCACTTCCCGCGCTCTATGGCAGTGGTTGGCGTCGGTGTGGCACCGGTTGGCGTCGGGGACGGACCCAAAACAGAGTATTTCAATTGATTTTCGAGGCGTAGAACATACGCCATAGTGACCTGCAATTGAGCAGGAAGAAGTGTTAGATTGTCCTCTTGACACAGAATTTGTCTTAATGGTTCAACATTTCCATATCCCAACATAAAGACATATCTACTGATATCAATAAAGCAAGAGGTTGTGAGATTAGGGTATCATGACTCTAGAAAAACAAGATGTTAAGGGCTCTTGAGGTCAAGAGGACATGGCCTCAGGAGATCAAGAAGCCACGAGTCCAAGAGCTCATGATTTCGGGGCATCAGGGGTTCATGACGTCTGGAGATCAAGACGCCAAGACTTCAATTCGTATTGATTTCCTGGCATCACTATTTCATGATGGATTGAGTTCAAGATTTATTCATCCCATTTCAAGGCAATTTTGTTCCCGATGTCGGCTTCGGGAACGGGTGGTTCGCCTCTTGAGATTGGCCGGCGAACAAGCGGGAACGGGACGTGATATTTGACCCGTTTTTGGAGGTCAGAAACATTATATGTTTTGACCCCGGCAAGTTGTGTTTTCCGTTACGCGAAATATTTTCCGTAACGCAAAACAACTTGCCCGCAAGGGGGGGGGGGGGGAACTCCTCCGAAGTCGTCGCTTTTTACCGAGGCACCCCGTGTGCCAACTCCGATTTTCAAGCGATCAACGGCTCCTCGCTATTTTCACTCGAAATTAGCTCCTCTGAGCCACGTTTTTGAACATTATTGCACACAAAAACGGGAAGAATCCTGTAAGATTTGCCCCGGTAAATGATGTCTTTGATTCAATTTCTCCTGAATAAAACGCTTAATGAATGGGCGTTTTTGATAATTAAACACCTTATTGAAGGTGTATTTACACATGATTCTCGGATTTACCCCCCCTAAAAGAGTTTTAGTCCATACATTCAATTCTGCAAAATAGGTCTCGTATATAATCCGGTATCCGGTCTCTTCTCGCAATCCGCACCTCTACATCAGCCCCATGCGCTTGCGGGCGAAGGGAATGACCCACGCCGGGGACTGCTGTTTCGACAGCAGGTCGCGCATGTAATCCATGTAGGGTTCCACGTGACGGAAATAGGCCTTCAGCCCCTCGCAGAGCGAATTCTTGCGGCAGCCGTCCGAACCCGTCTCGAAGCGGTGTTTCGGGCATTCGCCCCGGCAGGCAAAATAGTATTTGCAACGAAGACACTCCGCAGGCAGGGCGTTGCGCTTCGCAAGGCCGAAGTCGCGGCGCTTCTTCGAGCGGTAGATCTCCGCCAACGGTGTCTCGCGGATGTTGCCCAGCAGATATTCCGAATAGACGAAGTGGTCGCACGAATAGACGTCGCCGTTGTGCTCGACAACCAATGCGTCGCCGCACGTCTCACCCATCGAGCAGACGCCCGGCTGCACGCCGCACCACTGGGCCAGCGTGGCGTCGAACATCTGCACGAAGGTGCGGCCCACGTCGCTGACGACCCATTCGTCAAAGATGTCGCACAAGAAACGGCCGTAGCCCCCGGCCGTGACGGACCATTCGGCCAGTCGCGCCCCTTCGCGGTCGGGCGAGACGATCAGCGGACGGTGGAAGCCCTCGACATCGACCACGTGCTCCACAGCCGGCAGGAACTGCATGTATTTGCTGTGCACCTCGTCGCGGAAGAAGCGGTAGATCTCCCCACCGCGACCCTCGCAGAGGCGGTTCACGACGCTCAGCGTGTTGTACTCCACGCCGCCGTGCTGGAACATCGAAACCGTCTGCATCACCCGTTCGAAGGTCGGCTTGCCGCCCTTCGTCACGCGGGACGAGTCGTGGATGTCCTGCGGTCCGTCGAGCGAGATGCCCACCAGAAAATTGTTCGCAGCAAAGAGATCGCACCACGCCTCG
>JAFQJK010000010.1 GCA_017415005.1 Rikenellaceae bacterium
CCTTTGCCCCATACCATCCCTCTCTCACATTATGCTACGCCCGTACCTCGGTCCTCTCTACCGGCTCTCTCCGCCGGTCCTCTCCGCCGGCCCTCTCTGCCGGCCCTCTCTGCCGACCCTCTCTGCCGACCCTCTCTGCCGACCCCCTCCGCCGGTCCTCTCTGCCGGCCCTCTCTACCGGCTCTCTCTACCGGTCCTCTCCAGCTCCCTCCATCCACCTCCCCTCCCTCCGACCCGTCCACTCCTCTCCGCGGCATTCGCCCCATACTCCCTCCCCCTCGATTACCCGCCCCAATCGCCCCGATCCTCCCCATTTCCCCGAAATTGGGAATCTTATGCCCGGCACCGGATGATCCGCAGTTGTCCCGGTAAGGAGACGGCCTCCCTGCATTGCCGCCCATGACTCATATTAACGCGGTTTTGTCCACTCTGCCTTGTGTCATCGTCCTTGCGACTTTTGTGCTACGGGAGTCCTCCTTTTCCCCGCTGAATCCGTACCCGCCTCTGATTTTCGCAGGGTATCCCGTTGATTTTTCCCAGGTGCTGCCCCCACGGTGTAAGATTGGAAAGGAAAATATACAGAGTGGTCGAAAATAGTTAATATATTAGTTGTGTAATTAAAAGGTTAGTTGTATATTTGTTTATGGAGGTTGTCCTCCACAGAACCCGACTACTATGAAGGAAAGAACACTGACCCGTGCAGAGCTGCAACTGATGCAGATCCTGTGGAACAAGGGCGAGGCCTTTGTGAACGAC
This sequence comes from Rikenellaceae bacterium, assembly GCA_017415005.1. GTDB lineage: Bacteria > Bacteroidota > Bacteroidia > Bacteroidales > Rikenellaceae > RGIG1874. The sequence continues at coordinate 757 of JAFQJK010000010.1, forward strand.
ATACTTGAAACGTTACCTGAGCCTAAGCCGGCTTACAGTACCGTATCGACCATCATCCGGATTCTGGTCAGCAAGGGGTTCGTGTCTTACCATAGCTTTGGCAAGAGCCATCGCTATTATCCGCTGATTTCGCGGCAGGAGTACACGAGCCAGTTTATGATGAATGTACGCGATGTGTTCTTTGGCGGATCGAACGTGTCGATGCTGTCATTCTTTGCGCGTAAGGAGCGGCTGTCGGCCCGCGAGAAGCGCGAGCTGATCGAGATGCTCGAAGAAGATTGAACGCTAAACATACCTGCTATGAGTACCCCCATACTGATCTTTATGTTTAAGTCGCTGGTGTCGTTTGCCGGGTTGACGCTGATTTACCTGCTGCTGATCCGACGGCGTACGACTTACCGGATCGCGCGCCTCTTCCTGCTGGCCATGCCGTTGCTTGCGACGATATGCGCGCTGAGGACGCTTCGGGTCTTGCCCGCGGAGCGTGTCGGGGAGACGGCTGATACCGGTACCCTGTTCTCGGGTGGGATCGTCGCTGCGGATCATCCGGAGGATGATGCCTGGCCCGGGCCGGTTACCGCGCAAACCCTGGTTCCGGCCAATCATGGGGAGCATGCACAGTCCGGGGCGACGGACGCGAAGGCGGATATGGCGATAGCCGGGCCCGCGACCGCATGGAACTGGGAGGCCATCCTGTTGTGGGTCTATGCGGGAGGTGTCGGTCTGGCCCTTTGCTGGCTGTCCGGGCAGGCATTGTACATTCTTTATATTCGCCGCATGGCCACGCGCAAGATCGTGGACGGTACGCCCGTCTACCGCAGCGGATATGTCAAGACCCCTTTCTCGTTCGGGAAGGATATTTTTATTGATCGGGAGATGGATGGTGAGAAGTTGGCTGTCGTGATTTCGCACGAATGTGCCCATATTGCCCATTGCCATTATATCGATAAGACGATTTGCGGCCTTTGGACTGCTGTGATGTGGTGCAATCCGTTTATGTGGTTCGTCGCGCGCGAGCTGTGCATGCTGCACGAGTTCGAGGCCGACGGGGATGTACTGCGCCGAGGGATCCCGCGTAAGCTCTATGTTCATTGCCTTGTGGAGGAGGTGATGGGGACAGGGCCCTATATCGTCAATGGATTCAGCCAAACCCTCATTAAAAATAGACTTATTATGATCAAACAAGGAACCCCGATCCGTTCGGGAAGGTTCCGCGTCGCCGTGGCGGTGCCGTTGGCCGTGGTCATGGCCGCCAGTCTGACACTGGCGCGGGCCGAAACCGATCCTGTCGGTGCGCCCGATCCTTTGCAGGATCGGGTTGCGCTGACCTCCCGGGCGGCCGTTCCGGTTACCGAAGCTGCCCCGGAGGACGTAGCTGTGGCTGAACCGGTGGAGAGCGTTGGAGCAGAGCAGGCCGGGAAGGACGCCGGCTTTGTGCAGGACGAGCCGGTCCCCGATCCGGTTCCGGACGACGAGGCGGTCGGCGATGCGGCCAGTTCCCTGGCAGCCGCGTCTAAGAGCGAGCCTTTTCTCAAGGCGGAAGAGATGCCTCAGTTCCAGGGGGGCACCCTGGCCGATTTCAGGAGCTGGGTGAGGCGGACGATGGCCTATCCGCCCGAAGCACAGAAGAACAATGTCCAAGGCACGGTGGTCGCCTCGTTTATTGTCGAGAAGAATGGCTCGGTGGGCCATGTCGAGGTTCTGAATTCCCCGCCCGATGTGCTTGCCCGTGAGGTGGTGCGCGTGATCGGCCAGTCGCCCCGGTGGACGCCCGGCAGGGAGCGGGGTAAAAAGGTGCGGGTCAAGTATACGATCCCGGTCGATTTCTCCTTGCAGAATGATGACGTATCGGCTGCAGCCGATGCGTCGGACAAGGAGGAACCCTATCTGCAGGCCGATGCCATGCCGCAGTTCGAGGGCGGTACGATCCGTGATTTCGCGACCTGGACGATGAAAAATGTCGTGTATCCGGCCGAGGCGCAGCAGAATAGCATTGAGGGCAATGTGGTGGCTTCGTTCGTGGTCGAGAAAGACGGTTCGGTGGGCGATATCGAGATCCTGCAGTCGCCTCACGAGTCGCTGTCGCGAGAGGTGAAGCGCGTGCTGGCCCTTTCGCCCCGGTGGATTCCGGGCGTGCAGCGTGGTGAGAAGGTGCGGGTTAAGTACACGGTCCCGGTTCATTTCGAGCTGAACAATGTCCAACCGAACATGGAGGGCCTGCGCGCTGCCAATGCGGGGGAAGCGACCGCGGCGGGGGTGTTCGTCGATAGCCGGTATGAGTATATCCTGCCCAAGAGCAAGACGACGGTCCTTGTGTCGGACTATTCACCCCGCGAATACCGGGTTTATGGCTATCGCATCCTCGATATCGAGTGCAAGCCCGATGAGACGCGCGTGCTGATCGCGGTCGATATGCCCGAGGACAAGGCGGCATGGTGGCTGATCTTCGGGAGCGGTATCTATATTCGCGATACGCAGACCAAGGATCGCTATATGATCCGGCGTCTGGAGAACGACATTCCGTTGGATAAGGTGATCGTCGTGCAGGGGTGCGGCGGCCAGTCGGTGGCCTTTACCGCGATCTTCCCCCCGCTGAAGAAGACGGTGAAGGTGATCGATGTGATCGACATGCCCAATACGAAGATCCCGTTGCCGGTGGCCGGCGGGGGAAGCCCGTCCGGTGTTGTCTGGCGCAATGTGATGCTGTCGAGGTTTCCGGGTGGCGACCCTACGGTTCCCGGAGAGGTGATCAGATAGTGGCCGCGAGGTCAGGCTTGGAGAGGCAGGGGCACTCCGGCACCGGTCCGGGCTGCACCTTGCCTTGTTCCCGCTTTGGTCGGCGGGTACTCCTGCCAGCTGGCTTTGGCGTGCCCGCCGCGGGGCCTGCCGCTCCGGTTCATATGCAAAACGGAAAGAGATGAATGACAGAACACTGACCCGTGCAGAGCTGCAGTTGATGCAGATCCTGTGGGACAAAGGCGAGGCCTTTGTCAATGATATCCTCGATGCGTTGCCCGAGCCGAAGCCGGCCTACAGCACCGTGTCGACCATTGTACGCATTCTGGTGAGCAAAGGTTTTGTGTCGTACCGGAGCTATGGCAAGAGTCACCGCTATTATCCGCTGATTTCGCGCCAGGAGTATACGAGCCAGTTCATGATGGGGGTCCGCGATGTACTGTTCGGCGGCTCGAACGTGAGCATGCTGTCCTTCTTCGCGCAGCGGGAGCGACTCTCCGGGCGTGAGAGGCGTGAGCTGATCGGGATGCTGGAGGATATGGAATAGGGACTTTCAATCGGATGGCCCTGTTGATGGCTCAGTTGCCGGGGCTTTTGCCGATCCGCCTGATACCGATCCGTTGCCGGATTCCGCGAATGCGCCGGTTGACAGTGTCCCTTGGTGGCGCCGGTTTTGCTGACGCGGGTGACTCCCGTATCTCTGTTGCGCTGGGTCGTACGGAGGCTGTGACCGGGATACCGGTGTGCCGTAGCGGATATGTCAGAGCCTCTTTTGTTCGGGCGGTCCGCTTGTGCCGATCGACGTACCGGGTGGCGGGGGCCTGTGCTGGCCTGCGGACGGGCTCCTGTCCGGTCCTGACGTTTCTCGATACATTGTTTTGCGGTTTGAGCGGGAGGCTGCCGGGTGGCGGGACCCGCTGATGGGGCTTTGATCCGGGAACCCGTCTTGTGTGCGGGGTTGCAACTGACGGCACGGTGACGCGCGCGGTATGTCCCGGCAGATGCGGGGTGATCCACAAGGATCGCCCCGCATCTGCTTTTGACTTCGGAACAGGCGTTCCTTCATCCGGAAACCGGATGCTGCAGATCGTGCTGCGACCGTTAAGAACAGGGCCTGAAAATTAGGAATTTCAGATTTCTATGCTTATATTGAAAGGCAAATTTATCTATGTCCAACCTAAAACCGTTTTGATATGAAAGCATACCAAACAAGCGAGATTAAAAACGTGGTGCTGCTTGGAGCCTCGGGCTCCGGCAAGACGACGCTTGCCGAAGCCATGGCTTTTGAGGGCAAGGTGATCGATCGCAGGGGGAGTGTGGAGGCGGATAGCACCTTGTCGGACAATACGGAGATCGAGCACATCTACAAGCGGTCGATCTACTCGACGATTCTGTTTACCGAGTTTATGGGCCGCAAGTTCAACATCATCGACACTCCGGGGTCGGACGATTTCTGCGGCAGCCTGTTCTCGGCTTTCAAGGTGGCTGACGTCGGTCTGATGCTTTTCAATGCGCAGAACGGTTTCGAGGTGGGGACGGAGATCCAGGCGCGTTATGCGCGCAAGTATGAGAAGCCTATCATCGCGGTCGTGAGCCAGCTCGATGCCGAGAAGGCCAATTGGGAGGCGACGATCGAGTCGATCGAGGCCAACTCGCGTGTGAAGCCCGTGATCGTGCAGTATCCGGTCAATCCGGGCCCGTCGTTCGACTCGTTCATCGACGTGCTGATGATGAAGATGTATAGGTTCAAGGGGATGAACGGCGAGCGCGAGGAGCTCGATATCCCCGAATCGGAGCGGGAGCGCGCCGCCGAGCTGCACAACAAGCTGGTCGAGGCTGCGGCCGAGAACGACGAGGCGCTGATGGAGCTCTACTTCGACAAGGGAACGCTCACGCAGGACGAGATGCGTTCGGGCCTCAAGCTGGGCCTTGCCAAGCGCGACCTGATGCCGGTGTTCTGCACCTCGGGCGCGCGCGATATCGGGACCAAGCGCCTGATGGAGTTCGTGATCAATGTGGCGCCGGGTCCGCTCAAGGCCCCCAACTTCCTGACGGTCGACGGTACGGAGGTCGAGCCCGACGCTGCCGGCCCGCTGGCGCTGTTCGTGTTCAAGAGCGCCGTTGAGCCGCATCTGGGCGAGGTGAGCTTCTTCCGTGTGATCCGCGGCACACTCACCGAGGGCGCCGAAGTGGTCAACAGCCGCACGGGCAACCGCGAGAAGCTCTCCCAGATCTTCGCCATCGCCGGTAAGACCCGCGTTAAGGTGAGCGAGATGATGGCCGGCGACATCGGCTGTACGGTCAAGCTCAAGGGCGTGAAGACCAACGACACGCTTTGCGCGCCGAGTGCGCCGATCACTATCGCGCTGATCTCATTCTCCGAGCCGCGCTACCGGGCGGCGGTCAGGTCGGTCAGGACGGGCGAGGACGAGAAGCTCGGCGAGCTGCTCAACCGGGCGAGCTACGAGGATCCGTCGATCCTGGTCGAGTATTCGAAAGAGCTCAAGCAGACGATCATCCAGGGGCAGGGCGAGCACCATCTCAATATCCTCAAGTGGACGCTGGGCAATGTCAACAAGATGGAGATCGAATACATGGCTCCGCGCATTCCTTATCGCGAGACGATCACCAAGGTGGCGGCGGCCGATTACCGGCATAAGAAGCAGTCGGGCGGCGCCGGCCAGTTCGGCGAGGTCCACCTGCTGATCGAGCCTTACGCCGAGGGGATGCCCGAGCCCGGCAAGTATAAGGTCGATGGCAAGGAGATCGCGACCAATATCAAGAGCAAGGAGGAGGTCGAGCTCGACTGGGGCGGCAAGCTCGTGTTCTATAGCTCGATCGTGGGCGGCGCCATCGACGCGCGTTTCCTGCCTGCTATCCTCAAGGGCGTGATGGAGAAGATGGAGGAGGGGCCGTTGACGGGCTCCTATGCCCGCGACATCCGTGTGATCGTCTATGACGGTAAGATGCATCCGGTCGATTCGAACGAGATCTCGTTCAAGCTGGCGGGGCGTAATGCGTTCAAGGAGGCGTTCCGCAAGGCGGGGCCCAAGATCATGGAGCCGGTCTACTCGGTCGAGGTGCTCGTTCCGGGCGACAAGATGGGCGACGTGATGAGCGATCTGCAGAACCGCCGCGCGATGATCGAGGGGATGAGCAGCGAGCACGGCATGGAACGCATTGTGGCGCGCGTGCCGCTGGCCGAGATGTACCGCTACTCGACGACGCTCAGCTCGCTCACCAACGGGCGCGCTACTTACTCGATGAAGTTCGCCTCGTACGAGCAGGTTCCGGCCGATGTGCAGGATAAGCTGCTCAAGGCCTACACCGATTCCGATAAGGACGAATAGTTCGGTGCCGAATGCGAGCGGCAGCCCCGGTTTGAGGGGCTGCCGCTCTTTATCTGTTTGTCTGCCTGTGTTTAGTCGTCTGCCCGATAGCTGTCTGTTCAGGTACCCGTTTATCTGTCTGTCTGCGGAGGGACGGTTATTCGCATCCGGCCTCTGCCGAACGCGCCGGTACTCCTGCCCGCGCTTCATCCGGCTTCCGCCTGCGGATAAAGGGCCGGAACGTATTCCGATGCCGCAGCCGGTACCCCCTCACGCCTTGTGGCGATCGTCCGAAGCCATTGCGATGCTGAGGGTATATTCCGGATGGACGGATATACTCCGGCCTGTAAGGAGATGTCGTGCAGTCCGGATGTGCGTTGCGGTCCCGGATGAGCCGTCGGGGACAGAAAAGCCCGGTGCCGGGCTTCGAAGCCAGCCCTCGTCGACCGTCTGGCCGGAAGGATGGAGTTTCCCGCGTCGTGGCGCTCATGTAGGTCCGGTCCGTGAGGGGGCGATCTGCCGCCCGATGCCGGGCTGTATGGCCCGGCGTCTTTATCGTACGTAAAGGTGCGGTCGGGGTAGGCTGTCAGCGGTTATATCATATCTTGGTCCCGTAGGCCAGGTCGCCCGAGTCGCCGATGCCGGGGACAATATACGACTTGACGGTGAGCTCCTGGTCAACGGCTCCGCACCAGATGGTCGTCGCGGCAGCCGGGAAGTTTTTTTTCGTATATTCGATCCCCTCCTCGCTGGCGATGACCGTCGCCAGGTGGGTATGCCTCGGCTTGCCTCCTTTTTCGACGAGAGCCTGGTGGGCGTAGGCGAACGACGCGCCCGTGGCCAGCATCGGGTCGACGAGGATCAGTATCTTGTCCGTGAGGTCGCAGGTTGACACGTACTCGACCTTGATGTGGAACGTGTTGTCCTTTCCGTACTTGCGGTACGATGAGACGAAGGCGTTCCGGGCCCGGTCGAAATAGTTCAGGAACCCCTGGTGGTAGGGGATGCCCGCCCGCAGGATGGTGGCCACGACGATGTCCTCCTCGGGAAGCGCGACGACGGCCTCGCCCAGCGGCGTCTCGACGGTCTGCACCGTATAGTCCAGTGTCTTGCTGATCTCATAGGCCGTGATCTCGCCGATGCGCTCGAGGTTACGGCGGAAACGCATGCTGTCGCCTTGGATATTGACATCGCGCAACTCGGCGATAAAACGGTTGAGAAGGGTGTTCTGTTTGTCCAGGATGTGTAGCATGATCTCACGGGTTTAGGGTTACGGCGCTCGCCATCGATCCGTATGCGCCGAATGGCCGTATACAAAAGCCTGCCGGGTCTACGGCGGCCGTTGCGGTTTTCCTAAAGTTAGCAATAATTTGGCCATGTTGGTCGTCCCCGATGCGGGAAAACGACGGATTGCGCATTTTGTCGTACCGGGCCGGCTATGTTGTCCGGCTTCCATGTCCGACGCCTTGCGCCCCTGCCGGTGCACATACCTCAATCCGATCTATGGGGCGGGTTGCCTCTTGCCCGGTTTTTCGGCTTATGGGACTGGTCCGGAGATAACCTATCCGCGTTGCATAGCCGCACCGGCTCCGCATCCGGAGCCTTGTTGCACCCCTGCCGGTGCACATACTTTATCCGAGCTATATAGGTTCGGATACGCCTGTAGGGTAGCTTCGCAGACCGGTATCGCCGCTATCGGAAGCCGTATCCCTGTGTCGTACGGTACTATTTCCTCCCGGGGTGTCCGCTCTGTCGCTCCCGGATTTGCCCGCCGGATGCTTTGGGCTTTTCTTGTAGCCCCGTACCCGGAGGGAGATGGCCCCGATCTCTGCCCTCGCGTCCGAATTGCATGCCACCGCTTCTTGGGTGTGCTCTTTCGAGCTTTGTTCCTGGATGGTCAGCCTCTGTTTCTTTGTGGCAACTTTTTTCCCCTCCTTCGCTTTTGGATCGCCGCCTGCCGTTCCCGGCCTTTCTTCCCTTCCGTATCCGATTTGCCTGTCTCTGTCCCCTTTTCCTATTCCGATGTCGGTTGCCAGCCTCTGCTTCTCAGGGCCAGCTCTTTCCTCCTCCTTCGCTTTTGGATCGCCGTTTGCCGTTCCCGGCCGTCTTTCCCTTTTTGCATCCGGATTGCAGGCTCCGGCTCTATGTTGCCTTTCCCTGATCTTTCACCCGGCTTGCTGGGGGTTGGCTGTTCTTTACGGTATCGGCCCGGTTTCCGTAGGCGCCGGCAGCTCGCACGGCCAGTACATATGGCACTTTTTCCCTCACATCGTGACTTCCATGCCCGTGGACAGGCCTCGGCTCCGAAGCCGTGTTCTATGTAGCCGGAACCCCTCTGCCGGACCGGTTACGGCGCTATTCCCTTGCAGGAGTACCGGGCCCGGGCTAATAGAGGAAGTTGTTGAACGGGAAGCGACCGGCGTGGATCTCGCGCACCATGCCGTACAGGTCCTTGCGCAGTTTTTCGATATTGAGGCGTTCGCGTGCCGAGATGAAGATGCACGGGGTGTTGGCCCGGGCAATCCAGCTGTTCTTCAGCTCGTCGAGCGAGACATTGCGGCGTGTGGCGGGCGTCAGGTCGTCCGGCTCCTTCTCTTCGAACGTGTAGGCATCGACCTTGTTGAAGACAAGGAAGACGGGCTTGTCGCCTGCACCGATCTCGCGCAGCGTCTGTTTGACGACGTCGATCTGTTCCTCGAAGCCCGGATGCGAAATATCGACTACGTGTAGCAACAAGTCGGCCTCGCGCACCTCGTCAAGCGTCGACTTGAACGACTCGACCAGCTGGTGGGGTAGCTTGCGGATGAAACCCACCGTGTCGGAGAGCAGGAACGGGAGGTTGTCGAAGACGACCTTGCGGACGGTCGTGTCGAGCGTGGCGAACAGCTTGTTCTCGGCAAATACCTCGCTCTTGCTCAGCAGGTTCATGATCGTCGATTTGCCGACATTGGTGTACCCCACGAGCGCGACGCGTACCAGGCTGCCTCGGTTGCCGCGCTGTACGGCCATCTGGCGGTCGATCTTTTTGAGGTCCTCTTTGAGCTTGGCAATGCGGTTGCGGATGATACGGCGGTCGGTCTCGATCTCGCGCTCACCCGCGCCGCCGCGCGTTCCGGTGCCGCCGCGCTGTCGCTCGAGGTGGGTCCACATGCCGGTCAGGCGCGGGAGCATATACTCGTACTGGGCCAGCTCGACCTGTGTTTTGGCATAAGCTGTCGTTGCCCGTTGGGCAAAGATGTTGAGGATCAGTCGCGTCCGGTCAAGGATCGGCCGTTTCATCTCGCGCTCCAGGTTACGGGTTTGCGAGGGTGATAGCTCGTCGTCGAAGATGACCAGCTCGATCTCCTGCTCGTCGAGGTAGGCGATCACCTCCTCGAGCTTGCCGGGGCCGAGGAAGGTCCGCGAGTTGGGGGCCGGGAGCCGCTGCGTGAAGCGGCGGGCCGTTTCGATGCCGGCCGTTTCGGCCAGGAACTCGAGCTCGTCGAGGTATTCGGTTGCCTGCCGTTCATCCTGCCGGTCTCGGATCACGCTGATCAGGACGGCGCGCTCAGGACCTTCGATGGCGGCTGTGGTGTTTTTTCCGGTGTCTGTCATAGGTGTCTGTGAATGTCAAAAAGGGTGCCGTTGGCAACAGCACCCCTTGTCCGGTTATTGTCTTACCGGTATATTAGCCCTGGATCTTATAGTCGATCGGCAGGGTGTACTTTACGCGGACAGGCTTGTTACGCTGCTTGCCCGGGGTCCATTTGGGCGAGGTCTTCAGCACGCGGATCGCCTCGTCGGCCAGCGACGGATCGGGCGTGGCGAGGATCTCGATATTGGTCAGCGTACCGTCCTTTTCGATCACAAAGGTGAGAATCACCTTGCCCTGGACGCCGTTCTCCTGTGCGATGGCCGGGTAGATCAGCTTCTTTTGTACCCAGGCGCGGAAGTCGTTCAGGTCTCCCCCCTGGAACTGGGGCATGAACTCAGCCTTGAGGAACGGCTGCTCCTCCTCGATCTTCTCCTCTTTCGGCTTGGCGGCGATCGGGGCTACGTTTACCGCAGCGTCGGGATCGAACTCTTCGAACGAGAGCTCGGTGGTGATCTTCGTGTCGTTCTTCACGATGTTCAGCACGTCGGATACGACCGTGATCGTCTGCTTGACCGGTTCGGGCGGCTTCTGGTCCTGCGTAGTGTTGATGATCACTTCCTCGTCGGTCACAGAGACCTCCGTCGGCATGATCACGTATACTTTCTCGCGCTGGCTCCAGTTGAAAGCCAGGATCACAACGAGCAGCGATACGGCCAACCCTATTTCGAGGAACAAGCCCCGTTTGTTCTGGAGATCGGCCTTGGGTGATTTTTTAATTTCCATCTTATGGGTCGTGTTTTATTATTTGCTGAGTGGTAATCAATCAGTTCGTCCGGCGGTCTGTGCACGTGCACAGCTTGGGTGGCTTCGTTGCCTACAAATATAGAAAGAAATAATGAAAAACAAGTAACCCCGCTTCGTTTTTGTCGAAAATATCCTGTCGCCACGCGGCGTGGGCACAGGCCGCGCGGCGCGTGGGGGGCCGACAGGTGGCGCAAAGGGCGCAGGCGGTCGGAGACGCGGCGCGCGCGATATCCCCGGGAGGGCTGCCTATAAATATTAGGTGGTGGTGCCGGAAAATTTCGGCAACGTTTGCAGTTTGCGAAATTAATATTATCTTTGCACCTGCTAAGGGGGATTAGCTCAGTTGGCTAGAGCGCTTGCATGGCATGCAAGAGGTCACCGGTTCGACCCCGGTATTCTCCACCGGATTTCAGGATGCGGGCTGTTTCGATCAGGGAACAGCCCGTTTTTTTTGCTTTGGCGGCTGATACGGCGGCAGGCATGGCCTTTCGGGCGAAATTTGTATATTTACGACAACTCCGGAAAACGAGATACGATGGCAAGAGAGTGGTTGTACGGCAAGACGCTGGACGAGCTCAGCGGCGTGGCTGCCGGGCTGGGTCTGCCCCGGTTCGCGGCGCGGCAGCTCGCGCATTGGCTCTACCGCAGGCAGGTGGGGTCGATCGATGCGATGACCAACCTTTCGCTCCGGGCCCGCGAGGCGCTGGCCGCGCGGTACGAGGTGGGGTCGATCGCCCCGGCCGACGTGGCCGTTTCGACCGACGGTACGAAAAAGTACCTGTTCCCGACGCTCTCGGGCGGGTATATCGAGTCGGCCTTCATTCCCGACGGCGACCGGGCGACGCTCTGCGTCTCGTCTCAGGCCGGCTGCAAGATGGGTTGTAAGTTTTGTATGACGGCCCGTCAGGGTTTCCAGCATCAGCTCTCCGCGGGCGAGATCCTGAACCAGGTCCGCAGCCTTCCCGAGCGTGATGCGCTGACCAACCTGGTCTACATGGGGATGGGCGAGCCGCTCGACAATGTGGACAACGTGCTGCGTTCGCTCGAGGTGCTCACTGCCGACTGGGGTTACGCCTGGAGCCCTACCCGGATTACGCTTTCGACGATCGGCGTGCTTCCGGCCCTGCGGCGCTTTCTCGACGAGTCGCGCGTACATCTGGCCGTGAGCCTGCACAATCCGTTCGCCGCCGGGCGTGCGGAGATCATGCCGGTGCAGAAGATCTATCCGCTCGCCGACGTGGTGGCGCTGCTCCGTACGTACGATTTCACGCACCAGCGCCGTGTGAGCTTCGAGTATATCGTGCTTGAGGGGATCAACGACACGCCGGCCCATGTGCGCGAGCTGTGCCGTTTGCTGGGGGGGCTCCCGTGCCGGATCAACCTGATCCGCTTCCACCGGATCCCCGGCTCGCCGTATGCGAGCCCGCCCGACGACCGCGTGGTCGCCTTCCGCGACGCGCTGACGCGCCGGGGACTGATGACCACGATCCGGGCCTCGCGCGGCGAGGACATCCAGGCGGCGTGCGGACTGCTTTCGACCCGCGCGCATACTAAAAGCGAATAATCGGCGTCTTTTATATAGTGTGGTATCGTGCTTGCACGCCGATACGTTACGTGAGAATCCGCAAAAATGATAGCTATGAAAAAGACGATTTTTATGACTGCCCTGCTGGCGCTGGTGTCCGTGATGGCTTTCGGACAGGCCGGCGAGGGTGTGAAATTTGAGAAGGGGACGCTGAAAGAGGCGCTCGCCAAAGCCGGTAAAGAGAACAAGCTGGTGTTCGTCGATGTGTACGCCGTTTGGTGCGGGCCGTGCCAGTACATGGCCGGCAAGGTCTTCCCGCAGAAAGCGGTGGGGGACTACTTCAACGCGAACTTCGTGAACATCAAGTTCGACGCCGAGAAGGGCGAGGGCATCGACATCGCGCGCCAGTACGGCGTGACGGGCTACCCGACCTTCCTGCTGCTCAATGACGAGGGCTACGAGCTGGGCCGGATCGTGGGCGGCGGTACGGCCGACCAGTTCATTGCCAAGGTCAAGGAGAAGGTGGCCGAGATCGAGAAGAAATAGGGGGGCGACCTCCGGCTGTAA
>JAFQJK010000098.1 GCA_017415005.1 Rikenellaceae bacterium
GAGCCGAAAATGATGAATCTGCCAAAATATTCCCTGGAGAACAAGAAGGTCATCTACTTCTTCCTGGCGGTCATGCTGATCGGAGGGATCATCTCGTTCTTCAAGCTGGCCAAGAAAGAGGACTCTCCGTTCGCCATCAAGACGGCCGTCCTGATCACCCAGTATCCGGGCGCCACGCCCCAGGAGGTCGAGGAGCTCGTCACCGAGCCCATCGAGCGTGAGATCCAGTCGATGTCGGAAGTCTATCAGATCAAGTCCGAGTCGCGCTACGGCATGAGCAAGATCACCATCGAGCTCGAGCCGACCATCAGCCCCAAGCGGATGCCCGTCAAGTGGGACGAGCTGCGCCGCAAGGTGGCCAACATCCAGCCGCAGCTCCCGCAGGGCGCTTCGGCCATCACCGTCAACGACGACTTCGGCGACGTGTACGGTATCTACTATGCGCTGGCCATCGACGACGGTTTCAGCTACAAGGAGCTGCGCGACTGGGCCCAGAAGATCAAGGTCGACCTCACGCCGATCGACGGCGTACAAAAGGTACAGCTCTTCGGCGAGCAGTACGAGGTGATCAATGTCTTCCTCTCGTCCCCGAAGCTCGCCAACCTCGGGATCGACCCCAACACCATCACCCAGATCCTCGGCACGCAGAACCTGCTGGTCAACACCGGCGAGGTGCGGGCGGGCAACTACCAGATGAAGGTGATGGCCGACGGCACCTATAAGAGTATCGACGACATCGCCAACCAGCTGATCATCACCAAGGACGGCAGCGAGGTGCGCCTGGGCGATATCGCCGACATCAAGCGCGGCTACATGGATCCCCCGTCGACGCTGATGCGCGTCGACGGCAAGCGCGCCATCGGCATCGGCGTGGCCACCGGTGCCGAGGACGACGTGGTCGCCGTGGGCGATGTCGTGGCCGAACACCTCGACAAGCTCAAGCCGCAGATCCCCGTGGGTATGGACCTGGTGACCATCTACCCCGAGAACACCATCGCCCGCGAGGCCAACAACGGATTCATCCTCAACCTGATCGAATCGCTGGTGATCGTCATCGCGATCATCTTCCTCGTGATGGGCGCCCGCGCCGGTTTCCTGATCGGCAGCTCGCTGCTCTTCTCCGTGGGCGGCACGCTGCTCATCATGTTGCTGCTGGGGGTCGGACTCAACCGTACCTCGCTGGCCGCCTTCATCATCGCAATGGGCATGCTGGTCGACAACGCCATCGTGGTGACCGACAACGCCCAGATCGCCATCAAGCGCGGGATACCGCGCTATAAGGCCCTGATCGACGGGGCCACAGGCCCGCAATGGGGTCTGCTGGGCGCCACGTTCATCGCCATCTGCTCGTTCCTGCCGCTCTACCTGGCTCCCGCCTCGGTGGCCGAGATCGTCAAGCCGCTGTTCATCGTACTGGCCGTCTCGCTCGGCCTGAGCTGGGTGCTGGCCCTGACGCAAACCCCGGCATTCGGCACGTTCATCCTCAAAGAGAATGCCGCCGGCCCGACCAAAGACCCGTACGACACTAAGTTCTACCATAAGTTCTCCCGGCTCCTCACAGGGCTGATCCGCCACCGCTACCTCACGCTCTTCTCGGTGATCGGTGTGCTCATCATCTCGCTCATCGTGATGGGGCTCATGCCGCAGAGCTTCTTCCCGAGCATGAACAAGCCCTACATGCGCGCCGACCTGATCTTCCCCGAGGGCTTCGGCATCCGCGACGTCGAGCAGAATGTCCTCCGGATCGAAGACCATCTCAAACAAGACGAGCGGATCAAGTCCTTCTCGATCACGATGGGCGGCTCTCCGATCCGCTACTACCTGGCCAGCGCCTCGTACGGACCGATGCCCAACTATGCCAACGTGCTGATCGAGACCACGGGCCCCGAGCTCTCGGCCGCCGTCGAGGAGGATTTCTACAACTACATGCTCGCCAACTATCCCAATATCCTGACGCGCTCGTCGCTGTTCATGCTCTCGCCCGTGCCCGACGCCAAGATCGAGGTCGGTTTCATCGGCGACAACATCGACACGCTGGCTGCACTCACCCAGCGCGCCAAGGAGGTCGCCCTGCGGTGCGACCTGGTGATGGAGGTCCGCGACAGCTGGGGTAATCAGGTACCCGTCCTGAGCCCGCTCTACTCGCAGGAGAAAGGCCTGCGCCTGGGCATCACGCGCCAGCAGGTGGCCAACTCGCTGCGCGCCGCGACCAACGGCATCCCGCTCGGCGAGTACCGCGAGGGAGACCGCTTCATGCCGATCCTGCTCAAGGACGCCGACATCGACTCGATCAGCGCCGACGACCTGAAGACACTGCCCGTGTTCAGCACCAAGGGCATGCCGGTCAAGATCGAGCAGGTGACCGACGACTTCAACCTCGACTACACCTATAACGTCATTAAGCGCTATAACCGCGAGCGCTGCATGCTGATGCAATGCGAACCCAAACGGGGCGCCAACGCCATCGCCGCGTTCAAGCAGGTGTACAACGCCGTGAAGGAGGAGGTCGAAGTGCCCGAAGGCTACCAGCTCACCTACTTCGGCGACCAGGAGCAACAAGACACGTCGAACAACGCGCTGGCCGAGAATATCCCGCTGACGTTCCTCATCATTTACGTCACGCTGCTGTTCCTCTTCCCGCAGCGTTACCGGCGTCCGGTGGTCATCATGGCCATGCTTCCGCTGATCTTTATCGGCGTCGTGTGGGGCCTGTTGCTGCTCGGCAAGTCGCTCGACTTCTTCGCCATCCTCGGCCTGCTGGGCCTGATCGGCATGAACATCAAGAACGCCATCGTGCTCGTCGACCAGATCCGGGCCAACATCAACACCGGCATGGAACCGCTCAACGCCGTGGTCGACGCCACCAAGACGCGTATCGTCCCCGTTACGATGGCCTCGGGCACCACGATTCTCGGCATGATCCCGCTGCTGTTCGACGCCATGTTCGGCGGCATGGCGGCCACGATCATGGGCGGCCTGCTGATGGCCACCGTGCTCACGATCTTCGTACTGCCCGTCACCTATTGTATTTTCTTCCAAATCAGATCGGACAAATAGCCATGAAAAAAAGTTTGATATATCTCTGCTTCCTGCTCGGCGCGGGGCCTGTCGCAGCCCAGCAGGGCGTGCTTACCGTGCAGGAATATAAGCAGCGGGTGCTCGATTACAGCCAGCAGATCAAGCAGAGTGCCGAGCAGCGCAACGCGCTGCAACAGGCCATCCGCATCGCCAAATCGTCGCAACTGCCCCAGCTCGACTTCTCGGGCAGCGTACAGTACCGCATCAACGACTACGACCTCGACATGATGGGCGCCAAGCTCAGTATGGCCCACGAGACCTACTCGCTCGAGGCGGGCGTTACGCAGAGCGTCTACCAGGGCGGCATGATCCGCAACAGCATCAAGGCAGCCGAGATCCAGCACGAGATCGCGCAGAAAGCCGAGGAGCTGACCGTCGAGAACGTCCTTTACGCCGCCGACGTCAACTACTGGGCGACCACGGCCAAGAAAGACCTCTACCTGGTGGTCAGCGAATACGTGCGGATCATCGAGCAGCTCGAAGGGGTCGTGAAGGAACGGTTCAACGACGGATTGATCAGCAAGACCGACATGCTGCAGGTGCAGAGCCGCCTCAAGGATGCCGAACTGCAGAAAAGCGAGGCGTCGAAAGCCTACCAGATCGCGCTTCAGAACCTCAACGTCCTGATGGGCAGTGATCCGATGGCCCCGATCGACGTCGTCGACTCGATCTCGATCCACACCGAGGCCCCCACCCTGATGAGCCTCGACGAGGCGCTCGTCCGTCGTCCCGACTTCCACATCGCCGACCTCGGGGTGAGCTACCAGGATCGCCAGATCAGCCTGGCACGCAGCAAGTTCAACCCCAACCTGGCCGTGGGCCTCAAGGAGTCGTGGGGGACGACGATGCTCAACTTCGACGGGTCGACCATGTTCAACACCAACGCCTTCGCCTCGCTCAACGTCCCGATCTTTCACGGGGGCGGACGACGCAAGAACGTCGCCTACCAGCAGGCCCTGCTGCGCAGCAAGGAGTATGACCGCCAGATCACGCGCGACCAGATCAGCCAGGAGCTGAGCAACGCATGGACCAACCTCACCGAGAACACCAGGCAGATCGGCGTGGCCGAGGAGGCCTGCACGATCGCCGTAGAGAACCTCGAGCTCAACACGTTCAGCTACAACGAGGGCAAACTTCCGATCATCGACGTGCTCACGGCCCAGGTCACCTGGATACAAGCCTACAGCGGCCTGATCCAGACCTGGCTGCAACAGAAGATCTCGCTGGCCGACTACCTCAAGGCGACCAGCACATTACAATAGCCGCAGCACGCCTTCTAACGAAAAGCGCATCCTTCGGGATGCGCTTTTATGATATCATTTGGGGCCCTCTTTCAGCCTCTCCAGGAATGCTCCGATATCGGGCGAGCGATACGCAAAGCCCGCCTCTTGCAACTTAGCCGGCACGACACACTGGCCTCCGGTCAGCACCCCCGCCATCTCGCCGAACACCACCCGCATCGCCCATACCGGGATCGGTATCCGCACGGCGTCATGGTAATACCGTCCGGCGATCCGCGTAAACTCCGCATTGTCGATCCGCTGCGGCGCCACACAATTGACCACGCCCGAGAGCCCGTCATCCTCCAACACGCGCCCGAGAACCCGCACCAGATCCTCGCGGTCGATCCATGCCATCGGCTGCCGTCCGCTACCGATCCGTGCCGCCACACCCAGGCGCATCGGCAGCGTCATCCGCCGGAAAGCGCCGCCCCGCGGCGCCAGCACCACCCCGAAACGCGTCACGGCTAACCTGACCCGCGGATCGACCTGCCGGGCCTCATGTTCCCACGCTCCGCAAAGACCGGCCAGGAAACCGGCTCCCTGCGCCTGGTCGTACTCGCTGTAACACCCGGTTTCCGGATAGTATCCGGCCGCAGACGCCGAGACCAGCACCCGCGGCAGACCGGACTGCGCATTGATCGCCGCAACCAGCCGGCGCGTCACACCGACCCGACTGTCATACAACTGTTTCCTATAAGCACGCGTCCACCGCCGGTCGATCGGCGCACCGGCCAGGTTGACCACGGCGCCGCAACCGGCCAGCGCCTGCGCCAACCGTTCCTCCGCCCCCGCTGCCAGAAGCCCGCGGCCGAGCGGCACGACCTGCCACCCCGCAGCCACAAGGTGCTCGGTCAGCCGGCCGCCGATAAAACCGGTCGCACCGCTGACCGCCACTTTCCGATTTCCGTCACTTGTTTCCATAGCCTGACTCCTGTTCCGGCCCATACGGACCGCTATCGCTGATCTTATGACTGTCTCCCCCGCAAAACCGGTGCCGCACTGCCTCCGACGCCCCTATTGCGGCATCCCGCCACGGGCCCTTCCCCTTGGGGCATATATGGACCCGCTCCCGTATCGGCACGATTTTGGCTGAACCCTTTCGATACGCCTGCGTCGCATAACCCTCATCCCGATCCGATATGAAAAGCGAAATGACCACCCTGATGAACAAGTTCCTGATCGATCTCGGGATCAAGCCCCACCTGGCCGACTGGCTCGATCAGGCGGCTATCCTCGTCATCATCCTGATCCTCGCGCTGCTCGCCGGCCTTGTCGCCCGCTTCCTGCTGGTCACTGTTCTGCGGCGTCTGGCCCGCAAAGCCCATTTCGAATGGGCCGCGCTGGTCTTCAGCCCCCACCTGCTCAAGAAGATCGCCGACATGCTGCCCGTCGTGATGATCTACATCCTGATCCCGCTGGCATTCCCGCCGCACGCCAAAATGCCCGGCATCATCCAGACCTGTTGCGTGATCTACATCGTGATCGTGGTCCTGCTGTTCTTCAATGCGTTCTTCAAGCTGATGTTCCAGATACTCAACCACCGCGACACGTTCCGTGACCGGCCGCTCAAAGGCGTATTACAGGTTATCCAGGTCACGTTGGTCTGCATCGGGATCATCGTCGTGGTCAGCCTCCTGCTCGGCCAGAAGCCGCTGCACCTGCTGGCCGGACTGGGTGCTTCGGCCGCTATCCTGATGCTGGTCTTCAAGGACAGTATCCTGGGATTCGTGGCGGGTATCCAGCTATCGGCCAACCACATGCTCAAGCCGGGCGACTGGATCACCGTACCCGGCAGCGGCGTCGACGGCACCGTCCTCGAAGTGACGCTCAACACCGTGAAGGTCCAGAACTTCGACAACACGATCCTTACGATCCCTCCCTATACGCTGACCAGCCAGGCCTTCCAGAACTGGCAGGGCATGGCCGATTCGGGCGGACGCCGCGTGATGCGGTCGGTGAGCATCGACATCAACAGCGTCCGGTTCTGCACGCCCGAGATGATCGCCCGCTACAAGCAGATCCCGCTACTGAAAGAGTGGATCGCGAAAAAAGAGGCCGAGCTCGCCGGACCCGACTCGCAGCTGGCCATCGACGATATGGTAACCATCGAATTGCACCGGCTTACCAACATCGGCGTATTCCGCGCCTACCTCGACCTGTATATCCACAACCTGGCCGTGGTCAACAAAGACCTCGACTGCATGGTCCGCCACCTGCAACCCACCGAGAACGGCATCCCCATGCAGCTCTACTTTTTCTCGTCGATCAAGGAGTGGGCCACCTACGAGGGTATCCAGGCCGACGTTTTCGACCACGTAATGGCCGTCATCCCCGAGTTCGACCTGCGTATCTTCCAGAACCCGTCGGGTCTCGACCTGCGCAACCTGGCCGACCAGGTCGCAGCCATGCAGCAGCCGTCCCGGCCGGCCGCCGCCTCCCCGTCAGCAAACCGGACAACCCGGCCGGCCGTCACACCCGAAGAAGATGCCGGTACCGGAACCACGCCTCCCGCCGCATCACCGTCCGCCCCAACCTCCGACACCGGCGATCCGCAACGGCAGCCCGACAGTCCCTCTCCGGCGTCCGGCACTACCGGGAACGAAAGCTAATCCCCCCTACTCTGCGCAGGGGCTCATCCCGCTTTTCACTTCCACCCGCCCCGTATGAACCTAAACCCTTCACGCCACCGGCCTCACGCTGCCGCCCATCCACCCTTTGTCCGCATTCCGAGCACCGGTCCCTCGGCCAGGCCGACCCGCCGCATCGGCCCCGCGCTCCTCACCGGGGACAGGCCGCCGCCCAGTCCGGGCTCTCTATCCGCGCCCCACGGATCGGCGCGGCACGCACGGCTGCCGCATGGAATACGGGGAATATCCCGAAACAGACACCGCGTCTCCGCACACAGGGCGCCCCGGACCGCATGGCCCAGGGCGCCCTCATTACTGCCGCTCCATCCTCTCAATAGGCCCGGGCATCGACATGCTCGTAAAAATTAACGAACGCCTTATTGGCCACCACATTACCTCCGGGCGTCGGATAGTCGCCGGTGAAGTACCAATCGCCGTTATGGACCGGGATGGCCCGGCGCATATCGGCCACGCTCTGGTAGATGATCTCGACCTCGGCCTGCACCTCGGGCGCCGTGACGATCTGTGCGATCCGCCGCGAGATCTCCCCGTCGGTGAAGGGTGCGTATATCTCCTTCACGCAGTTGACCGCCTGCTCGCGGGGCAGCGCCAGCTGCTCCTTGGCCCGGCGGTACACCCCGTCGATCACCGCCCCGCGCCCCGACTCGCGCAACAGCCCGATCGCCGCACGGAACGCAACGAAATCGCCGAGGCGCGACATATCGATCCCGTAGCAATCGGGATACCTGATCTGCGGCGCCGACGAGCAGATCACGATCTTGCGTGGCCCAAGCCGGTCGAGCATACGGATAATACTCTGGCGGAGCGTCGTGCCGCGGACGATCGAGTCGTCGACCACGACGACCGTATCGATCCCGCGCTCCACGGTCCCGTAGGTAATGTCATAGACATGGGCCACCAGGTCGTCCCGCTCGCTGTCGGTCGTGATGAAGGTCCGCATCTTGGCATCCTTGATCGCGATCTTCTCGATGCGCGGCCTCATACGGAAGATCTCGTCGAGCCGCTCCTGCGTCAGCGCACAACGCTCGCCGAGTATTTGCCGGCTGTACTCCCGGTTGCAATACTCCTCCATCCCGTCGATGATACCGTAGAAAGCGCTCTCGGCAGTATTGGGAATGTACGAGAAGACGGTGTGTGCGATATCACCGCCGATGCTCCGCAGGATCGCGGGCAGCAGGTTGCGCCCCAGCTGCTTGCGCTCACGGTAGATATCGGCATCGCTGCCGCGCGAGAAGTAGATGCGCTCGAACGAACAGGGTGCCGGCCGGCCGGGCTCGGCGAACGGTGCCACACGTACCTCGCCGCCATGTTTCACGATCAGCGCATGGGCCGGATCGAGCTCATGCACCGCCTCGTACGGCACGTCGAACGTCGTCTGGATCACCGCCCGCTCCGATGCCGCCACGACCACCTCGTCGTCGGCATACCAGAAAGCCGGCCGGATACCGCACGGGTCGCGCATCACGAACGCGTCGCCGTGGCCGATGATTCCGGCCATCGCATACCCCCCGTCCCAGCGATGAGCCGAACGCGCGAGCACGTCCGCCACATCGAGGTGGTCGGCGATCAGCCCCGTGATCTCGCGCTTGGAGTACCCCTCGCGCTTGAAGCGCTGGTATTTCTCCTCATTCTCGACGTCGAGGAAATGACCGATCCGCTCGAGGATCGTCACCGTATCGGTCGCCGCGGGCGGATACTGCCCGAGGGTCAGCAGCCGGCCGAACAGCTCGTCGATATTGGTCAGGTTGAAATTGCCGGCCAGCACGAGGCTGCGTGTCATCCAGTTGCTCTCGCGCATCACCGGGTGAACGTTCTCGATGCTGTTGCGCCCGAACGTCCCGTAACGCAGGTGCCCGAGGTAGACCTCGCTGCAGAACGGCACCTCGCGCTTGAGCCGTACCACATCGCCCTCCAGCGACGGATCGGCCGCCAGCGCGCTCCGGATACCTTCGTGTATCCGGTCGAACACCTCCCTGATCGGCGTCGCCGCGTTCGACCGCTCGCGGTCGATATAGGCCCTGCCGAACTCGGGCCGGAGCTTGACGGCGGCGATCCCCGCCCCGTCCTGCCCCCGATTGTGCTGCTTCTCCATCAGGATCTGCATCTTGTTGAGCCCGTAAAAGGCCGTCCCGTACTTTTCGGCGTAATAGGCGTGCGGCTTGAGCAGCCTAACAAGGGCTATACCGCACTCATGTTTGATAAGTTCACTCATCCGCTAAGGTTTAATAGTCCCGTTCGACACGGGCGATCTTCGAGTTGAGCCGGGCGATCCGCTCGTCATGCAACACTTTCTTGTACTCGATCGGCATCACTTTGATGAACTGGTCGACATAGGCACCCCAGTCGTCGAGCATCCGCCGCGCCAGCGGGCTGGCCGTGTAACGGTAGTGGTCCGCGATCAAAGCGTGCAGCTCGCGGCTGTCGGCCGCCTCCTCGCTGACCAGCGACAGCTCGACCATCTCCATATTGCAGAAAAAGTCGAAGTCGCCGTCACGGTTCCACACATAGGCGATCCCCCCGCTCATCCCGGCCGCGAAGTTGCGGCCCGTCGGGCCGAGGATCACGGCGCGCCCCCCGGTCATATACTCGCACCCGTGGTCGCCGATCCCTTCGACGACGGCCACCGCACCGCTGTTGCGCACGCAGAACCGTTCGCCGACCCGGCCGTTGATATACACCTCGCCGGCCGTCGCCCCATACAATAACGTATTGCCTGCAATGATATTCTCCTCCGGGGCGAATGTCGCGCCTTTCGGAGGACGCAGGGCGATCGTTCCGCCCGAAAGTCCTTTGCCGAGGTAGTCGTTCGCATCGCCCTCGAGCGCAAAGGCCACGCCCCTGGCGAGGAAAGCGCCGAAACTCTGCCCTGCCGACCCGCGGAACATGACCTGGATCGTCCCGTCGGGCAACCCTGCCGCCCCGTAGCGCCGGGCGATCTCGCCCGAGAGCATCGCGCCCACCGAACGGTCGGTATTGCGAATCGGCATATCGAGGTGCACGGGCATCGCCGCGTCGATAGCCGGCCGGGCCATCGCGATCAGCGACAGATCCTCGACCCCCTCGAGCCGATGATCCTGAGCAGCGGTGCGGTGCAACGCCCGGCCTTCGCCTGCGGCCGGGCCGGCCAGCAGTTGCGAGAGGTCGATCCGGGCAGCCTTGGCCCCCGCGGGCTGGGGCCGCGCAACGAGCAGGTCGGTGCGCCCCACGATATCTTCCAGGCGCTCGAACCCCATTCCGGCCAGGTACTCGCGCACCTCCTGCGCCAGGAAGGTGAAGAAATTGACCAGATAGTCCGCATGGCCGCGGAACCGCTCGCGCAGCTTCGCATCCTGCGTGGCCACACCCATCGGACAGGTGTTGAGGTGACATTCGCGTTTCATCACGCAGCCCAGCACGATCATCACGCTCGTCGCAAAGCCGAATTCTTCGGCCCCGAGCAACGCGCTGACGATCACGTCGCGCCCCGTCTTGAGCTGCCCGTCGACCTGCAGCGCCACCTTACCGCGCAGGTTGTTGAGCACGAGCGTCTGCTGTACCTCGGCAAGCCCCAGCTCGGGCGGCATCCCGGCATGGCGGATCGAGCTGGCCGGACTGGCGCCCGTACCGCCCTCGCTGCCGCTGATGAGGATCATGTCGGCCCTGGCCTTGGCCACACCCGCCGCGACCGTCCCTACGCCCAGCTCCGAGACGAGCTTGACGCTGATGCGCGCCGAGGGATTGACGTTCTTCAGGTCGAAGATCAGCTGCGCGAGGTCCTCGATCGAATAGATGTCGTGGTGCGGCGGCGGCGAGATGAGCGAGATACCCGGGATCGAGTGCCGCGTACGGGCGATCATCCCGTCGACCTTGAACCCGGGCAGCTGGCCGCCCTCGCCCGGCTTGGCCCCCTGCGCCACCTTGATCTGTATCTCGTCGGCATTGACAAGATATTCGGCGTTGACCCCGAACCGCCCCGAGGCCACCTGCTTGATCGCGCTGCGGGCCGATGTCCCGTCAGGACGCACCTCATAGCGGGCCGGATCCTCGCCGCCCTCGCCCGTATTGCTCCGGCCGCCGATGCGGTTCATCGCCACGGCGATCGCCTCGTGCGCCTCGCGGCTGATCGAGCCGTACGACATGGCGCCCGATACGAAACGCCGCATGATCGCCTCTACCGGCTCGACCCGGTCGATGTCGATGGGTGCACGTCTGAAATCGAGCATATCGCGGAGGAATACAGGAGGATGCTCCTCGTCGGCGATCTTCGTATACTCCTTGAACTTCGCATAGTCGCCCGTACGGGTCGACTGCTGCAACCTCGAGATGGTCTGCGGGAACCAGGCGTGATACTCGCCCCCCTTACGGTACTTGTAGATACCGGCGTTCCCGAGCGCCTCGCCCTCGGCTATCTCCCCGGCAAATCCCCGCGCATGGGCGGCCAGCGCCTCGGCCGCAATATCATCGACCCCAATCCCCGCGATCGGCGACACGCCGCCCCCGAAATAGCGGTCGAGCACCTCCTGCGCAATGCCCAGCGTATTGAACAGCTTGGCCCCGCGATAGCTGCGGATCGTCGAGATACCCATTTTCGACATGACCTTGAGCATCCCCTTGTTGATCGCCCGGATATAATGCTCCTCGGCCGTCGGATAGTCGAGCTGCACATCGCCACGCCGCACCAGGTCATCCAGCACGCCGAACGCCATGTAGGGATTGACCGCGCTCGCCCCGTAACCCACGAGCAGGGCCACATGCATCGTCTCGCACACCTCGCCGCTCTCGACGATCAAGGCGATCTGCGACCGCTTGCGCACACCGATCAGGTGGTGATGCACGGCCGAGAGGGCCAGCAGCGACGGGATCGGGGCCAACTGCGCACTCACGCCCCGGTCGCTGACCACCACATAGTTGTACCCCTCGTCGACGGCCCGCTCGGCCTGTCGGCAAAGTTCGTCCACGGCCCGTACCATGCCCCGGCTTCCCTCCGCCGCCCCGAACAGCATAGGCAGCGTTACCGTCTTAAACCCCTTGTAGCGCAGGTTCTTCAGGATATCAAGCTCGGCATTGGTAATGATCGGGCTCGGCAGCTTGACCACCTTGCACATCCCGGGACCCGGCTCGAGGATGTTGCCGCTCACCGCGCCGATATAGCTGGCCAGCGACATGACCAGTTGCTCGCGCAGCGGATCGATCGGCGGGTTGGTCACCTGGGCGAACTGCTGGCGGAAATAATTGAACAGCCGCTGGGGCCGCTCCGAGAGCACGGCCATCGGCGTATCGTTGCCCATCGAGGCGATCGGCTCCACGCCGCGCAGGCTCATCGGCTTGATGATCCGCTCGATGTCCTCCTCGCTGTAACCGAACACGCGCAGCGCCCGGTCGAACCCCTCCACGGCGTGCGGCACATGCCTCCCCGAGGTGATCCCGCTGAGGATCACCCGGTTCTTCTCGAGCCACTCCTTGTAGGGATACTCGGCCGCCAGCGCCGCCTTGATCTCGGCATCCTGCCAGATGCGTCCCTCCTCGGTGTCGACCATCAGAATCTTACCCGGACGCAAGCGCCCCTTCTCGCGGATCTGCGAGGCGTCGAATCCCATCACGCCGGTCTCCGAGGCCACGACCATCATCCCGCCCGTGGTGATCAGGTAACGCGCCGGCCGCAGGCCGTTGCGGTCGAGCATGCCGCCCGCGTAGCGGCCGTCCGAGAACATGACGGTCGCCGGGCCGTCCCAGGGCTCCATCCAGATACTGTGGTATTCGTAAAAACTCTTCAGCTCGGCCGGGATCGGGTTCTTGTCGTTATAGCTCTCCGGTACGAGCATCGCCAATGCGTGCGGCAGCGACATCCCCGAACGGACGAGGAACTCGAGCACGTTGTCGAGCGACGCGCTGTCGCTCATTCCCTCCTCGACGATCGGACTGATCCCGTCGACCGGACCGAGCGCCTCGGAGCGCAGCAGCGGCTCGCGCGCCTGCATCCAGGCCCGGTTGCCCTGGATCGTATTGATCTCGCCGTTATGGCCGATCATCCGGAACGGCTGCGCCAGCTCCCAGGTCGGGAAGGTATTGGTGCTGAACCGCGAGTGGACCAGCGCCATTCCGCTCGTGAAATAGGGATTCACCAGATCGGGGAAGTAGCAGCGCAGCTGGTGCGAGGTGAGCAGCCCTTTGTAAACCATCGTTCGCGTCGACAGGCTCGCGATGTAGCACGCCATGCCCGCATCGCGCACCGCCCGCCCGATCTTCTTGCCGGCGAGATAGAGCTTCGCGTCGAGCATCGCCTGATCCGCGCCGCCCGTAATGAAGAGCTGCTTGATAGCCGGCTCGCTCTGCCGTGCCTCGTCGCCCAGGATATCGCTGTTGACAGGTACGTCGCGCACCGCCAGCAGGTCGAGGCCCTCACGCCCGAGCACCGACGCGGCCACATCGAGACAGGCGGCCTGGGCCGCCGCGTCCTTGGGAAGAAAGAGCACCCCGACGCCGTATTTCCCCTTCTCGGGGACCGGAATCCCCTGCAGGAGGATGAACTCATGCGGGATCTGGACCATCATGCCAGCCCCGTCGCCCGTCTTGCTGTCGGCTCCCTCCGCGCCCCGGTGGGCCATATGCTCCAGGACCTGCAAGCCACTCTCGACGATCTCGTGCGACTTACCCCCGCCCACATTGACCACCAGCCCCACGCCGCACGCATCGTGCTCGTAGGCCGGCCGGTACAACCCCCGGCCAGCCTGTCTCCGTTTATTCTGATTTTTTTCCATGCCTTCTGCGTTACTTATCGGATAAAGAGCAACTCCCGATATTTGGGCAGCGCCCACATCTCATTGTCGACCATCAGCTCGAGCTTGTCGATATGATAGCGGATCACATCGAAATACGGCAGCACCGTATCATGGTAAGCGACGGCCTTATCCCGCTCGTTCTCGATCCGGTTGGCCACCTTGCGCGCCTCGGTCATCTGCCGGACGTTCTCCTGAATGGCAGTGATATGAGCCGATATCCTGTCGATCACCTCCAGGTCGTTGGCCGCCAGTGTCTTCGACGTCGCCGGAAGGTCGAGCGAGTTAATCTTCACCACCTTGTCGAGCAACATGCTCTGGTAGCGCGACGCCACCGGCACGATGTGGTTTATGGCCAGGTCGCCCAGCACACGTGCCTCGATCTGTATCTTTTTCGTATAGGTCTCCCGGTAAACCTCGGCCCGCGCATGCAGCTCGACGGCATCGAGCACACCCGTGCGGGAGAACATCCCGACCGTCGCATCGTCGAGCAGCCGGTCGAAAATCAGCGGTACCGACGTTTCGCAGTCGAGCCCGCGGCGCGCCGCCTCGGCCTTCCACTCATCGCTGTATCCGTTGCCGTCGAAGTGGATCGGCCGGCTGGCCCGGATATACTCCTTGACCACGGCAAAGATCGCCTGCTCCCTCTTCGCCCCGCCGGCCATCAGCTTGTCGACCGCCTTGCGGAACTCGGCGAGCTGGCTGGCGACCGCCGTATTGAGCGCGATCATCGCCCCGGCGCAGTTGGCCGACGACCCCACGGCCCGGAACTCGAACCGGTTGCCGGTGAAGGCGAACGGCGAGGTCCGGTTGCGGTCCGTATTGTCGATGAACAGCTCGGGAATGTGGTTGATGCCGTTCATCTTATAGCCGCTCTTCTTGCCGACCTCGATCGACTCCTCGCAGTCCTGGCTCTCGATCCGGTCGAGTATCTCCGAGAGCTGACTGCCGAGGAAGACCGAGATGATCGCCGGAGGCGCCTCGTTGGCCCCGAGCCGGTGGGCGTTCGTCGCGCTCGAGATCGACGCCTTGAGCAGGCCGTTGTTCTTATACACGGCCATCATCACGTTGACCAGGAACGTAATGAACTGCAGGTTCTCTTCCGCCGTTTTGCCCGGGGCGAGCAGGTTGACGCCCGTATCGGTCCCGAGCGACCAGTTGTTATGCTTACCCGAGCCGTTGATCCCCTTGAAGGGCTTCTCGTGCAGCAGCACACGGAACGAGTGGCGGCGCGCCACCTTGCGCATCACCGACATCAGCAGCAGGTTATGATCGTTGGCCAGGTTGGTCGGTTCGAAGATCGGCGCCAGCTCGAACTGGTTCGGCGCCACCTCGTTATGCCGCGTCTTGACCGGAATGCCAAGCTTGTAACACTCGTATTCGAGGTCCTTCATAAAGGCCATCACCCGCGTGGGGATCGCCCCGAAGTAATGGTCCTCGAGCTGCTGGTTCTTGGCGCTTTCGTGGCCCATCAGCGTGCGGCCCGTGAGCATCAGGTCGGGACGCGCGGCCCACAGCCCCTCGTCGACGAGAAAATACTCCTGCTCCCAGCCCAGGTAGGAGTACACTTTTCTCACCTCCGGATCGAACAGGTGGCAAACCTCGACCGCCGCTTTGTTCACGGCCTCGAGCGCCTTGAGCAGCGGCACCTTGTAGTCGAGCGACTCGCCGGTATACGAGATGAAAATGGTCGGGATGCAGAGCGTCGTATCGACGATAAAGGCCGGTGAGGTAGCGTCCCATGCGCTGTACCCGCGCGCCTCGAACGTATTGCGGATACCGCCGCTCGGGAACGAGGAGGCATCGGGCTCCTGCTGCAGCAGCAGCTTGCCCGAGAACTCCTCGATCATGCCGCCCTTGCCGTCGTACTCGACAAAGGCATCGTGCTTCTCGGCCGTTCCGCCCGTGAGCGGCTGGAACCAGTGCGTGTAGTGCGTGGCACCCATATCGAGCGCCCATTGTTTCATACCGGCAGCCACGCTGTCGGCCATCTCGCGGCTCAGCGGCCGCCCGTTCCTCATCGTCTCCTCCAGCGCCTCGCACACTTTGGCCGAGAGGTATTTGCGCATCTTATCCTCACTGAATACATACATGCCGTAGTACTCCGATGCGCGTTCTTCCGGGGCTTTCACGTCGAGGGCTTTCCTGCGGATCGCTTCCTCCACCATTTTGAATCTCAATGTAGACATAGCTTATCGATTTTTAGGTGATTGGTCTTTGTTTGCCTGGTTTATTTGAGGTAAATGCCGTGGCGCCCGCACTCGGCCCGCATCTCTTCGGGCCACAGGCTCACCTGTACCTCGCCGATGTGGGCGCACCGCATCAGGAACATGCAGAGCCGCGACTGGCCGATGCCGCCGCCCACCGAGAGCGGGATACGGTCTTCGAGCAGCGCCCGGTGGAACTGCAGGCCAGCCCGCCCGGAGCACCCCTCAAGGTCGAGCTGGCGCAACAGCGCCTCCCGGTCGACCCGGATGCCCATGCTCGAGATCTCGTAGGCCCTCTCGAGCACCGGGTTCCACACGACGATGTCGCCGTTCAGCCCGCGATACCCGCCCGGAGTCTCGGAGCTCCAGTCGTCGTAGTCCGGAGCCCGGCCGTCATGCTTCCTGCCGTCCGAGAGCTCGCCGCCGATCCCGATAATGAAGATCGCCCCGTAGCGCCGTGCCGCCTCGGTCTCGCGCTCGGCCGGTGTCTTGTCGGGAAACTCCCTGAGCAGCTCTTCCGATTGGATAAAAGTGATCTCGTCAGGCAGCACCGGGGTAATATGGCGGTATGCCTCATACACCTGCCGCTCCTGCCACCGGATCACGCCGTATATCTTTCGCACGATCTCTTTGAGGAATTCGAGGTTGCGGTCTTCGGCACGGATCGTCCGTTCCCAGTCCCACTGGTCGACATAGATCGAATGGATGTTGTCGAGCTCCTCGTCGGCCCGGATCGCGTTCATATCGGTGTAGAGTCCGAACCCGGCCGGTATCCCGTAAGCGCCGAGCTGCATCCGCTTCCACTTGGCCAGCGAGTGGACGATCTCCACATCGGCCCCGTCCAGCCCGGGCACCCCGAAGCGCACGGCCCGCTCGGTCCCGTTCAGGTCGTCGTTGATCCCCGTGCCCGACCGCACGAAAAGCGGCGCCGTCACCCGGCGCAGGTCGAGCTCGGCGGCGAGCGCCTCCTGAAACGTATCCTTGATCAGCTTGATGGCCTGCTCCATCATCTCGGGCATCAGCTTGGCCCGGTATTGTTTCGGAATGTAAAGTTTCATAACGTTCGTTTTTCTGTTCCGTCGGGGCAGGCAGCCCGATTGCTGCCTGCCGCCTCCTGACTGTTAAACACTAACCTAAAACCACTAACCGTATTTCCAAACTACCTTGCCGGTTATGCGTTGTACGACGTCTCGCCATGCTCGTATACATCGAGCCCCTCCTCCTCGACCCGGCGGTCGACGCGCAGCCCCACCGTCTTCTTGATGATCGAGAAGATGATCAGCGCCATGACCAGCGCCCATGCGGCCGTCACCAGCGCGCCGAGCACCTGTATGCCGAGAAACCCGGCCCCGCCGCCGTAAAACAAACCCGCCTCGGTGGCGAACAGCCCCGTGAGGATCGTTCCCAGCGTCCCGCATACCCCGTGAACCGAGATCGCGCCCACCGGATCGTCGATCCTGACCACATTATCGAAGAACGATACCGCGAAGACCATCGCCACGCCGCAGATCACGCCGATCATCGCCGCTCCGAACGGGGAGACCAGGTCGCAGCCGGCCGTCACGCCGACCAGGCCGGCCAGCACGCCGTTGAGCGAAAGGCTGAGGGTGGGTTTCCCATACCGGGCCCAGGCCGTGAGCAGGGCCGAGAGGCCGCCGGCCGCCGCAGCGATGTTGGTCGTAAGGAACACGCTCGATATGGCCACGGCATTGTCCCGGCCCGAAGCCCCCAGCTGGCTTCCCGGGTTGAACCCGAACCAGCCGA
>JAFQJK010000011.1 GCA_017415005.1 Rikenellaceae bacterium
AATCGCGAAAATTGATTTACATTTGCGTCACCGAAAACCAGAATAAGGTTTGGAGAGGTGGGTGAGTGGCTGAAACCACCGGTTTGCTAAACCGACGTACTTCGCAAGGGGTACCACGGGTTCGAATCCCGTCCTCTCCGCCAACGGATCAACGGCTGCACACATGTGCAGCCGTTTTTTGTCACAGTACCGGAGCGCGCTCACCGGGTACGGAAGTGTAACCAGAAGCGAAAGCGGCCGTCGATCCGTTGGTGCCGAGGCAGACAAAAGATGAGCGGGCATAACAGAGCCCGTGAAGTCGCGCGACGTCGATCCCGTTCTTCCCGCCACACGCAAAGCCGACCCGCAGGCATACGAAGAGCCACCCGCATCCAGCTGACCTGAAGGCGGACAGTCTATTTCATAGCCGGAAAGCCTTCGATTGCCGTCCCCGAGCCTGTCCGGCCTAAAAGCCTCCTCCCACCCCGTCGGCGCACGGCACACAAAAACAAAACGGGAAGCGGTGGCGCTTCCCGTATCTTATCGACATCCCGGAGACCGGCTATTCATTCGTCTTCCCGGCGGGTACCGGCCGGCCGCCACGCGAGTGCCGGCGGCCACCACGGTGCCGGCGCCGGCGCGACGAGCCCTGCCCGGGAGCCGCCTGTCCGTCCGGCGTAGCCTGTGGAGCATCGCTGCCGGGAACAGCTTGCGGCGCAGCCTGCTGCCCGGGCGCTGCGGCACGCTCACCGGACCGGCCTTCCGGGCGCCTGTCCGAACCGCTCCGGCCACGCCCGCGGCCACGGTCGCGCGAGCCGCGCGAACCACGGCCATCACCGCCCCGATCCTTGCCCGGCGCGTAAGCCGGACCCTTACCGAGCCGCTCGGGCAGGTCGCGCTTGGGCACCTCGCGCTCGATAAACTCCTCGATCTTATGAAACTTACCCTGTTCCTTCTCGCTGACAAACGTAATGGCCGCGCCTTCGGCACTGGCGCGGGCCGTACGCCCGATGCGGTGAATATAGTCCTCCGGGTCGTGCGGCACGTCGTAATTGACCACCGTGCCGATATCCTCGATATCGATCCCCCGCGCCACGATGTCGGTCGCCACGAGGATGTCGATCTTGCCGTTCTTGAAGTCGAGCATCACCTCCTCGCGCTTCTCCTGCTCGAGGTCGGAGTGCATGGCCGCCACATTGAGCTTCATACGCTTGAAGGCGTGCGCCAGCTCCTTGACCTTGAGCTTCGACGACGAGAAGATGATCGTCTTGGTCTGGCGGGGCGTGCTGAACAGTTCGCGGATCAGCTCCATCTTCTGATTCTCGTAAAGCACATAGGCCGACTGGTCGATCGCCTCGTTGGGCTTCGACACGGCAATGCTGATCTCGGCCGGATCGTGCAGGATCTGCTTGGCCAGCTCGCGGATCTTGGGCGGCAGCGTCGCCGAGAACATAATGGTCTGACGCTCCTTGGACAACTCGGCGACGATCTGCATGATATCGCCGAAAAAACCCATGTCGAGCATCCGGTCGGCCTCGTCGAGCACGAAATACTCGACGTGCTTGAGATCGATGCCGCTATGAGCGATATGGGCCAGCAGGCGCCCGGGCGTGGCGATCACGATGTCGGACCCCTGCAGCATGCCCAGCTTCTGGAACGACCAGTCGATCCCGTCGCCTCCGCCGTAGACCACCGTGGTCGATACGGGCAGGAAGTACGAGAAACCCTGGAACTGGATGTCGATCTGCTGGGCCAGCTCACGCGTGGGAACCACGATAAGCGACCTGACCACGTTATCAGGGTTACCCTCGCGTGCCAGCTTGTCGAGCAGCGGCAGGATGTAGGCGGCCGTCTTGCCGGTGCCGGTCTGCGCGCAGCCGATCAGGTCGCGGCCCTGCATGATCACGGGTATGGTTTGTTCCTGTACGGGGGTCGTTTCCACGAAGTTCATCGCGTCGAGGCCTGCCCGGACATCCTCATTCAGTTCGAGTTCGTCAAATCTCATCGGTATTGCATGTTAATTCGGCCGCAAAGATACGGAAACAATCCGTCACTACCTCAGAAAACCCGAGGAAAATACACCGGGCCGACCGGACGGACTGCACAGCCTGTCCCGCAAGCGACTGTGGCCTGGATAAAGAAGCTGCGGACCCGAGCGGGTCCGCAGCGGCCATAAAGCATTGACCGGGACGCCAGACTACCCGACCCGACTGAGCGGCAGCGTGAACCAGAATGTCGAACCGCGGCCCTCCTCCGACTCGACGCCGATCTCGCCGCCGAGCTTGTGGACGATATTCTGGCAGATAGCCAGCCCCAGGCCCGTCCCGCTGGTAAAGGCGTCGAGCTTGACGAAGCGTTTGAACACGTCGGCGCGCTGCGCCTCGGGGATACCGCGCCCCGTATCCTGAACAAAAAAGCGCAGCATACCGTCCCGGCGCTCGTAGCCGAAACGGATCGAGCCCTGCGAGGTGAACTTCATCGCATTGCCCACCAGGTTGGAGATCACCTGCATCAGGCGGTTCTGGTCGGTGTACACGATACAGTCGCCCCCGGGACACACGAACGTGATCTCGACCCCGGGATTGTTCATCTTGGCGCGGCTGCTCATCTCCAGGTTGCGCAGGATACCGTTCACATCGACATCGCTATAGACAAACTCCAGCGTATTGGCCTCGATCTTCGACAGGTCGAGGATATCGTTGATCAGCTGCAACAGCAGCTCGTTGTTGCGGCTCACCACCTCCATATATTCGCGCCTCTCAGCCGGATCGTCGGTCTGGGCCAACAGCTCGCTGAACCCGAGGATGGCGTTGAGCGGCGTGCGGATCTCATGGCTCATATTGGACAGGAACAACGACTTGAGCCGGTCGGACTGCTCGGCGGCCTCCTTGGCCTTGCGGAGCTCTTCGGCGGCCTTGCGGCGTGCCGTGATATCCTCGTACTTGAGCACCACGCCGCCGACCCTGTCGGGCTGTCCGGCATCGAAAACAGGCGTCGCGGTGATCTCGACCACCGATCCGCTGTCGGCAAAGGCGACCTCCTTGGTCTCGATCTGCCCGGTCTCGATCGCACGCCGGGCCACACATCCCGGGCACGGCCGGTCCTGCCCCATCACCTGGCGGTAGCAGCAGACCCCGGGCCGGTAGCGTTCGGCCAACGGATGATCGGAGTACTTGGTCAGGTTCTCCCACTGCACCACATAGTCGGTATCGAGATAAACCAGTCCGCTATTGGTGTGGTCAAGGATCAGCTGGTTCCTGCGCTGCATGTCGGCGGCCTGCCTGAGCGCATCGATCAGCCGCTGCTCGGACTGCTTGCGTTCGGTAATGTTGCACATCGTACCGATCACCCGCTCGGGCACCCCGTCGCTATCCTTGCGGTCGACCGCGATATACAGGTCGAAGTAGGTGTCGTAATGGCCGGAAACATCGTACCGCACCTCGCAATGGGCCGATTCGAGCGTACCCTCGCGCACGGCCGAGATCATCTGCGTCACCCGCTCGCGGTCGTCGGGATGCACATTGGCGAGCACCTCGGCCGAAGTGATCGCATCGCGCTCGGTGAAGTTGCCCGGATTCTCGTCGCGAAACTCAAGGAACCGGAGCGACACCATATCGGTGGCCAGATCCCATACGATCGGCACGGTTCGGGTCGCCGCAAAGGCCAGGCGCAGTTGTCGGTTGGCCTCCTGGAGCTCCTCCTGGACCGTGACGATATCGGTGACGTCCCACCGGCTGACCATCAGCCAGTGATGGAAACGGTTCGACACGACATGCTTATCGACGATCGAGACGTAGCGCTGCCCGTCGGGCGTCACAAAGATCTCCTGCCGGCGGAAATTACCGCCGGCCGCGATCAGCTGCTCGTCGATCGCGCGGTACCTGCCTCCCCGCTCCGCACCGTAAATCTCAAGGTCGGTCTTGCCCAGCACCTGATCGCGCGTATAGCCGCCCAGCTCCTCGCATCGTTTATTCCAGAAAACATACTTCAACCCCGCATCGATATCCTTGATCATCATCGGAACCGGCATATTGTCGAGCACGGTGTTCAACAGTTGCTCGTTCTGGCGGATCGCCTCGTCACGCAGGCGGTACCCCGTAATGTCGCGCTCAAAGCAGGCGACCAAGCCCTCGCGGATCCGCTTGCAGCGGGACTCGAAGTAGACCAGACGGCCGCCGTGCCGGACCGCATACTCGGCCACGGTCACCCGGCCGGTGGCCAACGCCTCGCGGACACTGTCAAGCAAGCCGTCGAGACCGGCCGGCTCGACACAATCCCCGAGGCTGCGACCGACCCGCAAGGAGACGGGAGCCGACAGCCCGGCCGCATCGGGATTATAGACCCGGCGGACGCGGAACCGCTCGTCGATAATAAAGATCCGATCGGGAACCGACGCGAGGATCTGCCCGGCCAGATCGTCCAGTCCATCGCCGGCCGCGCGGCGGAACCGTCTCCGCACGATCCACGCGAAGACCAGGCTGGCCGCTATCATCATGATTCCCACCAGGGTAAATCCGTTCATAAAGCACTTTCTTAAAACAGGAGCGATCCCATGCAACAAATGTAACATTTTTTGACCGATCGCACCGGGCCGCGCAAAATAATTTTCACGGAACGACCTGCATGCTACCGACCGCTTACATACCTGCACGGCCGAACGGCAACAAAAGCCGTGGATCATGGCCCAAGAACCGGGTAAACCG
Organism: Rikenellaceae bacterium; assembly: GCA_017415005.1. Taxonomy (GTDB): domain Bacteria; phylum Bacteroidota; class Bacteroidia; order Bacteroidales; family Rikenellaceae; genus RGIG1874. Next base: position 4,683 of record JAFQJK010000011.1, read on the forward strand.
GAGACCAATCCTTCACACCACGGATCCCGACGACCGCCCCCCCGACCGCCCAAGGCCGGCAACGTCAAGGAGCCGATGAGCATGGCGCGGCCCACCGGCTCGCGCTCACCGGTCGACATGCAACGGACGATGCCCGCCTGTCGGGATATCCGGCGGCCGCCGCCGGATCGGCACCGACGCTACCGGCAGGGGGCCCATTGGAGGGTATCGGGCAACGCACCGGGTCACGAGGACGGCATCGTCCAGAAAGAGACGAACCGCGGCAGCGACGGACACGGATCCGCAGGCCGCGCCGCACGCACCCCCATCCTGCACGACGACATGCGCTACATATCGGAGGTTATACGACCGGGGCCAAACCGGCTCGCCGGGTTCCGCACCTCCTTCCGGAAGCCGCATCGACCGCCATCGTGCCGACCGGGCCGATATCGCCAATATCAGTCATTTATGTCACAACGGGCGTCTAACGGGCGCTCCGCCACGCCAAACGGCTGATTTACGGCAAGTATATTTTCACGCCATAAAAAGCAGAACAACGAACGAAAATCGCTGAAAAATGCTACATTTGACAAATGGTGAGCCCGGCATCGTACACGCACCCCGCCAGAACAGGCGCTGCGCGCCGGACGACACCGGGTCCGGACCGATGGACGTACGGCGTACGGGCTGCAGCCCAGGACCCGAGGGCCGCATGGGCACCGTGAATCAGAACGGTATCCCCGACGCCCCGGCTGGTATCACGGGCTGCAAGGCCGCCGGTCACTCGGCCTCGCTCAACGGGTATCCCGTGCGGAACACCCCCATCGGATTCAACTACGTTTACCATGGACAACGACAAATACGCGGACGATAAAGGCCACATCACCCAAAGCGGCAAAGCGCTCATGACGGCGCACCCCGCCGGGCGCCCATCCCAGCATCCTTCGGATGCCCCTGCTCGCTTCATTCTAACCTACTATAACTGAGAAAACCATGAAGATCAAAAAACTGGCCCTCGCAGTCCTGGCCGGGCTGCTCGTAATGACAGCCTGCAAAGATGACAAGGAAGGCGGCACGCCTCCTCCGGCAAACGAAGACTACACGGGTCTCGTCCTGAACGAGATCTGCGGCAAACAGAATCCCGACAACGACTGGATCGAGATCCTCAACACCACGACCCGCACGATCGACCTCAGCGGCGTTCAGCTCGAGAAAATCGACGAAGAGGGCGTAAGCGAGGTGTTCTACACCTTCCCCGCAGGCGCGACGATCGCAGCCGGGACCTATGAAGTGCTCAACCAGCTCGACGGCGACTTCACGGTCGGCATCTCGAACAGCAAGCAGGTGGGTATCGCGCTGCTCTCCCCGTCGGGCGCCACGATCGACGACTTCGACCGCGACGCCGACCTCGGCACCGACGCGAGCCACGCCACCGGCGGCAGTTATGCCCGCATGCCCAACGGCATCGGGGCGTGGAGCGTCGTACGGAGTTGCACGCCCGGCGCCGCCAACCGCGACGAAGAGCCGGTCGGACCGACCATCCCCGACGGCGACTACACAGGGATCGTACTCAACGAAATCTGCGGCGGATCGGCTGTCGACGACGCCGACGACTGGGTCGAGATCCTCAACACCTCGTCCGTGATGGTCGACCTCTCGGGCGTCCAAATCTTCAAGACCGACGAGAACAACGTCACCGAAACGATCTATGCCGCTCCCGAAGGAACTTCGCTGGCAGCGGGCGCATACCTCGTGCTGCGTAAAAACGCAGGCGAGCTCGATGCCAAGATATCCAACACGAAACCGGTCGCCATCGCGCTGATGAGCCCCTCGGGCAACGTGACCATCGACAAGTTCGACCAGATGGCCGACATCGCCGCCGGCACGGGTATCCTGGACCAAAACGGGGTCAACGGCGAGCGCGGACATGCGCTGGGCGGCAGTTATGCACGCGTACCCAACGCCACCGGCGGGTGGAAGGTCATGACCGCCCCGACCCCCGGCGCATCCAACGACGGCAGCGAGCCGGAACCGGGTCCCGACTATTCGGAGCTTGCCGCAAGCCTCGTACTGAACGAGCTCAACGGCAACGATCCCAAATATATCGAGCTGTACAATAAAAGCGACCAAGCGCTCGACATCGCGGGCGTGATCATCCGCAAGGACGGCAAATCGGCTGCCGTGTACGTCGCCCCTGCGGGAACGACGATCGCGGCCCACGGCTTCCTGCTTTTGCTCGCCGATCAGCCCTCGTACGAGACCGGGTTCACAAGCGGCCTCTCGGCCAAGAAATCGGTCAAGATCGAGCTCTTCGCCCCCGACGGCACCACCAGCATCGACGTCTTCAAGAACCTGATGAACGACGGCAGCGAAACCTGGGGGGAGAAGCCGAAGTACAACGGCGAGACGAACGGCCAGTCGTACGCCCGATACCCTGACGGGACCGGCGACTGGTACCTGACGACCCCTACGCAGGACGCCGCCAACGCCCAGGGTGCCGCGGCAGACAAGATCACGTGGTAGTTCCGACCAGTAACATGCCATTAAATACAGTTCCATAACAGCGGCAGTGCCGCTGTTGCCGGCAACCGTCCCGGGCACCCGATGAATATCGGAGGCCCGGGACGTTGCACAACAGTACCGTATCCCGTTCGTCTACAACGCCGGTCCGCAACGAAGGCCCTTACCGAGGGGCCCGGGCAACCCGGAAGCCCTGTGGTCAACCGTTAGCAGGATGTCCCGCAGCTCAGTCCAACCGCCTGCCGGCCATATACCTGCCGGCCGACGGTGGCCTTAAGGGCGGCAAAGCCGACGTAACCGATCGCTTTGCCGCCAACACGGGCGACATCGGCAACCGTACGGAGTCTCCGGCTGGCGCCCCCCGAGGAACGAGTTCCGGACCGGCGCGATCGACATCATCGCCTGGCGCACCGGCAGGCCCATCGACCTGTTGTAACCGGCCGATACGCCCGGTATCCCTGATCGCACCAACGGCGGCTCCCCACATGGGGAACCGCCGTTGATCGTTCACTGCCAACTACTGGCAGCCTCCGGCAACGCGCTGTGCCGTCCTCTCCCGTTCCGACCGGCCTACGCCTTATCCGGCGCACAACCGGCCCCTGCATATGCAGCCCAGTCGTTTTCCACCTGTTCTTTCAAAGCTTTTCGTTCGTCGAGGAACTCCTTGTAACGGTCGATATACTTTGCGGCCTCTGCGCTTTTGGCGCTGCCGAACAGACCGATCTGTGCGGCATTGAAGTCGTTCAGGAGCTTTGCCTCGGCATCGGTGCCCCAACGGGCCGCAATGGCCGCGCGCAGGATCGTGTCGGGGTCGAGCCGGCCCCAAACCGTCACTTCATGGCAGGCCCACTGTGCGATGCCCGGTTGTCCGTCAGTCACGCCGGGCATCGCCGTTTCCCCGATCGCCCAGCGGTAGCGGTGCGACCCGTCGCCCACAGCCTCGATCGGGGCCGGACGGGTATCATAA
>JAFQJK010000012.1 GCA_017415005.1 Rikenellaceae bacterium
ATTCGCTGGCCCGGCTTCCCGGGATCGGCCTTTGCCGGTCCTTTATTTCACATGACCGTTGCGGATCAGGTACTCGGCGATCTGTACCGCGTTGAGGGCTGCGCCTTTCTTGATCTGGTCGCTGACGCACCAGAACGTGAGTCCGTGGGGGTTCGAGAGGTCCTTGCGGATGCGGCCCACGTACACGGGGTCCTCTCCGGCGAGGAAAAGCGGCATCGGGTAGCGCTTTTCGGCCGGGTTGTCCATCAGCACGACGCCCTCGGCCGAGCAGAAAGCCTTGTGGGCCTCGGCCACGCTGACCGGACGCTCCGTCTCGACCCAGATGCTCTCCGAGTGGGCGCGCATCACCGGTACGCGCACGCAGGTGGCGCTCACTTCGATGTCCGAGTGCATGATCTTGCGCGTCTCGTTGTACATCTTCATCTCCTCCTTCGTGTAGCCGTTGTCGGTAAACACGTCAACGTGCGGGATCACGTTATAGGCCAGCTGGTAAGCGAACTTCTCGACCGTCGGCTTCTCGCCGCGGCACAGCTGGGCATATTGCTCCTCGAGCTCGGCCATGGCCGATGCCCCGGCACCGCTGGCCGCCTGGTAGGTCGATACGTGCACGCGCTTGATGTGCGACACGCGCTCGATGGCCTGCAGCGCCACGACCATCTGGATCGTCGTGCAGTTGGGATTGGCGATGATGCCGCGCGGCGGATTGACGGCGTCCTTGGCGTTCACTTCGGGGACGACCAGGGGCACATCCTCGTCCATGCGGAAGGCGCTCGAGTTGTCGATCATGATCGCGCCGTGCTTGGTGATCGTCCCGGCAAACTCTTTCGAGGTGCCGGCGCCGGCCGACGTGAAGGCGATATCCACGCCCTTGAAGTCGTCGTTGTGCTGCAACAGCTTCACGGCGATCTCCTTGCCGCGGAACTTATATTTGCGTCCCGCGCTGCGCTCCGAACCGAAGAGCAGCAGCTCGTCCATCGGGAAATCACGTTCTTCGAGTACACGCAGGAACTCCTGGCCGACAGCGCCGCTGGCGCCTACAATCGCAATTTTCATGTTAGATCATCAATTAATTCGGGTCAAAATTAGACAAAACAATATAAAATATATCATTCTGTTGGAAACTTATCTTTTTTGTGCCGCGGTGCAAAAATCCGTTTAGTTGAAGAACTCATCGTAATCGTTATAGGTCTCCTGGGCGCCGCTCCCGGTGTTCTGCTCGTCGCAGTCGTAGCTGACGGCGCCGGCCGGACGGGGGAAGAGGTCGGTCTTTTTGATCCCGAGCCTCGGGTCGGCATAGACCCGTTTCATGAATCCGCCGAAGATCGGCAGGGCCACGGCAGCGCCCTCACCGCCTGCGAGGAACCGGATGCTGGGGTCCTCACCGCCCATCCAGGCTCCGGCCACGAGCTTGGGCGTGACGCCCATGAACCAGCCGTCGGCGTTCTTCTGCGAGGTTCCGGTCTTGCCGCCGATCTCGCCGTCGAATCCGTACATCCACTTCAGGCGGCCGGCCGTGCCCGACGTGACGACGTTCTGCAGCATACCGAGCATCGTGTATGCCGTTTGCTCGCTGATCACGTCCGAGGTCTGCGGGGTGAACGAGGCCAGCACATTGCCCTGCCTGTCCTCGATCCGGGTCACGAAGATCGGCTCGGTGTGCACGCCGCGGTTAACGAACGTGCCGTACGCGCCCACCATCTCGAACAGGCTGAAGTCGGGCGTGCCGAGGCAGAGCGCGTAGACCGGGTCGATATAGCTGCGGATGCCGAAACGGTGGATGAAGTCAGCCACGGCCTGCGGCTGCTTGGCCTGCTTCATGATCCAGGCCGAGTAGTTGTTGCGGCTGCGCGCGAGGCCCCATTTGAGCGGGTGGAGCACTCCGTCGTACTCGACCTTGCTGGCCTCCTTGGGAGTCCAGGCATCCCCGGCGTACGACTCGATCGTGACCTGCAGGTTGGGTACCATCGTGCATGGCGTGAAGCCGAGCTGGTCGATGGCGAAAGTATAGATGAGCGGCTTGATCGTCGATCCGACCTGCCGCTTGCCCTGCTTGACCATGTCGTACTTGAAGTAGCGGAAGTTCGGGCCGCCGACATAGGCTTTGACGTATCCCGTCATCGGGTCCATGGCCATGAATGCGGCCCGCATGATCTGCTTGTGGTAGAGGATCGAGTCGCGCGGGGTCATCACCGTGTCCCTGTCTCCCTTATAGCTGAACACGCGCATTTCGACGGGGGTGTCGAAGCTCCGGGCGATCTCCTCCTCCGTGGCACCCTGGTTCTTGAGGTTGCGGTAACGGTCCGAGTAGCGCATCGCGTTGCGGATCGAGCGGTCGATGGCAGCCTGGTCCACGTCGTAATAGAGGCGTTTGTACCGCTTGACCTGCGCGTCCATCTTAGGCTGGATCGTCTCGCTCATATGCGTCACGAGGGCCTCCTCGGCGTAGCGCTGCATCGTAGCGTTGAGCGTCGTGTAGATCTTCAGGCCGTCGCGGTACAGGTTATAGGGCGTCCCGTCGGCCTTGGTATTTTTCTCGCACCAGCCGTATATCGGGTTGTTCTCCCACCGGTCGAGCTCCTGCTCGTAGTCCCAGTCGTTGTTGAACTGCGACCGTTTGGGCTTCGGGGCGTTCATCACCTGGCGCAGCATCTCGCGGAAGTAAGTGCCGCTACCCTCGTTGTGCGACACGGGATGGTAGTCGAGCACAATGGGTTTCCGGGCCACCGAGTCGTAGGTGGCCCGGCCTATGAAGTCGCTCTGCCGCATGCGGTCGAGCACCGTGTTGCGCCGTCGTAGTGCGTTCTCGGGGTTCCGTTTGGGGCTGTACCGCGTCGGGGCGTTGACCACGCCCACGAGCATGGCGGCCTCCTCGATCGAGAGCTCGGCCGGGGTCTTGTTGAAGAAGGTGCGCGCCGCCGACTTGATGCCGTATGCATTGCTGCCGTACGGCACGATGTTGAGGTACATCGCGATGATCTCCTCTTTCGTGTAGTTGTATTCGAGCTTGACGGCCGTGATCCACTCCTTGAGCTTCGAGATCACCAGCTTGCTGTTGCGCGAGAAAGCGTTCGAGTAGACGGCCGTGTCGCGCGGGAACAGGTTCTTGGCCAGCTGTTGGGTGATCGTGCTGCCACCGCCCTGGCTGCGGTTGCCGAGTGCGAGGGTCTTGAAGGCCACGCGGGCCAGCGAGATAAAGTCGATGCCCGAGTGCGAGTAGAAACGCATGTCCTCGGTGGCCACGAGCGCGGCCACGAGGTTGGGCGAGAGCTCGTCGTAGTCGACGTACGAGCGGTTCTGTACGAAGAAGCTACCGATCATCTCGCCGTCTTCCGAGTAGATCTCGGTCGATATGTTGCTTTTGGGGTTTTCGAGCTCCTCGAACGAGGGCAGCTTGCCGAACAGGCCGATGCCTGTGAGCAGCAGCAGCAGGATCAGCAGCGCGAAGGGCGCGGTGATGATGATCCAGAACCACTTGACCGCTTTCGGGGTCTCCAGTTTTTTGACGAGTTTGCTTTTCATTTAGCCTCCGGAATTCTTCCGCAAATGTACGATATTTATTTGAAAGCCGTATCGTTCGCCGGTAAATCCGGCACCGCTCCTCATTACCCTTAAACGGGTGGCGTGGCGTCTTATTACTCCCGGGCGCCGGTTCGCGGCGTCAGAACGGCACCGAGAACCCGGCGTCGAACATGCAGCCCCGGCGGTCGCTCGGCTTGTAGACCGACAGCGTGAGCGTGATGGTCGAGGCGGCGGGCAGGCGCACCGGGTTGACATCGAGGATCAGCGAGCCGCCGTACGAGTTGAGCGAGACGTGGCCCTGACGGTCGAAGCGGCGGTAGCGGGCATAATCGAAGAAGAAATTGGTGCGGATGCGCTTGAAGTAGATGATGCCGTTCCATCCCCCGTCGGGACACCATACGGGGAGCTGGTAATCGGCCGAGAAGGCGCCGTATCGCTGCGCAGCGAACTCGTATTCGGCCCCGCGCGGGAAGACGTCTTTGTAGCGGAGGTGCATGCTGCCGCCGGTCTGGTACTGGAACGCGCCGCGCAGCGTGATGCTGTGCTGGGGCCCGATGCCCGGGAGGTACATGCGCCCCATTCCGCCCCAGATCGTCCCGAAGTCGCCGTTGAACGGCGCCGAGGCCATCACCGCCTTGACGTAGTAGCCCCAACGCGGCAGGTAGTCGCGCGTGGCCATCCGCACGTTATCGCTGAACTGCACCGCTGCGATCATCTGCTGCAGGCCGTGCCGGTACCGCTGCCGGTCCGGGTCGTAGACCCGGGCGTTGTAGTGGCTCATCTGGATCTGCGGGATGAGGGTCCGCATGTGGTATCCCGACGAGAGGGTGAGCGGCAGGTAGACGAGGCCGCTGACCTTGAAATAGGCCTTTCGGCCGTCGGGCAGCGGGCGCAGGTTGTTGTCGCGGTAGACGAGCTGCCTGCCGCCGCCGAGCTCGGTGCTCAGCTCGATCTTCGGGGCCCACTCGTTGTACTGGATGGCCAGCCGGCCGAGGTGCCCCCGCTTCGTGTGGGCGTAGTTGGCGTACATCGTCGTGCTGCTGAGCAGGTTCTGCGACATGGCCGTCACGCCCCAGTTGAGGTTGACCGACTGTTCTCCCCGGATGCTGAACGGGTTGAAGCTCACCGGCATCCAGCTGTGTACGTTGACCTGGTTGAGTCCTTTGCGGTACTTGCGGATGCGGGTACCCTCGGGCCTGTCCGAGACGTCGATCGTGTCTATGTTCATCAGGTTCCACTGCCGGCGCGGCGGGTTTACCACATTGCGCGGCAGCTCGCTCCAGTTCACCGGTTCGAGCGCGGCCGTGTCAATCCGCTGCCGGGCCAGGCGGTAGCCCTCGCGGGTGTAGGTCGTGAAGGCGATCGTGTCGTTCACGGCCACCGACGGGCCCACCGAGCCGTATCTCGATGTCGAGATGCGGTATTCCTGCCCGGTGGCCAGGTCGTATTGGTGGATCTCGTCGCGTCCCGACTGGATCGAGTTGAAGTAGAGCCGTCCGTCTCCGGCCCGCAGGTTATAGACCGTCACGCGCGAGGGGCGCGTGATGGGCCGTATGGCTCCGGTCCGTCGGTCGATGGCGCCGAACCACATGCCCGCGTCGCTCAGCCCGATGAAGGCGAGCGTCGCGGTCCGCTCGTCGTAGGCCAGCCCGTGGACGGAGATCGAGTCGGGGAAGTCGTGCTGCACGCCGCTCACGTCGAGGAAGTAGCTGCCGTCGTAGCGGTAGTTGACCGTGGCGAGCGTGCCGTCGGGCAGCGGCGTCGGGTAGAGGGCGGTGCGCAGGCGCCGGTCGGCGCGCATCCGTCCGGTGCGCAGGTCGAGGCTCACGACCTGCGAGTTGACCCGCTGGGCCCAAAGCGTGCTGGCGCGGAACTCGCTCCAGTAAAGCGTGCTGTCGCGGAGCGCAGGCTGCGTGCTGACAATGCCTGTGTGCCGTATCATACGCTCCTTCCGGGTCCTCGTGTCGATCGCCACGAGCCGCGAGAAGCGGTCGAAGTCGCTCTTGAGCGCTATGATCGTCGAGTCGTTGGCTGCCACCGGGTTGGCGTATGTGGTATAGCACCTCGCCGGGATGTCGATCAGTGTCCCGCTGTTCTGGAGTTGCGGCAGGCTGTTCCAGTAGCGTCGCAGGTCGCCGAACGACTCGCGCAGCAGTGTCCCGACCGACGTTTTGTAGTATTTGCGCAGCGCGATCGAAGTGGTGAACAGCGTGAACGGGTAGTTGGCCGTGTAGCGTGCCACCCGGTCCCAGATGTCGGGGCCGTATCTCTCGTACGACCAGGCCACGAGCTGGTATCCGAGCTGGTAGTGGTCGGGGATGAAGTCCTTGTACGATCCGCAGAACCATTTATCGGTCTTGAACATCTTGCCGTCGCCGTCGAGGTAGGCGCGGTATTCGAGCGTGAACGAGGGCTGGAGGGCGCGCCCGAACGAGGTGAGCTGTGTTTCGGCCAGCGTGGCGTCGCCTTCGAGCATCCAGATCGGCATGAGCCCGACGCCCACCAGTAATCCCTGCTGGCCGAGCAGCCAGCTGAGGACTCTGATCGTCCCGCGGTTAACGGCGTTGTACTGCACGGCGTGGCGGTACTCGTGTGCGGTGAGCTGCTTGAGCCAGGGGGTGGCCTCGGTCTGGAGGCTGGGTGCGACGATGAGCTCCATCCGCTTGGGGGCGAGCATCATCAGTCCGTTCGACCGCAGGTTCTGTGTCTGAAGCACGACGGGCGTGCGTAGCGGCCCGCGTGCGAAGCCGTGGCTGATGACCGGGCGCAGCGTGTCGAGGTAGCGCATCGCCTTGAGGGCGTTTCCCTCGAAATAGTCGGGAAAGAGCAACTTGTTGTACCGGGTCTTGATCGTGCGCCAGCGGACCGATGCGGGCGAGCGCCCCTGGTCGTAGTACTGCCCGTGCGCCTCCTGGCACAGCACGAGTGCCGCGCACCACAGCAGAAGGGTTGCCAGGCGCCGCGTCATGGTCAGGCTCCCGCTTTTTTGGCTTTGTATCCGGCCTTGCAGAGAATGTCGACCACCCGGTCGCGGAAGTCGCCCTGGATGATGATCTCGCCCTCTTTGGCCGAGCCGCCCACCCCGCACTTGCCCTTGAGCAGGCTGGCGAGCTCGCGGAGGTCTTCGTCGCTGCCGGCGAAGCCCTTGACGAGGGTCACGGTCTTGCCTGCGCGCTGCTTGCGGCCGAGCCATACGCGCAGATCCTGCTGCGCCGGGGGCAGGGTCTGCTGTTGCTCTTCGCCGTCCGTTTCGTAATTGAAGTCGGGATTGGTCGAGTAGACCACGTTGAGTCGTGCTTTCCAGTCGTTGTTGCTCATGGTCGCTGCGGTTTGATTGCGCCGTCCGGCCGCAGGCCCGCGGGGCCTGTCATGCCGGGTTCGGGCAAAGGTAACAAAATTTGGCGATTCGGCCGGTTCTGCGCGCCCTGCGGCGCCGTGTATCTGTTCTTTTTTGCCGGTTTCGGATCCGGAGGCGGTGGAAACCGGAGGAAAATCGCTATCTTCGTCCGAGCGCGTATGAAGAAGAAACAGAAATCCCGGATGGCTGCCGAGGCCGCGGCCCGTTCGCTCGAGACGCCGCGTATCGTGCGTCCCGGCTGCCGGATCGTGCAGGTCTATGTCGAGGGTTACGAGGACGTGGCCTTCTGGCGCGGCATCCTCGACGATTACGAGTCGGAGAAGATACGCTTCGAGATCAGCGTCCCGCCCCGCGAGGATCTGGCCAAGGGCAAGAAGGTGATCCTGCAGATGGTCCCCGACAGCAGTCCCGACCTGCTGCTGTGCGTCGACAGCGACTTCGACTACCTGTTCAACGGCTCGACCGAGCAGTCGCGCCTGATCAACGAGTCGCCCTACGTTTTCCATACTTACGCCTACGCGACCGAGAATTACCTCTGCTATCCGCCCTCGCTGCACAAGGTCTGTGTCAAGGCTACCAAAAACGATACCGATATTTTCGATTTCGAGCGTTTCATGGCCGAGTACTCGCAGATCATCTATCCGCTTTTCCTGTGGTTCGCCTTTTCGGCGCTCAAGCATTCGGAGTGGACCTTTACGCTGATCGATTTCCGGAGCAGCGTCAAGCTCAACTACCTCGATCTGGAGAACAACGGCGAGAATACGCTGGCATGGCTTCGCCGCCAGGTCGACAAGCGCCTTTCGCACCTGAGCGGTGCCAACGAGAGCTGGATCCGCGAGATCAGCGAGTTCGCCTCGACGCTGCATGACAAGGGCGTGCGTCCCGACAACGTCTACCTTTTCATGCAGGGCCACACGCTGATGGACAATGTGGTGATCGTCATGCTGCACGCTGTCTGCGAGCGGCTCAGGCAGATGACCAACGACAAGATCGCGGCCAGCTCGCGCCGCGGCGTGGTGATGCGCAACGAGCTGAGCAATTATAACAATACGCTGCGCAACGTGCGCGAGATCCTGCTCGACAATGAGAACTACAAGGAGTGCTTCCTCTATCGCAAGCTGAAGGAGGATTTCGAGCATTACCTCTCGCGGATCGGTATTTTCCCGTCGGCCCGTTAGCACGGGCGGCGTTCAACCATAAGCTGCATACCAGGTACGAACGGATCGCCCGCGACGAAGTGCGCTACGAGACGTTCGGATGCGAAGATACCGGCTGTGTGATCGTCGCTTACGGTTCCTCGGCCCGTATCAACTGCCGTGTGATAGAGATCGACGGCCGCCGCCGGTACGTTTTGAGCGGTCCGCACGATACCGCGGCAGCCGGCATTTCCCCTTCTCCGCAGGCTCCCCGATGGTTGGGCGGCGGTTTCCCGGCCGGCCGTACGCTGTTCCATGCCGGCTGCCGGCTGCCTTCCGGCGTTCTTTCGCGCCTGTTCGTGCGCAGTGTCGGGTCTTTCCCCGACGCCTGCCTCATTCCCGTTGCCTGATACCAACCTCTTTTCAGGGCCGCTCCGTCGCCATTGAGATGCCGGCCGGTCCCGCCGTGACCGCCCTTATTCCATTCTATCGGACCTGAGGGAGCCGGAATCCCTGTCTGTCCGCTCCTGCGCGAGCCTGTAGCCGGTCCGCGTGTCCCGGCTCCCGCCCCTTCCTCGGTTTTGCCGGAATGTGGCGGCCGTTCGCCGCTAACCGTCTGGAACGTCGCGTCCCGGGGGGATTTTCGTACGGATGTAAAACAACAGAGGGGCCATCCCGCGGGATGGCCCCTCTGCCATATGTGTCGTGCAGGCCGTACAGTGCATGCCTGCTTTCGACCGGCGCTGTTATTCGATGTCGAGATCGAGCTCTTTTTTCAGGTTGATCAGCTCGGGGTTCTTTTCGACGAGGAACCGCAACCGGTCTTCCACCTTGATCGGCTTGCGCGGACCCGTGTCGGCCACGACCCGGATGTCGAGTCCGATCTCGCCGCACACGCCGGCCACCTCGGTCATCAGTCCCAATATCTCGGTCCGGGTGCGCATGATCTCATCGTGCAGCGACTCGTTCGGCACGTTGATGGCGATCGCATTGCCCCGGATCTCCATATCGTGGAAGGCCATCGCCAGCCGCGGCCGCTGTTGCTGCATGGCTCGGAGGAAGGCTTCGCGGCTCCGTGCCATCTTGCTCTCGGCTTCCGGGTCGATCCCGCTTACGGCGGCGGGTCCTGTTTCTTCTTCCTCGGCTGCTGCTGCTGCTGCGTTCCCGTTCAGGATCGAGAGGATCGAGGTCCCCGAGATCGAGACGGCCGGCCTTGCGCCGCGTACCGGGCCGCCTGTGCCCGGGGTTACTGGCGCAGCTCCGGACATCTCGGCATGGGCGGCGACGTTCGTTGCGCTGCCCGGGCTTCCCGTCGGACCGGCCGTTGCCGTGCCTCCGTTCTCCGGGCTTTCCGCCGTGCGGGCCGGTGTCCCCGTTAGCGGTTGTGCCGCGCCGGTCCCTGCTACTGTTCCGCCCGGCGGGTTCGCCGTTCGGCCGGGCATTCTGCCGTCCGGCGCGCCTTTCGCGGCATGGTTGCCGGGCATGACTGCCGGCTGTGCGGCCGGTCTGTTTTCAAAAGAAAGGGTGTGTCCCGTTCCGGGCATGACGCAGCCCGTGTTGCCGGGAGTTGCCGTTGGCGCCGGTGTTACGGTGTTTCCGGGGGTCGGAGCGCTCGTGCTGCCGGGTGTTGGCGTTGCCTCCGCTGCCGGGCCCCCTGTCTGCCATCCGGCGTCGCCGGGCAGCGGAGGCAGCGGGATGCCTAAGTTGTCGTTATTTTTTTTTTGACCGAGCCCGCAGAGTTTCATCAGGCCCAGTTCGACGTTCAGGCGTTGGTTGGTCGCCGTCCTGAGCGACTGGTCGAGCGTCGTGAGCAGGCTCACCGACTCGAAGAGCAGCGGGACCGGACATTCGGCCGCCTGCGCCCTGTACCGTTCGGCCAGCGACCCGGTCACTTCGAGCAGCCCGGCCGTTTGCGGATTCTTGCACATCAGCAGGTCGCGCATGTGGCCGTTCAGGCCCGCGAGGAAGTTCTGCATCGAGAAGCCCTGCCGCAGGACCTCGTCGAGCAGCAGCAGCGCGGCGGGATAGTCGCCCGCGAGCATGCACCGCACGACGTTGAAGTAGGTCTCGTAGTCGAGCACGTTGAGCGTCTGCGCGACCTCCTTGAAGGCGAGGTTGCTGCCGCAGAACGACACGACCTTGTCGAACATCGATAGGGCGTCGCGCATGCCGCCGTCGGCTTTTTGCGCGATCAGGTTGAGCGACTCGTCGTCGGCCGTGACGCCTTCGTTGGCAGCGATCTGGCGCAGGTAGGCCACGCTGTCCTCGACCTTGATGCGGTTGAAGTCGAAGATCTGGCAACGCGACAGGATCGTCGGGATGATCTTGTGTTTTTCGGTCGTGGCGAGGATGAACACCGCGTGTGCGGGCGGCTCCTCGAGCGTCTTGAGGAAGGCGTTGAACGCCGCGAGCGAAAGCATGTGCACCTCGTCGATGATGTAGACGCTGTATCGGCCGATCTGTGGCGGGATACGCACCTGCTCGGTGAGCGTTCGGATGTCGTCGACCGAGTTGTTCGATGCTGCGTCGAGCTCATGGATGTTGAACGAGCGGCCCTCGTTGAACGCCCGGCACGACTCGCACTGGCCGCAGGCCTCCGAGTCGACCGGCGAGAGGCAGTTGATCGCCTTGGCAAAAATACGCGCGCAGGTAGTCTTCCCGACGCCGCGCGGCCCGCAGAACAGGTAGGCGTGGGCCAGCTGATTGCGGCTGATCGCGTTCTTGAGCGTCGAGGTGATATGGTGTTGCCCCACGACCGACGAAAAGGTCGCCGGGCGGTATTTACGGGCCGATACTACAAAATTTTCCATACGTCGTGGTCGTCTCCTGCGCGGACCGCACCGGCGAGGTGCCGGTCCGTTGCATGCAAAGATAACAATTTTTCAGGCGGTGCCAACGACACTCCGGGACAAAATTCGGCGCCCTCGCGTCAAAGCGTCACATCCCCGTGTCACGGGGCGGCGCGCCTTGTCACCCGCATGTCGCATTCTGTCACATCGGGCTGTCACTTTTTCATCCGGGCAGGGTTGGCAGCAATTTTGCACGAACCGGTCGTACGACGAACAATCAAAAACATAACATACGATTATGAACATCAACACACTGACCATTAAAGCGCAGGAAGCCCTGCAGAGCGCGTTCGCCCTGGCGGCTTCCCGCAACAACCAGGCGGTCGAACCGGTGCACATCCTGAGCGCCATTATCGCCGACGAGGGCAGCGTGGCCTCGTTCGTACTCACGCGCGTGGGCGCTAACCTCAAGGCCCTCAGGCAGAACGTAGACACTGAGATCGGACGACTGCCGCAGGTGAGCGGCGGCGAGCAGTATTTTGCTCCCGAGTCGTCGAAAGTGATCCAGCGGGCCGTCGATTTCACCAAGAATTTCGGCGACAAGTACGCCTCGGTCGAGCACCTGCTGCTCGGCCTTCTCGCCGACGGCAAGGAGGCGAGCCGGCTGCTCAAGGATGCCGGGGCAACGGAGAAAGAGCTGCTGGCGGCTATCCGCGAGCTGCGCAAGGGCGGTACGATCGACAGCCAGACCGCGGAGCAGACGTTCGACGCGCTCGGCAAGTATGCCATACACCTCAACGAGATGGCGCGCAGCGGTAAGCTCGACCCGGTGATCGGCCGCGACGAGG
>JAFQJK010000099.1 GCA_017415005.1 Rikenellaceae bacterium
TAAAAGGATTAATCTCTTTCCCGTTATCACTGCAACTCCCGTGCTAAACCCTGCCGCAACCGCCACGCAGCCGTTCAAAACCCTCTGCCGGGCGCACCCGGAAAGCCGCCCGGTCATGGCCCGGCGTTCGGGATCACAGAGCCGCGCCCTCAGCGGACCGAACGTGCGATCGCTTCACGCGTCTGCTCCGGCCGGTACTTCATCCGGATACGCCACAGCAATTCGGCGACCGATACGGTCTTGACCTGCGGCAACAAAAGCCGGGACGACACCCAGACCGGATCGAAACCGACCGACGGCGCGGGGCATAGCCGGCTCGACCGCCCGAAGTCCGACCACGCGTGAACGATCGTCCACTGCAGCTGCCGGTCGCCCGCTTTGGCGGCCGCCAGCACATCGCGGTTGATGAGCGACGAGACATACTCCGGCGTCCCGCAACGGGGACGGTCCGGGTCGACATCGTTCCACAGGCTGTATCGCGCCGTGACCACCGGAATATCGGCACCGTCGCGGCCGGGAAACCACAGGATCGACCCGTCAAGCTCGTAAGGGTAGTATTGAACGGCCAGCATACCCGCCAGGCCGCCGATCTCCTCGGCATAGATACGGAATGCCTGCTGCGCCTCGGGACTCGACACGTCTTTGCAGATAAAGCCGAAGACCGTGATGCCGAGCCGGCGGAAATGGCTGTCGAGCCGCCGGGCGAACTCGCGCAACAACGCCTCGCGGTCGGGCCGGTTCACGGCGAACTGGTCGGGATACTGATAGCCGCCGCCATATTCGATAAGCGAAAAATTGTCGCGCTGCACCCGCGCGATCTCGTTCCACACCGACGGCGCCATGACCGACAGGTTGACCGGACAGGTGGTCCAGCTCAGCCCCACCGAGTCGCGCCGCGGGTTACCGAGGTAACGGGGACTGTCAACGAACGCCCCGATCGTCCACTGCATATTATCGCCGTCGCTCATCACATAGGCATGGAAGGCGGAAGTATCGGCATAGTCGATCGTCCGCGGGTCGATCTCGCGGGCCGGGATCAGATCGGTACGGTCGGCTCCGGCCGAGAGCAGCGGCAGGTTACGGCACCAGTTGGTCGCCGTGTTGTAGTGCCCCCAGCGCGTGATCGCACCGGTATACTCGTCCTCGTCGCCGCAGTTCCAGCCGAGGATGGGCGAGAGCGGACGCACCCATTCGAGCACGCGCTCGGCCAGCGTACCCGTATCGTAATAGAGCGGCAGCCGCTGGGCGATCGCAATGTCGCGGCAATTAGTCACCTGCGGATCGACACTGAGCGCCGACGTATTGTTCAGCTTATCCCGGTTCTTCTCAAAACAGGCCTCGGGACTCTCGCCCCGTGCGTCTTTCAGGCGACGCAGACCGTGCCGACGGGCCTCGGCCTCGAGCCCCTCCTCGATCAGTACCCCCTGCATCAACCCGGCATAGACCGTCGCCACATTGGACGAGAGGTCGATCCCCTCACGGCGCGTATAGAGCGGCCCCTGCCACGGGTCCTGCCGGTAGAGCACATAACCCCGGACGACACGTTGCTTTTTGAGGTAGTCGGCCAGCTCCCAGAGCCCCATGCGCACCGTATCGGAGACACCAAGCTGATGCAGGACCTCGCCGAAATGACGGGCATAGGCCCTGCTTCTCGGATCGCGGATCCAGACCATCGCATCGAAGCGGCCTTCGTTGACCGCCTGAGCGGCCAGCCCCGAGAGCGACTCGAGCAGCATGGCCTCGGCCTGAGCTGCAGGCAGGTCGCAAACGATCACCCGCTTCGGGGCCCGTTGTACAGGCCAGCCGTAACGACCGTCATAGGCGGCGTCGACGGACATATCGCCGGACGCATCCTCCGGCAAAGCGGGCGCGGCATCGGAGGAGGCAACACGGGGATCGGCGGACAATACATGAACGGGTCGGGGCGCATCGGCAGCGCGAAGACCGGAGAACGCCAGCAGTGCCAGTGTCAAGGTCAACAGAAATCGCATATCACTCATTTCTTATTATATAAGTTGGGTTATAAAACAAAAGGTCTTCCGGACGTTCGACATCCGGTCACGGCATCGGATCGCAGCAGGACCCGGGCACCGGGATAACGCCGAGAATGGCGTTTCACTCGGACCGGCCCGGAGCCCTGTCGGGCCCGGGCAACGCTGCGGGCCGAACAGCAGCGCCGCTGTCTGCGGGGTACGATACGCCGCCCTGCGGGCGAACCGCCGTCGTATCGGGCACAGGCCGTTCGATCAGGCCCCGGCTCAGCAACAGCGGCTCGCGACTTGGCGCATGCCCCCGGAACCGCTCGTAAAGCGTCATGCCGTCGGCCGTGCCGCCTTTCGAGAGGATCTGCTCGCGGAACGCGCGCGCTACATCCCGGTTGAATATATCGCCCGTCTCGACGAATGCCGCAAAAGCATCCTTGTCGAGCACCTCGGCCCATATGTAGCTATAATATCCAGCCGAGTAGCCCCCGTCGAAAATATGACTGAAATAGGGGTAATGGTAACGCGGCTCGATCTGCGGGACAAGACCCCGCTTCAGAACCAGCGCCTCGTGCTCGAACTCGTTCACCCCCATCGGGAGACTGTCGGCGAGCGAGTGAATATCGAGGTCGGCATAGGCGGCCGCCAGGTACTCGGTCGTCGCGAAGCCCTGGTTGAACAGCGCGCTACGCCCGATCTTCCCAATGTAGGCGTCGGGCATCGGCTCGTTCGTGCTGTAATGGAACGCATAGCGTTTGAGCATCTCAGGCTCGACGGCCCAGTTCTCCATGATCTGCGACGGCAGCTCGACGAAATCGCGCTCGACACCGCCCAGCCCCGCATACCGCACATCGGCAAAGAGCGCGTGCAGCGCATGGCCGAACTCATGGAACAGCGTGCGGACCTCGTCAAGCGACAACTGGGCCTGCGCATAGTTGGTGGGGCGGGTGAAGTTGGTCACCACGCTCACCACCGGAGCCACGCGCACGCTGTCGTCGTAGCGCTGCGTGCGAAACTCGCCGCACCACGCCCCGCCGGCCTTGCCGGGCCGCGGATAGAAGTCGAAATAGAGGATGCCGAGGTGGCGGTTGTCGACATCGAGCACCTCGTAGGCCTGGCACCCGTCGTGGTAGAGCGGCACGGCAACCGGGCGGAACGTCACGCCGTACAACCGGTTGGCCAGCCAGAACGCGCCGCCCCGCACCCCGTCGAGCGGAAAGTAGGGTCGCAGCATCTCCTCGTCGAGGTCGTACCGGCGCTTGCGGAGCTTCTCGGCATAGTACCACCAGTCCCAGGGCTCGAACGTACTGTCGGACGTTTCGCCCATCCTGATGCCCCGCATCTCCCCGAGCTCATCCTGCGCCCGCTCGAGCGCCGGGGCCCACAGCTCGTCGAGCAGGGCATAGGCATTGGCCGGTGGCCCGGCCATCTCGTCGTCGGTCACGAAGGCCGCATGGCTCTCGTAACCGAGCAACCGGGCCCGCTCGGCACGCAGCCTCACGATCTCCTTCACGACCGGCTTATTGTCGTACTCGCCGCCATCGCACCGCCCGAGGTAGGCCTTATAGAGCTTCTCGCGCAGGTCGCGGCGGTCGCTATAGGTGAGGAACGGGATCAGGCTCGGCTTGCTCAGCGTGAACACCCATCGCGTCGGCACGCCCCGCCGGGAGGCCTCCTGGGCTGCCGCCGTCCGCACGCTCTCGGGCAGCCCCTCAAGCTCCTCGCGGCTCAGTTCAAGCATGAAGTCATCGTTGGCGGCCAGCAGGTTCTGCCCGAAACGGACACCGAGCACGGCCAGCTCTTCGTTGATCTGCCGCAACCGCTCCTGCTGCTCCGGCGCCAGCGCGGCCCCGGCACGCACAAAGTCCTTATAGGTCCGCTCAACGAGCCGCATCTGCAGGCTGTCGAGACCGAGCCGGGCGCGGCGGTCATAGACAGCCTTCACGCGGCCGAACAGGCGGCCGTCGAGCATGATCGCGTCGTAATGACGGGTGATGAGCGGCGAAACCTCCTCCTCGACGCGCTGCATCGCATCGTCGGTCTCGGCCGAGGCGAGCATGAAAAATACGTTGGAGATGCGCTCAAGCAGCTCGCCGCTGTTATCCAGGGCCAGGATCGTATTCCTGAAATCCGGCTCGGCCGGGTTTGAAACGATCGAGTCGACCTCGGCCGCATGGCGGCGCATGGCCTCGTCGAACGCAGGCTTATAATGTTCGGTTTTGATCGCTTTGAAAGGCGGCACGCCGAAAGGCGTGTCCCACGCGGCCAGCAGCGGATTGAAGGCCGGCGTCTTATCGGAACAGGCACTGAGCAGGGTCATAAGCAGAATGGGTAACGCGATGGACAAACGGGTCTTCATAACTCGGCTGCGTTGATTTTGAATTGGCAAAGGGGTTTCGTAACTTTGCCCAAAGTTAACAATATAAGCGTAATAAACCGACAGGCCACATGCAATTATTTTACACGCCCGACATCGGCTCGGACCATTACACGCTGAACGAGGAGGAGTCACGCCACTGCGTGCGGGTGCTCCGCATGCAGCCCGGGGAGCTGATACACCTGACCGACGGCCGCGGCACGCTCTACACCACCGAAATAACGGATGCCCACCCCAAACATTGCGCGGTCCGCGTGATCTCGGCCGAGCACGGATACGGCCGGCGCCCGTACAGCCTCACGATGGCCGTCGCCCCCACGAAGAACATCGACCGCTTCGAGTGGTTCCTCGAAAAGGCCACCGAGATCGGCGTCGACCGCATCGTACCGGTAATTTGCGACCGGTCCGAACGTCGTACGCTCAAGACCGACCGGGCCGCGAAGGTGATCACAAGCGCCGTCAAACAGTCGCTCAAAGCCTATCACCCGGTGCTCGACGAACCGACCCCGCTGCGCGAACTGATCGCCCGCCCGTTCGGAGGCACGCGACTGATCGCCTACTGCCATGATCTTGAGAGCGAGCGCGTTCACCTGCGCCACCGCATCGCGCGTGGAGGTGAAACGCTGGTTTTGATCGGTCCTGAAGGCGATTTTTCGCCCGAAGAGATTAACTTTGCACGCGCAAACGGCTTCCTGCCCGTCACGCTGGGCGCAAGCCGGCTACGTACCGAGACGGCGGCCGTGGTGGCCGTGGCCGATGTGGCGCTGCTCAACGACTGACGCACAGCAGCAGCGACGGAGCCGGGAGATGCAACATCGGGCCGACGGTCCGGCGGCCCCTGCACGGTGCGGGATTGCGCAACGCTCCGCAGCAAAGCCGCATCGCCGGGTGTCGGGCGTCGGGCAGGGCTATACGGCGGCAGCGGGCCACAACGCCTGCCAGGGACACGCACTACGGGCAGCACAGCCTGCAGGAACCAGGTCGCCGCCGGGCGGCTTATCACATAATATAAATTCGCCATATGTTCGCAGAGACATTACTCATACTGGCTTTACTCTCGCTCGCGGTCTTCGCCGTCCCGCTCCGGCTCAAGGGGCCGTTCACGCTCGCGGTGACCGGTATCGGCGCGCTGCGCTGCCTGGCCGAGTCGATCGCGGTACTCGGGCGCGGCTACGGCCAGATCGAGACCCTCATCACGAGCCCCGTCTTCGGCGACGGTTACGCCGCCACCGACCCGCTCTCGGCGCTGTTCATGCTGATCTGCTCGCTCGCAGTGATCGCCGTGCTCATCTACGCGCAGGGATACCTCAGGCCCTACCTCGGCAAGAAGTCGCCCGCGCAGCTCTCACTGCACTATGCCGCCCTCTCGCTGCTCTACTACGCGATGATCGGCGTGGTCATGTGCCGCGGAGCGTTCGGCTTCCTGTTCATGTGGGAACTGATGACCGTCAGCTCGTTCGTGCTCATCCTCTTCGACGCCGAACGCCGCGAGGTGCGCCGGGCCGCGATGAACTACCTGATCCTGATGCACATCGGATTCATATTCCTCGTAGCGGGATTCGTCACGCTCAGGGCCGCGGAGCTGCCCGCGACGTTCGACTCGCTCGCGCTCTACTTCGCCGGACACAATCCGCTGCCGCTCTTCCTCGTCTTCCTCGTCGGATTCGGGATGAAGGCCGGTATGTTCCCGCTCCACGTCTGGCTGCCTGAGGCGCACCCGGCCGCGCCGGCGCATATCTCGGCGCTGATGTCGGGCGTGATGATCAAGATGGGCGTATATGGTATTCTGCGCGTCGCGCTGGCCATCGGCGACGGGCTGCTCGCCGTGGGCCTCGTCCTCTTCGTGCTCGGCATCGTCACAGGCCTCTGGGGCATCTTGTCGGCTGCGGTACAGAATGACCTGAAGCGCCTGCTGGCCTATTCGAGCATCGAGAACGTCGGGATCATCCTGCTCGCCCTCGGTATCGGCCTCGCCGGCAAGGCGTGGGACAACCCGCTGCTCGCGCTGTGCGGCGTGAGCGGCGCACTGCTCCACACCGTGAACCACTCGTTCTTCAAAGGCGTACTGTTCTTCGGCGCCGGCAGCGTCTATACGGCCACCCACACCACGGCCCTCGACAGCCTGGGCGGCCTCGGCCGGACGATGCCCCGCACCGCCGCGCTCTTCCTCGCCGGCACGGCGGCCATATGCGCGCTGCCCCCGTTGAGCGGATTCGTCTCCGAGTTCCTCGTATACTTCGGCCTGCTGGGCGCGGTCGCCGAGCCGGGCAGCGGCACGATCGCCGCAGCCTGCGGCATTGTCTTCCTCGCGCTGATCGGAGGACTCGCGCTACTGGCCTTCACCAAACTATACGGCATTACGTTCAGCGGCCTGCCGCGCTCCAAGGCTGCCGCCGAGGCACGCGAGGTACCGGTCCCGATGATCGCCGGGGCAATGATCCCGCTTGCGGGCATCCTTGCCGTCGGCCTCGCGCCCGGACTGTTCACCGGCGGACTGTTCGCCCTCACGGGACGCCTGCTCGGCATCGAGGGCGCACCGCTCATCTACCGCATGGCAGGGCCCGACCTCTGGAAGATCACCGCGGCAGCCGTGGTCCTGGCCGGCGTTGTCGGACTGGTCTGTGGCTATAAGAAAAGCCTGCTCCGCAAGCGGACCGTGGGTACGGGTCCCACGTGGGGCTGCGGGTTCGGCGCCCCGTCGCCGCGGATGCAGTACACCGGCGAGTCGTTCGCCGAGGGATTGCAGAGCCTGAGCGGCCGCGCCGCGACAGGACGCCCCCAGATGGTGGGCCGCGGCGAGATATTCGCCGGGCGTCACAACCTCGACGTCCGACACCGCGACCGCGTGGCCTCGCTTTTCAGCGCATGGTGGGTCGAGCTGCTGCGCCGTGTCAACGCCCGGGTAATGGCTACCCGCACCGGTAAGGTCAACCACTATGTGCTCTATGCACTGATGTTCCTGCTGCTCATTCTGTTGCTCTCACTCACCAACCTGATCTGACCATGGAGGGAATCATATCGCTCACGCTGCTCGTGTTCCTCGCCCTGCTGATGCCGGGCGTGGTGAACCGCACCCGCGCCGTCATGGCCGGACGACGGGGTGTCCGCTTCTTCCAGCACCTGCACAATGTGGGCACGCTGCTGCAAAAGGGTGCCGTATACAGCCCCTCTGCGGGGTTCATCTTCCGCGCCGCCCCGGCCGTCTGCCTCGGGGCGACCTTCACGGCTCTGCTGCTGCTGCCCTTCGGCACGCACGGGGCCCTGCTCTCATTCAACGGCGATGTGGTGCTGTTCGCCTACCTGCTGGCTCTCGGGCGCGCGGCGCTTATCCTCGCTGCAATGGAGACCGGGAGCAGCTTCGAAGGCATGGGGGCCGCCCGCGAGGCGCTCTACGGCGCGCTGGCCGAGCCGGCCCTGCTGCTCACGGCCGGCACGCTGGCCCTCGTTACGGGCCAGACGAGCTTCGCACGCATCTTCGCCTCGGCAGGGAGCCTGCCGCCACAAATGCTGATCGTCATGGGGCTCATCCTCTACGTGGCGATCAAGCTGATCATCGTCGAGACGGGACGCATCCCGGTCGACGACCCGCGCACCCACCTCGAACTGACCATGGTCCACGAGGTGATGGTGCTCGACTACTGCGGCGCGGACCTCGCGCTGCTCCACGTGGCCGAGTGGCTCAAGGCCGCCGCGCTGGCCACGCTGGCCGCCAACGCCGTCGCCTCGGCCTTCGCGTTCAACCCGCTCACGGTCCTTGCGCTCGCACTGGCCCAGGCTGCCGCCATCGGCGTGGTCGAGTCGCTCCAGGCTCGCAACAAGCTGGCCCGAAACGCCACCTATATCCTGACGATCACGGCGCTCGCCTTCGTCGTCTTTATGCTGGCCTACGTCCTGCAACAGAACATAACCATCGGATAATATGCTGATCGCACTTGTCATACTCTATGTCGTCACGCTCGTCTACTTCGCCATCACCGAGCGCTTTCGCAACTACGCGACCCTCGTCGGCCTGCAGGGCTGGATCCTGATGGGCATCGCACTGATGCGCCTGCACGGCGGCTCGCTCGCCGAGCTGCTGTTCGTCGTGGTCGAGACGCTCGTATTCAAGGCCGTGATCGTCCCGGCCATGCTGTTCCGCATCATCCGCCGCACGGGCATCAACCGCGTGAGCCGCGGTGCGGTGAGCGTTTTCGACTCGCTGCTGCTCTCGGTCGCCGCGCTCGGAGTGAGCATCGGCGTGACGTACTACATCGCCGACACGACCGTTAACATGGTCTTTTTCGGCGTCGCGCTCTACGCGCTGATCAGCGGGCTACTGCTGGTGATCAACCGCCGGCGCATCTTCTCGCACCTCGTAGGGTTCCTGGTCATCGAGAACGGAGTCTTCCTCTTCGCCATGGCCATCGGCGCCGAAATGCCTTTCCTGATCAACATTGCCATCCTGCTCGACATCCTGATCAGCGTACTGATGCTCGGGATGTTCCTGAGCAAGATCGGCGCCGTAATGCACGACCTCGACGCAGACCGCCTGACCACGCTTAAAGACTAAACGCAAGACATGATCCTCGGATACATCATAACCGCCCTGCTGCTGGCCACTTTCACGGCCGTGGCCCCCGACAGGCGCATGGCCCGCTGCCCGGCCGCGCTGTTCTATGCGGTACAGGCAGCCTTCTTCATCGGAACGGTCACCTACCATGCAGGCGAGACCGTCGCGCAGTTCTTCACCTTCGACGGCCTCGGCCTGCTCTTCTTCGGGCTGATGACCGTGATCGCCCCGGCCGCGTTCTATGCCGGCAACCGCTATCTCGATCGTGAGACGCTGCGCCAGTACAAGCTCTACAACATCTCGATGATGCTGCTCTGCGTCTCGATCGCGGGCGTCTACTTCGCCAATCACCTGGCCGTGACATGGATCTTCCTCGAAGCGACGACGCTCTGCACGGCCGGCCTCGTCTACCACCGCCGCAGCACACGCAGCCTCGAAGCGACATGGAAATACATCTTCGTCTGCTCGACAGGCATCGCCATCGCCTATCTCGGCATCCTGCTGCTAAGCACCGTGGCCGAGGGGGGCGACCTCTCGTACGCCACGCTGCGCGAGACGGTGGCCTCGGGCAATCCGCTCTTCGTCAAGCTCGCGTTCCTGTTCATCGTGGTCGGATACAGCTGCAAACTCGAGATATTCCCGCTCTACACGATCGGCATCGACGCCAACTATGCGGCGCCGGCCCCGGCCTCGGCGCTGATCTCGACGGCGCTGGTCAACGCCGGATTCGTCGCCGTGCTGCGCGTCTACCGCGTTGTCGAAGCCTCGCCGGTCTTCGCCTGGGCCTGCCACGTGCTGGTCGCGGCCGGCGTCCTCTCCCTGCTGGTCGGCGCGCTCTACCTGCGGCGGACGAACCACTACAAACGCCTGCTGGCCTATTCGACCGTCGAGAACATGGGACTCGCCACGCTGATGCTGGGCCTGGGCAGCGGCGCAGCCTGGGCCGCCGTGCTCCACGCCGCGGGACACGCGCTGCTCAAGTCGGGCCTCTTCATCCAGACCGCGCAGGTCGGCAAGGCTTACGGCAGCTACCGCATCAACCGCCTCGGCGACTATATGCGGGTCAACCGTGCCGGAGCCGTCGCCCTGCTGCTCGGCGTACTGGGGCTCACCGCTTTCCCGCCCTCGGTGCTGTTCATCTCCGAGCTGGCCCTGTTCCGCGAGCTGTTCGGCCAGCACATCTGGTGGCTGGCCATCGTGGTCGTGCTGCTGGTCTGCGTGGTGATGTACAGCCTATGGGGCCGTCTGGCAAGGCTCTGCTACAAACCGGGGGGACATCCCGCCGACCGGGCGGCGATCAGCCCGGCCGCGACCTGGGTCGGATTCGTGCTGATCCTGCTCGCGCTGGCCGCCGGAGTCTGCCTGCCCCAGTCTGTCTTTGAACTTCTAACTGCAATAACCGCCGGCTGATGGAAAATTTTACGATCCTGCATAACGGCTCGGGGCCCGTCGCGCTGCACAGCATCCCCTGCACCGACTACGCCCCATTCCACGCCCGGGTAGCCGGGCGTCTCGCGGCAGGCTGCCACTGTGCCCACTATTTTGCCATACCCGGGGCAGGAGACACCCTCATTGTCTTCGCCGTGCTGCTCGACGACACGGCCCATACGGTCCTGGTGAGCGCCGCCTCGGTCGATCCCGAGACAGCCGTCCCGTCGCTTACGGCCCTGTACCCCGCCATGCATCCTTTCGAGCGCGACATCGCCGAGACGACCGGCCTGCGCTACACGGACATGCCCTGGGACAAGCCGCTGCGACTCGCGCACGACCGCGCCGACCGCACGCGGACCGTCGACAACTACCCGTTCTACTCGATCGAGGGCGAGGCGCTGCACGAGGTCAACGTCGGCCCGATCCACGCCGGCATCATCGAGCCGGGCGCTTTCCGCTTCATCTGCAACGGCGAGCGGGTCCTCCACCTCGAGATCGCGCTCGGATACCAGCACCGCGGAGTCGAAAAGCTGATGACCGCCACCGGCAACCGGTTGCGGCAGGCGATGCTCGCCGAAGCCATCGCGGGCGACAGCTCCGTCGCACACGGGCGAGCCTTCGCCGCAGCCATCGAGCAGCTCGGCGACGCGCCGGCCAGCAACGCACCGGCCCTCGAGCGCACGATCGCTCTCGAAATGGAACGCGTGGCGATGCACCTGGCCGATACGGGCGCCCTCTGCGGCGACATCGGCTACCAGCTCGGACAGGTGGCCTGCGAAGCGCTGCGCACCGTGACGATCAACACCACGCAGCGTTGGTGCGGCAACCGCTTCGGCAAGGGGCTCGTCCGCCCCGCGGGTACCTGGTACCCGCTCACGCCCGAGATCGTCGAACTTATCCGGCACAACATGACCGACGTGAAGCGCCGGTACGGCGAAGTGTCGGCCAACCTCCACGCCACACCCTCGGTGCTGGCCCGCTTCGAGGACTGCGGGCGTCTCGACCCGGCGCAGGCCGCGTCGATCGGGGCCGTCGGTATGGCCGCCCGTGCTTCGGGCCTCGCGCGTGACCTGCGCGCCTCGCACCCCGCCGACGCATACCCGGAGCTCGGCCACACGCCCGTCACCGAGGAGGCCGGCGACGTAATGGCACGGCTCAATATCCGCTGCCGCGAGGTCGCGCAGTCGATCGACCACATCCTCGCGCTGCTCCATGAGGCGTCCGACGGCGGCACGGCCCCTCCGGCGCCCGATCTGGAGCGGCCCCTGATGCCCTCGGCGCTGGCCGTGGGCCTGGCCGAGGGATGGCGGGGCGAGGTCTGCCATGTGGCGCTGACCGACGCCACAGGCCGGATCGCGCACTATAAGATCAAAGACCCTTCGCTCCACAACTGGCTGGCTCTGGCACTGGCCGTCCGCGGCGAGGGCATCTCGGATTTCCCGATCTGCAACAAGAGTTTCAACCTCTCCTACTGCGGCCACGACCTGTAGGGGATAAAGCCATACGACACGCCATGTTCCGAACCAAATTCCGCGTCCTGCGCAGCCACGGCATCCAGTACATCAAGCGACTGGACGAGGCCGCGCTGCCTGAGATCTTCCGCGGCCGGCCCGTCCTCACGGACCCGGCGGAGGCGGCACATCCCGGCGACCCGCAAAATGGCGATGCGCCGACACATACCGCCGGTGGCGACGATATATCCGGCCCGGGGGCATGCAACGGCAGCACAACCCGGCCCGGCATGACCCCCGGTGAGCTGGCCGCCCTCTGTCCGACAGGGGCCATCACGGCCACGCCGTTCAGCCTTGACCTCGGGCGCTGCCTGTTCTGCGGCGAATGCGCCCGACGCGCCCCGCACCTCATCCGTTTCACCAACGACTACCACATGGCCGCCAACGACCGCCGGGCGCTCGTCATCACACCGCAGACCACGGCCCTCACGCCCGATCCGGATCTCGTGCGTCGCGAGATCACGCGCACGTTCGGCCATGCGCTCAAGCTGCGCGAAGTGTGCGCCGGGGGCGAGGGATCGACCGAGATGGAGCTCGGCGCCTCGATGAACGTCAATTTCGACTTCGGCCGCTACGGGATCGACTTCACAGCCTCGCCCCGCCATGCCGACGGCCTCGTGCTGACAGGACCCTTCACGGAGAACATGGCCCGGGCGCTCGAACTGTGCTATGAGGCCATTGCAGAGCCCAAGCTGCTGATCGTAGCCGGCGCCGACGCCATATCGGGCGGCTTGTTCGCCGGCTCGCCGGCCATCGACCGCCGCTTCCTCGACCGCGTCGCTCCGGATCTTTACCTCCCGGGGAATCCGGTACACCCGCTCACCTTCATTCACGGGGTCATGGCCCTCACGGGCCGCCCCTTCACCGGAAAAAAACGAAAACGATGAACACGCGATACCCCTTCCGCCGCCCCGTGCGCCGCGCCACCGAAAGCGGATCAGGAACGCCTGCGCCGGCACAGCCGGACAATCGGCCTGCCGCAGCAGGGCCAGGCACCGAAGCCCGTGGAGGTAGTACCGGAACGGACCTCGCGGCGACTGCGGATACAGGGGGGACACCCCCGACGGCACAGGACTCCTCCTACGGCGCCATCTTCTGGACCTTCTTCAAGATCGGGCTGTTCACCTTCGGCGGAGGGTATGCGATGATCCCGCTGATCGAGCGGGAGATCATCGACCGGCGCGGCTGGATCGAGAAGCAGAACTTCCTGGAACTGCTTACCGTCGCGCAATCCGCACCGGGACCCATCGCGCTCAACACTTCGGTGTTCGTGGGGTATAAGATCAGGGGCGTCAGGGGAGCCACCTCGGCCATCCTGGGTGCCATTACCCCGTCGTTCTTCATCATCCTGGCAGTGGCGATGTTCTTCGCGTCGATCAAGGACAACCGGTACGTCGAGGCGGCGTTCAAGGGTATGCGCCCGGCCGTCGTCGCGCTGATCGCCGCTCCGATATACAACCTGGCCAAAGGGCTGGGGTGGTGGCGCATTCTGATCGCCGCGGTCGCCGCTTTCATCGTCTGGTATTTCAGCGTCTCGCCGATCTACATGATCATCATCGGCGCCGTGGCCGGCCTCACCTATTCGTTCATCCGCAAATAACCCGACATGATCTACCTGCAGCTTTTCTACACCTATCTCAAAATCGGATTTTTCGGCTTCGGCGGCGGCTATGCCATGCTCTCGCTCATCCAGCACGAGGTGGTCGAGAACAACCAGTGGATCACCAACAACGAGCTGGCCGACATCATCGCCATCTCGCAGATGACCCCGGGCCCGATCGCCATCAACAGCGCCACCTATATCGGCTATGTGGCCACGGGCAACGTCTGGGGCTCGCTGCTGGCCACCGTCGCCGTATGCACGCCCGCCATGTCGGTCATGCTGCTGCTCACCAAGTTCTACCTCAAGTTGCGGGGCAACCGCACGATGGCCCTCACGATCGAGGGCATGAAACCGATGATGATCGGCATGATCGGCGCCTCGGCTCTGCTGCTGCTCACCCCGGCCACGTTCATCGACTGGATCAGCTGGGCCGTGTTCGGAGCCTGCTTCGTCGCTTCGATCCTCAAGGTCAACCCGATTCTGCTGATCGTCCTCTCGGGCGTCGCCGGCCTGCTGATCTACCTCTGACCGGGCCCGGGGAAGACGACCTCCAAAGACCATAGATGGCAGAGTGGCCCGGAACATAAAGGAAACGAAAACAACCGGGCCGTATTTCGAATGAAATACGGCCCGGCTTATGGTATACAACGAACGGGGTTTACGGAACCGGATCGTACCCGCTGCCGCCCCACGGATGACACGAGAGCAGCCGACGGACCGACAGCCACCCGCCACGCAGCAGCCCGTGCTTGCGCAGCGCCTCGAGGCAGTACTGCGAGCAGGTCGGCGTATAACGGCAGGCTGACGGGGTGAACGGCGAGATACAGAGCTGATAGCACTTAATCAGCAGGACCAGCGGCAGGACCAGCGCCTGCCTGAGCGCCTTTCGCCACCCGCGCGAGGATGTTGAGCAGGGCGTCTTCGATTTCACGGTAGGAGAGGATATCTTTGGAACAATAGATCAGCACAAGGGCTGTCGGAACCTTCAGTCCGGCCAGTTGCGCCTTATTGAGCCGGAAAGCTTCGCGGACCCGCCTTTTGAGCAGGTTACGCCGCACGGCGCGCTTATGGTACTTCTTACCCACCGAGATCAGCAGCGCCGAAGGCCGACCTGCCCCGCGCGCGGCGACCACGTAGCGGAACGGATAGACAAACCCGCCCTCGCGCGCGGCAAACAGCGCAGCAATCTCCGTCCGGCCCGAAAGCCGTTCGGCCCTGGACAGCGTACGGTCGGTCGTTTGCATCGGGATCAGGCTTTGGAAAGCGTGGTCTTGCCCGCCGGTGCAGCTTTGCAGGCACTGGTTGCCGACTGGGCTCTGGAACCGGCCTTGGCCGCCGTCCTGGCCGCTGCGGCCTTCTTGGCCCGGGCCCGCTTGAGCGAAGCCTCCTGGGCCTTAATGAACTCGTCGGAGGCTTTCTTGCCGTCGAGCACCACCGGGGCGGGCATTTCACCGCCATGCACCTTCTTGATAAACAACTCGATAGCCTTGGTCATCGACGGTGCCTCGGGCGTCGGCGCCATGACGTTCACCGTCAGGCCGGCGGCGATGGCCGCGCGTGCCGTACCCTCGCCGAAAGTGGCGATCAGCGGCAGGTCGGCGGTACCGAACGCCGCAGTGAGCGTCGCGATCTCCGACGGGCTGTAGAAGACCATCATATCGAGCTTCTTCGGCTCGACATCGCCCAGATCGGTGCTCACGGTGCGCGACAGGATGACCTTCGAATAGGTCAGCTTCAGCTTCTGAAGCGCCTGCGGCAGCTCGGGCTTGTGCGGCTCGGCGAGCGTCAGCAAGAACTTCTCCTCCTTATGCTTGAGAATCAGCTCGATCAGATTCTCGAACGTCCCGTTGGCAAAGAAAATCTTGCGCTTACGGTACACGATATACTTCTGTAGGTAGAGCGCGACGGCCTCCGTATTGCAGAAATACTTCATCGTCTCGGGAATCGTGATGCGCGCCTCCTCGCATATCTTGAAGAAGTGATCGATCGTCGCGCGGCTCGTGAAGATCACGGCGCTATGATCGAGTATTTCGATGCGCTGGCTCCGGAACTCCTTAAGGCTCAAGCGCTCGATCCGGATAAAGGGATGGAAAACGATCTTCGCGCTGTACTTCTGGATGATTTCGTGATAAGGCGACTTCTCCGCCACGACGGGCGCGGGCTGAGAGACGAGAATATTCTTAATCTTCAAGGCGTAAAGTTTTGTTATAAGCTGATCGGTTTAGAGATTCCGCACGATCGCCAGCACAAAAAAGCTGACTGGAAACCATTCTACGGCACAAAGGTACAAAAACCAATTCAATATTGAAACTCCCCGCCGGGCAAAGAAAACGTAGCTGCGGACGAAAAACAGAAGCAGGAGCCCGGCCACGACCACACTGCCGCCGGCAGCGAAGACCGCTTCGCCGGCCCCGGGACTGAGGCAGAAGACGAGCAGCGGGGTGAGCAGTACGACGGCCGTGGCATTGAGCACCCGGCGCATGTAAAGCAGCGGCCCGATCGTCCCCGTATCGCGCGTGACAGCCCCGATCAGCCCGATGGCTACGCGTTGGCAAACCTCTACCAACGCCACGGCGACAGCCACGAAAACCACCATCCATTGCACCGCCCACGGGGGCAGCGCAGCCGTCACGGGGATGCCCCAGATCATATCGACCGCCTTCACGATAGCCATGCTGTAAACCCAGACACCCAACCCGCCCATCAGCCTGAGGAACACCCGGAAAAAGAACGTCTGCTCGGCATAGACCTTCTCGGCATAGGCCTTGTTGTGCATCAGCCTGAGGAGCGAGAGGATACACCCGCGGTAATAATAGATCACGAAACAATAGGCGGCCAGCAGCGCCACGAGCGACACCTCGAACGGCAAGTTGTGCACGAGCGAGACAGTGTCCACGGGCCCTACCTCCATCACGGGCGCCGGCGGGGGCAGCATCGCAGCCACCCGATCGAGATGACCGGAAGCATAGTCCGGCAAGAAAGATAGGCTGTCGCCTGTTACGGGATACATTGATCGTTCATTAATCGTAAAGTCCATGCGCCGCAGCGCCTCTATCCTCGGCCTGCACCTGCTCGGCCTGTCATAAAACAGGCACCTTCGCCCGTCCCATCAAACGCCGGCACAGCCGCCGGTGTGTCCGGCCACCCTGCCGGCAGCGCCCTACACGTCCGCCTTCTTCAGGGTGATGCGCATCGTGGTCCCCTTGTCGATCTCCGACTCGTGGACCCCGATCCTGCCGCTGTGGTAATCCTCGATGATCCGGCGGCTGAGCGAGAGACCCAGGCCCCAACCGCGCGTCTTGGTCGTGAAGCCCGGCTCGAAGATACGTTTGAAGTTGGCCTTGGCGATCCCCTTGCCGCTATCCGTGACGTCGATATAGATGTTGTTGGCATCATCCGAGATGTGCACGTCGAGCGTGCCCACACCCTGCATCGCATCGAGGGCGTTCTTGAGCAGGTTCTCGATCACCCACTCGAACAGCGATACGTTGATCATGCCGCGCAGCGGGGCGATGGCCAGCCCGTTGTACGACAGCGTGACGTTCTTGGGAATGCGCGAGCGGAAATAGGCCACGCTGTCTCCCACAACCTCGTTGATATTAGCCGGCGCGAGCTCGGTCTCCGAGCCGATCTTCGAAAAGCGCTCGACGATCTTCATCAGTCGCTGCAGGTCCTTGCCCATCTCGTCGACCACCGACTGGTCGACGGGCTGCGTGCGCAGGTACTCGATCCAGCCGAGCAGCGAAGAGGTGGGCGTCCCGAGCTGATGGGCCGTCTCCTTGGCCAGGCCGATCCACACACGGTTCTGCTCGTTCTGCTTCGACGAGCGGAACGTAATGTAGCTGAACATGATAAAGATAACGATCACGCTGAGCTGGATCAGCGGGAAGTAGACCAGCATCTTGAGCAGGCCCGACTCCCCGTAGAAGATATAGACGGTCGCCCCGTCATAGTAGTTGATCTCGAGCGGAGTGTTGATCGACGAGAAGCGCTCGATCACGCGCCGGAGCAGATCGGGATGAACGAGCACATGATCGGGTATACCATTGGACCCCAGCACCTTGAGGTCCTCGTTCGTAACGATGAATGGGATATTGCTCTTCGAGTTGATGATCTGCCGGGTGAACATATCCTGCGTGTTGAACTCGGCCTCGAGGCTCATCGCCATCGACCACAGCTCCACCTCGCTCTGCTCCTTCTCGCGGAGCCGGTGCGCCATATGGTCGGTAAAGAGCAGCGACGATATGCCGATCACGAAACCGGCGATGATCACCACCAGGCTCTTTTTATACGTAAACGCTCTTTTTTTCAGAAAAGCTACCATCGGGTCGTTGCTTGATCAGGGTCATCCGCCATCCCGCGCGGCCGGGGAAGGGCGATCACGGGCTACTTGCGGGCCGTATCGCGGCTCTCCAATATCTCGCGGTAGAGCTCCGGCGCGGCCAGTAGCCCGGCAGCCGCCTGCACCTCGCGATCGGTCATCAGCTTATACTGCGACACCCCGCGCGCATAGTGATAGCGCAGGATGATGTCGCCGGCGATCAGATCGGCGATCTCGTCGCGGAAGGTCTGCAGCTCGCTCTCCGTATCCTCCCTGAGACTGGCCTCGATCGCATCGAGCTCGCCCGCGATCCGGTCGAGATAGCGCTCGCGCTCGGCCTTCTCGCGCAGCGACCTGAGCGCCGCAGCCGTCCCCGACTCGAAGGTCATATCCTTGTCGCGCATGAACGCGGCAAAGGCGTTGTAGAGCGAGTCGGTCACCTCGAACGTCGCGATATCGACCGGCTCGGGGTGCGTTTTATAGTACTGGTCGCCGAAATCCTCGATATACCCTTTGGCATAGAGCACCAGCGCGAAACGGCTGGCATACTCGGGAGCCATCACCGAGTCGGGCATGATCCCGCCGCCGTCGTAGACCTTTCGGCCCCCGGCAGTCCGGTACTCGCGGATCAGCGAGTCGGGCACGGCGCCAACGCTCCCGTCCTCGTTGCGGTGTGTGTAGTCGATGGCCTGGATGCAACGTCCGCTGGGCATATAATACTTGGCCGTGGTCACTTTCAGGTAGGCATTGTAGCCGAGCGGCCGGGTCGACTGGACGAGCCCCTTGCCGAACGTACGCTGTCCGAGCAGCACGGCCCGGTCGAGGTCTTGCAGCGCGCCCGAGACGATCTCGGCAGCCGATGCCGACCCGCTGTTGGTCAGCACGACCAACGGCAGCGCCGGGGCCACCGGCTCGCCTTCGGTCCTGAACGTCGCGTCCATCTCCTTGAACTTGCCGCGCATGCTCACCACCTCGGTCCCTTTGGGAACGAACAGCGAGACGATCTTCACGGCCTCCTGCAGGATACCGCCGCCATTACCCCTCAGATCGAAGACCAGCCCCTTGAGCCGGCCGGTCGCCTTGAGGTCCATAAGCGCGCGGCGCACGTCGCTGCTGCAATCCTCCGTGAAGTCGCTCAGGTGGATATACCCGATGCTGTCGTCCACGAAACCCGCATAGGCCACGCCCGAGATCACGATCCGCTCGCGGCGGATCGTCACCTCCTCTTCGGCACCCGTGGCGATCCGCTCGACCGTAACCTTGACCGGCGTTCCCGGATCGCCCTTGAGCATCGCGCTTACCCTGGCCGACGGGTAGCCCTTGATCCGCTCGCCGTTGACCGCCACGATGCGGTCGCCGATCCGGAGCCCCGCCTTGTCGGCCGGGAAGCCCTCGTACGGCTGGGCGATATAGGTTTCATCGCCTTTCTGGCGGATCAGCGACCCGATACCGCCGTACTTGCCGGTGGTCATGAACTCGAAATCAGACATCTCGCTCTCGGGCAGGAACTCGGTATAGGGGTCGAGGTCGCCCAGCATCCCCTCGGCGGCATCTTTGAGCAGCTTGTCCGTATCGACCTTATCGACATAGAACATATCGGTCTCCCGGAGCAGGTTCATCAGGATCTCCATGTTGCGACCCAGACGGGCGTCGGGATTCTCTGCCGCCACCCAGGCAGCCCCTGCCGCCAGCAACGCTACCCCCAACAGGGCATAGCCGGCTTTTCGGATTCTCTTCATCGCTTTTTCTCGCTTTATCTGTCTGCGCAGGCCTCCTGCCCACGCCTTGTCTGTTGTTTCAGTTATGCCGGTCCGGCGACCGGCGCATCCCGGACCGGCCGCACCCCGTTACAGGAACGACTTGAGGCGGAACTCGATGCGCACCACCTCCTTGCGGATACCATCCATCACGATCCCGCCGCTCTGCTGCGTCACGACGATACGGTCTTCCCAGAGGGTCCTGACCTTGCCCCACGCCGAGTCGGCCACGAAGACCATCTCGCCGGGCACCTCGCGGTCGACGCGGTAGCCGCTGCGCTCCATCACCTTCACGATCACCTCGCGGTCGCGCCCGAGGTCGGCCGGCACGAAACGCCGCACGAAGCCGAAGCGCGGATAGAGCGCCGCCAGCAGCACGATGACGGCCACCATCAGCAACCCCCGCTGCGTACCGAAAATAACACGCAGCTCATCGCCGGGAGCCATGCGGCCCGTCCCGGTCAGGCGCATCAGCGCGAAGATCGCCGCCAGCAGCACCGCGAGCCACAGCAGGTATTTCAATGCACGTCTCAGATATACTTTCATCTCGGTCAGATTGTTCCGGATCACGCCGGAGGTTCATATAAAACAGTCCGGGGGCCCGGTTTAGTATACATCCCCCGACAAACCGGCCCCCGCAGGGCAGCCGACCGGCTTGGGATCCTTTAAAGATACAAATAATTCGACACAATCATTTTTCGCCGCCGAACTCCGCGGCGATACGGTCGGCCACGCGGGCCATCAGCCACTTGGGCGTCGACGTGGCGCCGCATATCCCCACGCTCCGGCACCCCGCGAACCACGCGGCCTCGAGCTCCGACTCGTCCTCGATCTTATATGTCCGCGAATTGGCCGCGCGGCACACCTCGTACAGCACCCGGCCATTCGAGCTCTTGCTCCCGCTGACAAAGACCACTACGTCGTACCGCGCCGCAAACCCTGTGAGGTGCGGATTGCGGTTCGACACCTGCCGGCAGATCGTGTCGTTGACCGTAACGGCCGCGGGATCCGCCGCGCGCCGCAGGATCTCGTCGCGCACCGCCGCAAAGAGCTCAAGGCTCTGGGTGGTCTGCGACAACAGGTAGATCGGCCGTGCAAAGTCGATCCGCCCGAGGTCTTCGACCCGCTCGACGACCAGCGCGTCGCCGTCGACCTGACCGGTCAGCCCGACCACCTCTGCATGGCCCCGCTTGCCGAGGATCACCACCTGTCCGCCCGCCTCCTGCATCTGCCGGTGGGCTTCCTTGATGATCTTCTGCAACCGCGCCACCACCGGGCAGGTCGCGTCGACCAGCCGGATACCGCGCCCGGACGCCGCCTCGTAAGTGGCCGGCGGCTCGCCGTGGGCCCGGATCAGCACCGTGCGCCCCGCAAGGTTGCCCAGCTGCCCGTGCCGGATCGTCCGCAACCCCAGCCCTTCGAGCCGCTGCACCTCGACACGGTTGTGCACGATGTCGCCGAGCGAGAAGACCTCGCCCCCCGGGGCCAACGCCTCCTCGGCCATCGAGATCGCACGTACGACCCCGAAGCAAAAGCCCGATCTATCGTCTATCTCGATCAGCATCCCAATGCTTTCAGCTTATCCTGTACCCAGGCCATCTGCTCGTCGACGGTCATATGGCTGTTGTCGAGCACCAGCGCGTCATCGGCCTGCCGCAACGGGCCGATCGCCCGTGTCTGGTCGGCAAGGTCGCGGCTGCGGATGTTCTCCTCAATCTCCGCCAGAGGCACCTCCTGCCCCTTCTCTTTCAGCTCCTCATAACGCCTCATGGCACGCACGGCCGGGTCGGCCGTCATGAAGATCTTGAGCTCGGCATCGGGAAAGACCACCGTGCCGATATCGCGGCCGTCCATCACGACGCCCTTCGCACTCCCCATCTGCTGTTGCAGCCGCACGAGCTGCTCGCGTACGGCCCCGATCTGGCTCACACGGCTCACAAGGTTGCTCACCCCGATCGAACGGATCTCGCGCTCGACGTTCTCACCGTCAAGGTAAACGTCGCTCGCGCCGCGCGCCGCATTGAAGCGGAACGAGATACGGATGTCGGGCAGCATCGCAACGAGACGCGCCT
Source organism: Rikenellaceae bacterium (assembly GCA_017415005.1). GTDB lineage: Bacteria > Bacteroidota > Bacteroidia > Bacteroidales > Rikenellaceae > RGIG1874. Next base: position 21,604 of record JAFQJK010000099.1, read on the forward strand.
CATCGATCCAGCCGCCATCGACCGCCCCGTGGCGGAGCGCATACAGCGTGACAGCGCGGTACATCGCGCCGGTATCGATAAATATATAGCCCATACGGGCGGCGATCTCGCGGGCGAAGGTACTCTTGCCGCACGACGAGAAGCCGTCGATGGCGATCACGATCTTTTTCTTATTATTTGAGCAGGATTCCATTTACGGGAGTATTAACGAACATGAGCAGGATGGCCGACGCCCCGAGCGCGACGATCACGGCGCCCGAAATGCGGTTGATCCAGAGCAGGTGGCGCGGGCGGAAACGCCTGCGTACCAGGTCGACCACGAACGTGAGCGAGAACCACCAGAGCGACGCCCCGCCGAGCACGCCGGCAAGCATCAGCACCCCCCCTTCGTTGCCGAGCCCCTCGTGCGTAATGCCGAAGGCGGCGAACAGCGCCACGAAGATCAGAATAAAGGGCGGGTTGGCCAGTGTGATGAGGAACATCGAGATGAAGTCCTGCCAGAGATTGGTCTTCCCGGCACGGTTCTTCCGGATCTGGACCACGGGGTTAGACAGGAAGATCTTGACCCCGACAATGATCACACAGATACCGCCTATCGCCTTGACCAACAGAATATTGTTCTCAATGAACGAAAGCACGAAGGCCAGCGAGAAGAGAGCGAGCGTGGCGAAAAGCGTGTCGGCGCAAGCGGCCCCGAGCCCCGACACGAAGCCCGACCGGTGGTTGCGGCTCAGCGTACGCTGGATGCACATCACCCCGATCGGACCCAGCGGTATCGACGCCAGCAACCCGATCAAAATACCTTTGAACAACAATTCCATGCCCATATCCATTCACGATCTCTCCGGCCGCGGACCGGCAGTGCGGCAGCATGTATCCACGGACGAACACCCGGAAAAACACCGCCGCACATAAGCCGCACCGCTTCTTTGCCTTCGGTGGACGGCAAAGTTACGAAAAGTTTCGCCCACGGTCAACCGCACACGCCCGATTCTTTCCATCCTCGCCGCGGAGACCTTTGCGGGCCATAACGGCGCACGGCCCGGAAACAAGAGCGAGAGGAGAGGGAAGAGACCGGCAACGACCGACCCGCATAAAAGGAAAGGCACGTCGTACAACCGTATGCAAAATATCCGTATCTTTACCGCGGGTCCGCCGCCGCTCGGCGGAGGCCCGCGTGCCCGGAAGGGAGCCCTACACCGCAACCGTGCCGCACCCAGCCGCCCGGGGAATGCCCGCACAGGCACCGCACCCGGGCCCGCAAACCCTGAATGCCCATGAAAAACCGGAAAAACACACGCCCCGGCCGCGCGCCGCGCGATCGACGCCTGTTCCGCTACCACCTCATACTGAGCCTTTCGAGCGCGCTGCTGCTCAGCGCACCGTGGCTACGGCTCGGAAGCCTGCCGCTGCTCGTGGCCCTTGTCCCGCTGCTCGTGCTGCGCCGCTCGCTGCTCGCCCATGCCGGCGGCGGGCTCGCCTTCGGGCGGATGCTGGGCTGGTCGGCCCTCACGTTCGGGGGATGGACCGCACTGACGACCTGGTGGATATGGTACGCCACGCCGGTGGGCCCGGTCGCCTCGGTCATTATCGGTATCACACTCTCGTGCACGGCCTTCATGGCGTTCCATTGGGTCGAGGCACGCAGCAAGAAGGCGCTGGGCTACACGCTGCTGGTCACCGCCTGGATATCGCTCGAATACCTCTACCTCACGGGCGAGATCTCGTTCCCGTGGCTCGCGCTGGGCAACGGCTTCGCAGGCGACGTGAAGCTCGTCCAGTGGTACGAGTACACCGGCATTTTCGGCGGCACGCTCTGGGCACTCGTCTCGAACCTGACAATATACGAGGCCATCGTCTCCCCGGCACGAGGGCTGCGCCGCTGGGCAGCCCCCGCCACCGTGGTCCTGCTGCCCGCGATCGTGTCGCTCACGCTCTACCATACTTACAAAGAGGGCGACCGCACGGTCAAAGTCCACATTGTCCAACCCAACCTCGACCCCTACGAAGAAAAGTTCGACATGCCGCAGGCCGAGCAAACGGCGCTCATGGCACGCCTCATCCGCGAGGCCCCGGCCGGGACTGACTATATCCTGCTGCCCGAGACGGCCATCGACGATAACCTCTGGGAGGAGTCACTGCGCCTCTCCGACGAAGTGCGGACCTTCCGTCGGATCGTGACCGATGAATACCCGGGTGCCGAACTGATCGCCGGGGCCTCGACCTTCCGCCGTTACGACGCCGGGCAGCCCCGCACCAATACAGCCAGGACCAATGAAAACATCGACTTCTGGTACGACGCCTACAACAGCGCGCTGCACATTGACTCGACAGGCAAAGTCGGCATCCACCACAAGTCAGTCCTGGTAGTCGGCGTCGAGAAGATGCCCTATTACAACCTCACCAGGCACCTGAGCTTCCTGATCGTCGACCTGGGCGGCATCTCGGGCCAGCTCGGGGTCGATACCGTGCAGCAGGTCTTCGACGGACCGCACGGCGTGCGCTCGGCCGTGGCCATCTGCTACGAGTCGATCTACGGCGAATACGTGGCCGGCTTCGCCAACAAAGATGCCGAGATCCTGTTCGTGATCACCAACGACGGCTGGTGGCGCGACACGCCGGGCTACCGGCAGCACTTCTCGTACGCCCGCCTGCGCGCCATCGAGACGCGCCGGGCCATCGGCCGCAGCGCCAACACAGGCATCTCGGGCGCGATCAACCCGCGCGGCGACGTGCTCGCGTCGGCCGGCTGGGACGTGCGCACCTCACTCACGGCCGACCTGCCCCTCAGCGACCGCAAGACCTTCTACATGACCTACGGCGACTACATCGGACGCCTCTCGGCCTACGTCCTCGCCCTTTCGATCCTCTATTTCATCGCCTACCGCACGCGCCGCCGCAACCACCTGGTCGACTGACCCCGGCCCGGCAGGCCCATCCACACACGCCATGACCTACGAAGAAACGCTCGAATACCTTTTCAACGCTATGCCGATGTTCCAGCAGGTAGGGGGATCGGCCTACAAACCGGGGCTCGACCGCACACTGGCCTTCGATGCGCTGCTCGGCCATCCGCACCGCCGCTTCCGCACGATCCACGTCGCCGGGACCAACGGCAAAGGCTCAGTCTCGCACATCCTCGCTTCGATCCTGCAACGGCACGGCCTGAGGGTCGGGCTCTACACCTCGCCCCACCTGCGCGACTTCCGCGAGCGGATCCGCATCGACGGGCAGACGATCTCCGAGGAGGCCGTCACCGGTTTTGTGGCCCGCCACCGTGCGCAGATGGAGGCGTTGCAGCTCTCGTTCTTCGAAATGACCGTGGGCCTCGCTTTCGACCACTTCGCCCGCGAGGAGGTCGACATCGCCGTCATCGAGACGGGACTCGGCGGACGGCTCGACTCGACCAACATCATCACGCCGCTGGCGAGCGTGATCACCAACATCGGCTTCGACCACATGCAGTACCTGGGCGACACGCTGCCGCTGATCGCCGCCGAGAAGGCGGGCATCATCAAGCCCGGCGTCCCGGCCATCGTCGGCGAGACCGACCCGCTCACCGCACCGGTCTTCACGGCCCGCGCCGCCGAGGCAGGCACAACGCTCGTCTTTGCCGACCGGCTGTTCCGGTGCGCACCCGCGGTCGGGGAGGCGGCAAACGGCGCACGGGCATACACCGATGCCCCACAGGCCACGGATATGCCTCACGCCGCCGACGCCATGCCGGTACGTTACGACGGTATCGAAAAACCATCCGTCGCTGGCGCGGACGCCGCACAGCCTACGGTGGCGGGCACCGGAAAGGCCGGCGCCCCATCCTCCACGCAAACTCTGGCCGTCACGCCGCTCGACGGGCGGAAACCGTTCACGGTCGAGCTCGACCTGCTGGGCGACTATCAGCAGCGTAACCTCTGTACGGTACTCGCCACGATCGACACGCTCAACGACACGCACGGACTTGGGATCACGCCCACGGAGCTGTGCGAGGGATGCGCCGCGGCGGCCCGATGCACGGGCCTCCTCGGCCGCTGGCAGGTGCTCGGGCACGACCCGCTCACGGTCTGCGACACGGGGCACAACGAGCACGGCCTGCGCTGGATCGCCGCACAGCTCGCGCGCCAGCGCTACGAACACCTCTACATCGTGCTCGGCATGGTCGGCGACAAGGACCTCGACCGGGCCCTGCCGCTACTACCCCGCCATGCGCGCTATATTTTCACGCAGGCCTCGATCCGGCGGGCGCTGCCGGCGGGCGAGCTGGCCGCGGCGGCGGCCCGCTACGGTTTGTGCGGCGAGGCGGTCCCAGGCGTCAGGGCAGCCTATGCCCGCGCCCGCGAACAGGCCACCCCGCGCGATATGATCTTCGTCGGAGGCAGCACGTTCACCGTCGCCGACCTGCTGGCCTGAGCCGGGCCGGGGAACGCTCACGAGAGGGCACGCCCCTAATGCCAAGGAAACATCCGGTCGAACCGGCACATATCCGGCCGCCAACGGCCCCCGGTGCCGGAGACAGGAACGATCGAAAACGGAGCGTATTTTGCAGGCCTATGCGGGTCCTTCGGGTTTACCCCGCACGGGCGTTCCGGATCGCCGGTCTCCGCCGACCCGCCGCAAAACCGTTTTGCGCAACGTTCGACCGACATTTTCACGACCAGCATTGCAATTATTTTTAACAAATTGTTTATCTTTGCACAGCGCATCCGCAGGCAGTCCCGCCGGACCCTCCGGCAGATCCGGAAAACCACGCATGCCTCCCCCTACTGTCCCGTGCGCCATACGATAACTCACTAATATACAAGAGACATATGTTTGATTTGGAGTTGATTCAGTCGGTCTACGGCACGTTCGCTGAACGCGTCGCACGGGCCGCGCAGGTACTCGGCCGCCCGATGACGCTGGCCGAAAAGGTGCTCTATGCCCACCTTTACGACGAAAAGGAGATCAAGGCCTACCGCCGTGCCGAGGATTACGTGAACTTCGCCCCCGACCGCGTGGCCATGCAGGACGCGACGGCCCAGATGGCGCTGCTGCAGTTCATGAACGCCGGGCGCGCGACGGCCGCCGTCCCCTCGTCGGTGCACTGCGACCACCTGATCCAGGCCGAGGCGGGCGCCGACAAGGACCTCCCGGCCGCCCTCAGCTCCAACAAAGAAGTGTACGACTTCCTGCACAGCGTGGCAGGCAAGTACGGCATCGGATTCTGGCGGCCGGGCGCGGGCATCATCCACCAGGTGGTGCTCGAGAATTACGCCTTCCCGGGCGGCATGATGGTCGGCACAGACTCGCACACGCCCAACGCAGGCGGCCTCGGCATGATCGCCATCGGGGTGGGCGGCGCCGACGCCGTCGACGTGATGACAGACATGCCGTGGGAGCTCAAGATGCCCAGGCTGATCGGCGTCAAGCTCACCGGCAGGCTCAGCGGCTGGGCCGCGCCGAAGGATGTGATCCTCAAACTGGCCGGTATCCTCACCGTCAAGGGCGGCACGAACGCCATCATCGAGTACTTCGGCGACGGCGCAGCGACGTTGTCTGCCACCGGCAAAGCCTCGATCTGCAACATGGGCGCCGAGGTGGGCGCGACGACCTCGATCTTCCCGTACGACGAGGCGATGGCCCGCTACCTGCGCGCCACGGGACGCGCCGAAGTGGCAGCCATGGCCGACGGCATCGCCGCGCACCTGCGGCCCGACGCCGAAGTGGTCGCCAACCCAGAACAATACTACGACCGCGTGATCGAGATCGACCTCTCGTCGCTCGAGCCCTATATCAACGGCCCGTTCACGCCGGATGCCGCGCAGCCGATCTCGGAGTTCGCGAAGAACGTCCGCGAGAAAGGCTATCCGCAGCGGATGGAGGTCGGCCTCGTCGGCTCGTGCACCAACTCGTCGTACGAGGACCTGGGCCGCGCCGCATCGGTCGCCCGCCAGGCCGCCGAAAAGAACATAGAGGTCAAGGCCGAGTTCCTGATCAACCCCGGCTCGGAGCAGGTGCGCGCGACGGCCGAGCGCGACGGCATCCTGAACGACCTGCGGGCCATCGGCGCCGTCATCATGACCAACGCCTGCGGCCCCTGCATCGGACAGTGGAAGCGCCGTACCGACGACAACGAGCGGCCCAACTCGATCGTCACCTCGTTCAACCGCAACTTTGCCAAGCGCGCCGACGGCAACCCCAATACGCACGCCTTCGTCGCCTCACCCGAGCTGGTGACGGCGCTCACGATCGCGGGCGATCTGACGTTCAACCCGCTCACCGACACGCTCGTCAACCGCGACGGCCAGCCCGTGAAACTCGACCCGCCCCATGCCGACGAGCTGCCCGCGAAGGGGATCGCCCCGGCCGACAACGGCTACGTGGCCCCGGCGGCCGGGAGCCTCGAGATCGTCATTGCACCCGACTCGCAGCGCCTCCAGCGCCTCCAGCCCTTCGCCCCGTGGGACGGCAAAGACTACAAGGATATGCCGCTGCTGATCAAGACGCAGGGCAAGTGCACGACCGACCACATCTCGATGGCAGGCCCGTGGCTCCGTTTCCGCGGCCACCTCGAGAACATCTCGGACAATATGCTGATGGGCGCCGTCAACGCCTTCACCGGCCGGACCAACTCGGTGCTCAACCAGCTCACCGGCGAGTACGACAAGGTGTCGTCGGTGGCCAAGGCATACAAGGCGGCCGGCCTGGGTTCGATCGTCGTGGCCGAGGAGAACTACGGCGAGGGATCGTCACGCGAGCACGCCGCGATGGAACCGCGCTTCCTCAACGTACGGGTGATCCTGGCCAAGTCGTTCGCCCGCATCCACGAGACCAACCTCAAGAAACAGGGCATGCTGGCGCTCACGTTCGCCAACAAATCGGACTACGACAAGATCCGCGAGAGCGACCGGCTCTCGGTCGTCGGCCTCTCGCAGTTCCGCCCGGGCGTGAACCTGCCCGTCACGATCCACCACCTCGACGGCACGACCGAAGCGATCGAGGCCACGCACACCTACAACGAGTTGCAGATCGAATGGTTCAAGGCCGGATCGGCTCTCAACTACAAAGGCTAACCCCGTCATAAACGAAACGACAACATGGCAAACGATAAGATCAAAGTAGCAAACCCCGTCGTCGAGCTCGACGGCGACGAGATGACCCGCGTCATCTGGAAATTCATTAAAGAAAAACTGATCCTCCCGTACCTCGACATCGACATCAAGTATTACGACCTGGGGATCGAGAACCGTGACGCTACGGACGACCGGGTGACGGTCGACGCCGCCGAAGCGATCAAAAAGTACAATGTCGGCATCAAGTGTGCGACGATCACCCCGGACGAGGCTCGCGTCAAAGAGTTCGGGCTCAAGAAGATGTGGAAGTCGCCCAACGGTACGATCCGTAACATCCTCGACGGCACGGTGTTCCGCGAGCCGATCATCTGCCGCAACGTGCCGCGCCTGGTGCCCGGGTGGACGGCCCCGATCTGCATCGGCCGCCACGCTTTCGGCGACCAGTATAAGGCCACCGACGTGGTGACAAAGGGCAAGGGCAAGCTGACGATGACCTTCACGGGCGAGGACGGCACCGTCGAGAGCTGGGACGTATACGACTTCAAGGGCGACGGCGTGGCGCTGTGCATGTACAACACCGACGCGTCGATCCGAGGTTTCGCGCACGCCTGCTTCAACATGGCCATCCAGAAGCGCTGGCCGCTCTACCTGAGCACCAAGAACACGATCCTCAAGCAATACGACGGCCGCTTCAAGGACATCTTCGCCGAGATCTACGAGAACGACTACAAAGCGAAGATGGACGAGCTCGGGATCACCTACGAGCACCGCCTGATCGACGACATGGTGGCCTCGGCGCTCAAATGGAACGGCGCCTTCGTCTGGGCCTGCAAGAACTATGACGGCGACGTGCAGTCGGACACCGTAGCGCAGGGCTTCGGCTCGCTGGGTCTGATGACTTCGGTGCTCGTAACACCCGACGGACGGACCATGGAGGCCGAGGCGGCGCACGGCACCGTCACGCGCCACTACCGCCAGCACCAGCAGGGCAAGGAGACCTCAACCAACCCCATCGCGTCGATCTTCGCATGGACCCGCGGCCTCGCCCACCGGGCCAAGCTCGACGGCAACGATGCCCTCGCCCGCTTCGCCGCGACGCTCGAGGAGGTCTGCGTCGAGACGGTCGAGTCGGGGCGGATGACCAAGGACCTCGCACTGCTCGTGAAAGGATCGGCCCCCGACCGCGCGGACTACCTCAACACGGAGGAGTTCCTGGCAGCCATCGACGAGCGCCTGCAGCAAAAGCTGTCTAAGGCTTAATCGCCGAACATTCCGCACATAACACCGGACGATCCGCCGCATCTCATGCCTGGTGGCACGCCATTTCCGGCAACCGGTGTCCGTGCAAAACGCTGAATAATTTATAACATTTTGTTTTATTTCGCTTTATTTTGTATATTGCGCAATTAACTGAAGCGAAAAAAGAGACGTCTTAAAAGAGGAAAAGGCATGAAAAGAGAGTACCTGATCTACAAACTGTCGGAGTCGATCAAGACAACGAGCCACATCGACAACCAACTGTTCTCCAAATACAACGTCAAACGCGGCCTGCGCAACGAAGACCATTCGGGTGTGCTCGTGGGCCTGACGCAGATCGGCGACGTAGTGGGCTACGAGCGCCTGCCCGAGGGGGGGCTCCGGGCTATTCCGGGTAAGCTCGTTTACCGCGGGATCGACGTCGAGGACCTGGTGAAAGGTATCCTGAACGAGAAACGTTTCGGGTTCGAGGAGACGGCCTTCCTGCTGCTCTCGGGCTACCTGCCCGACAAGGAGGAGCTCGCGGGTTTCAGTGAGCTGCTCAACCACTGCATGGCGCTCGAGCAGAAGACCAAGATGAACATTCTCGACCTTGAGGGGCAGAACATCATGAACATCCTGGCACGCAGCGTCCTGGAGATGTACACCTTCGACGAGAACCCCGACGACACCTCGCGCGACAACCTGATGCGCCAGTCGATCGACCTGATCGGCAAGTTCCCGACCATCATCGCCTATGCATACAACATCCTGCGCCACAGCGCGCAGGGCCGCTCGCTGCACATCCGACACCCCAAGGAGGAGCTTTCGCTGGCTGAGAACTTCCTCTATATGCTCAAAGGCGAGTTCACCGAGCTCGAGGCCCGTACGCTCGACCTGGCGCTGATCCTGCACGCCGAGCACGGCGGCGGTAACAACTCGACCTTCACGGTCCGCGTGACGAGCTCGTCGGGTACCGATACCTACTCGTCGATCGCAGCGGCCATCGGATCGCTCAAGGGCCCGCTGCACGGCGGCGCCAACCTGGCCGTGATCGACCAGTTCCACCACCTGAAGACCAACATCAAGAACTGGACGGACCTCAACGAGATCGACGCCTACCTGCAGCGCATGCTCCGCAAGGAGGTGTACGACAAAAAGGGGCTGATCTACGGTATCGGCCACGCCGTATATACTATTTCGGACCCGCGCGCGCTGTTGCTCAAGGAGATGGCCCGCGACCTGGCCCGGGAGAAGGGCCGCGAGAAGGAATTCGCCTTCCTCGAGCTGCTCGAAGACCGCGCGATCGAGAACTTCATGCACTTCAAGGGCAACCAGGTCAACAAGCGGGTTTGCGCCAACGTCGACTTCTACTCGGGCTTCGTATACGAGATGATCGGCCTGCCGCGCGAGGTCTACACCCCGCTCTTCGCCATGAGCCGTATCACCGGCTGGACAGCCCACCGCATCGAGGAGCTCAACTTCGAGAGCAAGCGGATCATCCGCCCGGCCTACAAAAACGTGATCGAGAATCCGGTCCCGTTCGTGCCGCTCGCCAAGCGCTAACCGACCCCACAGTCATATCTTCCGGACACGGCCTCCCGCAGGGCCGTGTCTTTTTTGTGACCCGGAGCAGCGGGAAAGGCCGCACGCAATGGCAGCCACAGGGTGTGCGCCGGCTCATACCCTGTGACCGGGCGGCAACTCGCACACAGTATTCTGACAATCAAAAGTATAGCATTTCGGTATTCGCCTCCAGATCGACCTGTCCGGGGAAATTGAGCTTCTCAGCCAATTTCTTTGAGCCGCACAGCCAAAACCTTTCGGCGCACATCCCCTACTTTTGTCATATGAGATGAAAGACGAACTGCTAAAGCCGAATCCTATGAAAAAGCTACTGATCATGGCTGTCGCCATCGCAGCCTGCGCGGGGAGCGCCCCCGCGCAGTCGAAATACGCATACGATCCCGTCGCGGGAGTGTTCGAAGGCAGCGACAAGGTGACCGTCCGGCGGGTCACCTTCAAAAACCAGTACGACATGGAGGTCACAGGCAACCTGTTCATGCCCGTGGGCATGGATACGGCGCACAGGCATGCCGCTATCGTCGTCGGACACCCCATGGGCGCCGTGAAGGAGCAAAGCGCGAACCTCTATGCCACGCATATGGCCGAACGGGGATTCGTAACCCTCTCGATCGACCTCTCGTTCTGGGGCGAGAGCGCCGGCGAACCGCGCAATGCCGTATCGCCAGACATCTACGCCGAAGACTTCAGCGCGGCGGTCGATTACCTCGGCACGCGGCCGTTCGTCGACCGGCGGCGGATCGGGGCCATCGGCATCTGTGGCAGCGGCAGCTTTGTGATCAGCGCCGCCAAGATCGACCCCCGCATCCGGGCCATCGCGACCATCAGCATGTACGATATGGGACAGGCCAGCCGCAACGGACTGGGAAATGCGCTGACGCCCGAACAGCGCCGGCAGATCATCGCCGGGGCGGCCGAACAGCGCTACGTCGAGTTCGAAGGAGGCGAAACGCAATACACCAGCGGATCGGTGCATGAGCTGACCGCCGGCTCGACCCCGATCGAGATCGAGTTCTTCGAGTTCTACCGCACCCCGCGGGGCGAGTTCATCCCCAAAGGCGCCGTACCCGAAACGACCACGCATCCGACGCTCACGAGCAACGTCAAGTTCATGAACTTCTACCCGTTCAACGACATCGAGACGATCTCACCGCGTCCGCTGCTGCTCATCACCGGCGATCGGGCCCACTCCAAAGAGTTCAGCGAGGATGCATACAGGCGTGCCGCCGAGCCCAAAGAGCTCTATTACGTCCGGGGGGCCGGGCACGTCGACCTGTACGACCGTCTCGACCTGATCCCGTTCGACAAGCTGGAAACCTTCTTCGCCGGCAACCTACGATAGGCGATGGACGGGAAACCCTCGTCCTGTTCTACAAAACATTTACCACCGGTTACATCTGCACACGGATCGGCACCGTCAACGACCCGGCCCGGCTGGAGAGCGCGCTCGGCACGGACGGCGTGACGGTAAGCTTCGGTACGACGGAATAGCACAAGAATCACATCTTAAAAACATAACGACATGGAAACGAACCTGCATTTTACATTCCACATTCCGACCCGGGTCTGCTTCGGCCCCGGGGAGCTGGACAACCTGCACACCCATCCGATGCCGGGGCGCAAAGCGCTGCTGGTGATCTCGAACGGACGTTCGACCAAAGCGAACGGCTACCTCGCGCGGACCGAGGAGCAACTGAAAAAGGCCGGAGCCACAGCCGTCGTATTCGACCGGATCGAGACCAACCCGCTCAAGAGCACAGTGATGGCCGGAGCCGCAGCAGCACGGGAGAACGGCTGCGACTTTATCGTAGCGCTCGGGGGCGGCAGCGTGATGGACGCCTCGAAAGCCATCGCGCTGATGACCACCAACCCGGGCGACCTCTGGGACTATGCGGCGGGAGGAACGGGGCAAGGCCGGCCGTATCCCGAGAAACCGCTGCCGATCGTCGCCATCACCACAACGGCCGGGACCGGATCGGAGGTCGACAGGTGGGGCGTCATCACCAACGGCGAGACCCATGAGAAGATCGGGATCGGCGCCGAGGACTGCTTCCCGGTGCTTTCGATCGTCGACCCGCAGTTGATGGCCTCCGTACCGCCCCGGTTCACGGCCTACCAGGGCTTCGACGCACTGTTCCACAGTGTGGAGGCCTATACGTCGAAGCACACCAACCTGATGAGCGATATGTTCTGCATGGCGGCCATCGAGAACGTCGGCCACTACCTGGCCCGTGCCGTGAGGGACGGCAGCGATATGGAGGCCCGCACGCGGGTCGCATTCGGCAACACGCTCTCGGGCATCGCCATGGAGGTCGGCGTGACATCGAGCCAGCACTCGCTCGAGCACGCTATGTCGGCCTTCCACCAGGAGCTCCCGCACGGTGCCGGGCTGATCATGCTGAGCAAGGCTTACTTCACGTTCTTCATCGAGCGGCACATGGCCGACGAACGCTTCGTGAAGATGGCGCAGGCGATGGGTATGGAGGAGGCGACGCAGCCGATGGATTTCATCGCGGCGCTGACAAAGCTCCAGCAGGCATGCGGCGTGGCCGACCTGAAGATGTCGGACTACGGTATCACGCCGGACGAGTTCATGAAGCTGGCCGTCAACGCGAAAGAGACCATGCCCGGACTCTTCGGCGCCGACCGTTACGAACTGAGCATCGACGACTGCGTGGCGATCTACGCCGCCGCGTACCGATAGCCCCCGGGCAGCAAACCGGGAGCAGGGGGGGACCTTCATAAGCCGTGAAAGTTCCGGGGGTCCGGCCCGCTCAGGCGACCCATACCCCTCACCCCCGGTTCAGCCGGAGCAGGAACAGCCGGCCTGCAACATCCGACGCAGGGGGATGTTCCCCAATCGATCGCCCTTTACTCTTATAGTAGCAGTAGAGGGCGATCGTCATTGCTGTCCCGGCCGGAACGACCGCACACACCGCAACACCGCAGCCCTGCCACGCCATATGGCCACAGGCATCGCTTCAAAGTCCACCCGCCCCTGAAGCTCCTGAACGCACCGCCGCTCAGGGGCGCCGGGCTCCCGACCGGATTGCCCGGTCCTCCGGGGCCGCACCTCGTCCCGGACCGTCCGGGGGAACCGTACGTACCGGACCAAATATTTCGGCCACCGTATCCTCCGCCTCGGGGAATTTATTACCTTTGCCCCGTTCCTGCAACGGATCGCGCCATGAAACCAGACCAGCCCGGAAAAGATTATACCTCGCGCGCCTTCACCCTGACCCTCGGGGTGATCGTCGTACTGCTCGCCGTAGCCTATATCCCGGCCACCCACATCGGCAAGGTCAGGCTCAAGCGGGCCAATATCGTGGCCGACCTGATGGAGGCCGAGGAAAGCCCGGCCCCGATGGGCGATGCATACTTCGACACGACCTTCCTGGCCGAAACACCCATACCGCCCGAGCCCGACACGCTGCCCCCCGACCCGGGCACAAGCGCCACGGCGACCTGGGACCTTCCGGGAGCCACGCCGGCCGATACGCCGACCGTCCTTACGCCGCTGCCGCCCATGCCGGCTGACCCGGCCCGCCCCACAACCCCGGCCGACACGGCCCGTATGGTCGCCATCGAAGACTTCTCGGCCGACGGTGAGGCCCTCGCCCCGCTCTTCGACGCGCTGGCCGACACCCGGCTCGGCCGCCCCGTGCGCATCGGCGTGCTCGGCGATTCGTTCATCGAAGGCGACATCATCACGGCCGACCTGCGCGAAAAGCTGCAGAACCTGTTCGGAGGAAACGGAGTGGGGTTCGTCCCGCTGGCCAACGGCGTGGCCAAGTACCGCGAGACGGTCCGCCAGACTTTCTCGGACTGGGAGACATACAGCCTGATCCACTACAAGAACACTCCCGAGCAGCTCCAGGACAAGTTCTTCATCTCGGGTACGCTCTGCATCCCCGGGGAAGGGGCCACGAGCCATATCAAGGGCAGCTCGTTCCGCAAGCATATCGCGCGCTGCTCGACCGCGCGCCTGCTCTTCATCAATGAGGGACATACCTCGATCCGGCTCACGGTCAACGATACGATCGACAGGGTCTTCAGGCCCGAACCGGCCCCTTACGTGCAGCAGATCGCCGTGAGCGGCGACATCGGCTCGGTGGCGATGACCTTCACCGACACCGAAGGCTTCACCGGCTACGGAGTGATGCTCGAGGGCCACGACGGCGTGACGGTCGACAACTACTCGCTGCGCAGCAACAGCGGCCTGCCGCTGCTGGCCTCGTCGGGGCGCGTCAACAGCCAGATCAACCGCCTCGCCCCGTACGACCTGATCATCCTGCAATACGGCCTTAATGTCATCTCGGCCGACGTACTCAACTACAACGCCTACTCGCGTTCGCTCTGCCGCATCGTCGACTATATCCGCCAATGCTTTCCCGACGTCGCGATACTGGTGATGAGCGTGGGCGACCGCAGCACGCAGCGCGACGGCGAGCTGGTCACGATGGCGGCCGTCCCGGCCATGATCCGGGCCCAGCGCGCCGCGGCCGACACTTGCGGCGTAGCGTTCTGGGACACGTTCCGGGCCATGGGTGGTGCGGGTAGCATGGTCCGCTTCGTCGAGCGCAACTGGGCAGCCAAGGACTACACCCATATCGGCTACCCCGCCGGCCGCTTCATCGCGGGCGAGCTGGTCCGGGCCCTGCTGGCCGACAAACAGGCCTACGAGGCAAAGCGCCGTGCCGCCGCCGATTCGGCGGCACGCCTCCGTGCAGTGCCCGATATCGTACCCGCTATTTTCGACAGCGCCGCCGGCCACTATCCGCCTACGGAAACCGGAGCGGCCGGCACCCAGGCCACCTCTACCGAATCCGATCTACGGCCATGACGGGGCACCTGCATACCCTGCTGGGCGCTGCCTTACTGGCTGCGACGCTCGTAAACACGGCCGTTGCCCAGCACAGCCCGGTCGCCGCTGCCCCCGGAGGCCCGACCGGTGCCCGCAGCCGGGGACTGGTGCGCGACTCGGCCAATGTGATCCGCGATCCGCACCACACTCTCGACACCCTGTTCAACCGCCTTGCGACACTCCGCGAAAGCGACCCGGGCACGGTCAGCATCCTGCATCTGGGCGACTCACACATCCAGGGCGGTTACCTCACGGGGCGCACGCGCGCGGAACTCCAGCGCGTCTTCGGCAACGCCGGCCGCGGCCTGATCGTCCCGCTGCGCCTGTGCCGCACCAACGAACCGACGGGCTACGGCATCGCTTCGCCCAATGTCTGGAGCGGCAGCCGGCTCACGCAGGCCTCGCCCGCATGGACGCCCGGCATCGGCGGCATCGCGCTGGCAGGGGAGCGCTGCCCCGTCTCGTTCCTGATCACCACGCCGGCCGACGACCCGTTCTGCTGCGTCACGGTCTTCCATCACCCCGAAGCGCCGATGCTGCTGCCTCCCGCCGGGCTCGACCCGGGCACCTACTGCCCGGACGGCAACACCGCGACGCGGACCGTTATCCCGCTCGCACATAGCACCGACAGCCTGCTGCTCGGCTCATGCGCCGACACGGCCTTCAACACACCGGTCTTTTACGGATTTTCGCTCGAGAACGGACGTCCGGGGCTGCTATACCACTCATCGGGAATCAACGGCGCCTCTTTCGGCCATTTCCTGTCCAATCCCGAGCTGGTCCGCCAGACCGCCGAGCTTGCGCCCGGGCTTATCGTCGTCTCGCTGGGGACCAACGACGCGCTCGGCTCGCGTTTCTCGGCCGAGCAGCTATACGCCCAGATCGATATGCTGGCCGGCTCGCTCCAGGCGGCCAACCCCGGGGTGCCGATCCTGCTAACCACCCCGATGGAGATCGGGCAGCGCCGTCGCGTCCGGGGCCGTACGACATGGAGCGTCTGCCCGGGCATCGGCAAGGTCCGCGATGTGATCCTCCGCGTGGCGCGCGACCGCCGCCTGGCCGTATGGGACCTCTATGCCGCAACGGGCGGCAGCGGAGCCAACGCCCGCTGGCGTGAAGCGGGCCTCGTACGTGCCGACCGCGTCCACCTGACCGTCGAGGGATACGAGCTGCAGGGCACGCTGCTCTCGGAGGCCATCCTCCGCGCCTACGACAAATACCTCAAACGCCGGAATCCGAACGGGTAGGGACCGCACGGAGATCGCCGCCGTGCTGCCAACCCCTATAATAGCCGTCCCGCACGCGGAGCATCCCTTCTGCCGGCCGGCCCGGTAAAACCCGCCGGCTTCCGTCACGCTTCTACTACTGCAATACTCCCCCTCCGGTTCCCGCCGCACGCGGCAGCCGACCACGGACGTCACTCGACATCCACCAAATCCCTGATCTTCACGTCGAGCGCACGGGCGATCCGGTCGAGGCTCCGGACCGTCAGGTTGGTCCTCCCCGCTTCGATGCGCGACATATTCGACTTCTCGAAATTGCACCGGGCAGCCAGATCCTGCTGATTCATATTCTTTTGCATCCTGACCGAGCGTATCCGCTCGCCGATCGCTAAAAACAGCTGCTGTTCATTCATTTTTTTCGTTATCACTTGTGATAACAAAAGAAAACACATACATTTGCGTAATGGTTATCATAAATGACAACTACAAAATCCGAAGCGTCTATGTTAGCAACAACCATAACATTAGCGTGGCGCATTTCGCAACGCCTCCGGCCCCATGGCGCCCGGCAGCGCGTCAAACACGACATCCGCACGGCACCGACGCCCGGCTTGTGCCAGTAATCACTCACCCTAAATACACACGCCATGAACACATCCCTGCTGACCGGCTACCTGCGGAAGCTCAATCCGGTCAAAACAGACACGCAGACCATCCCCGCAGCACCGGGCGTCCATAATCCCGTGCAGCCGGCCAGCCTGTGCGCCGCCGACCTCACGATCGAAGGCTCGGTATACTCCGAATCGGACCTCATTATCGAAGGACGTATCGACGGCAACGTCGAGTGCCGCGGTAACGTAACCGTGCGCGGCACGGTGAGCGGCAATATCTCGGGGCGCAGCATCTGCGTCCGTGGGGCCGAGATCACCGGCGATATCCGCGCCGGCGAGGCCTTCCTCACGGAACGAAGCACGATCCGCGGCAACATTTCCGCAGCAACGGCCGATGTCGACAGCCTCATCGAGGGCGACCTCTGCGCCGACCAGTCGGTCACCATCCGCGGCTCGGCCACCATGCACGGCAACATCACCGCAGCTGTCATCTCGATCGAGGAGAACGCCGTACTGGACGGCAGTGTCCGGATCGGCCGCCCCGAGTAGTCCCCGCTGTATCCTGACCGTATCCCGGATCGTGTCCGTACCCAGCCGAACGAACCCCACACCCGGCCGGCCACCCGCCATGCCCGGTCGCCTTCAGCCCGCACGATGCGACGCATCGCCGTCGCCCGGCCGCGGGCATCACGGTAAAAACCGGTAAATTACCGACAGAATCGCCACCCGAAACAGCTATCCGATCGAAAAATATGTTACATTTGCGGCGTGCGTTTCCCACAGGGTGCCGCACGGCCGGCCGGGACTCATCCGGACCGGGGCACTTCGCGCGCTATCCAGTGCCCTGACCGCCCCCGGAGCGGCCGAACGCATCCGATCCGTTCCGCCAACCGCTGATGTATGCCTGACTTTTCGCCCGTTCTCGACAAGCTGGCGGCGTTGCTCACCTACGACGCCGCGCATCCCATCCTGTTCTCCAGCGGGCTGTTCCTGTTCCTGTTCGCGGGCTTCACGTTCTTCTACCAGTTCATGCGGCGCACCGTCGCGCTGCGCCTGCTCTACGTCGTGCTGTTCTCGCTCTACTTCTATTACAAGACCAGCGGTATGTACTACCTGCTGCTCGTGGCGCTCTCATTCTCGGACTTCACGATCGGCTACTGCCTCACGGTCACGCAGCGCAAGTGGGTCCGGCGCATGCTCGTAGCACTGAGCCTCACGATCGACCTGGGCGTACTTTGCTACTTCAAGTACACCAACTTCTTCATCGGCATCGCCAACGACCTGGCCGGGCACGACTGGCTCAACTTCCGAAACATCTTCCTGCCGGTGGGCATCTCGTTCTTCCTGTTCCAGTCGATCAGCTATATCATCGACCTCTACAAGCGCCGCATCGAGCCCGCCCACCAGTGGATCGACTACCTGTTCTACCTCTCGTTCTTCCCGCAGCTCGTCGCGGGCCCCATTGTCAAAGCGCGCGACTTCCTGCCGCAGATCCGCCGGAACCCGCTGGTCGTCACCAAGGCCATGTTCGGGACGGGGCTCTTCCTGATCATCGCCGGCCTGTTCAAGAAGGCGGTCATCTCGGACTATATCAGCCTGAATTTCGTCGACCGCGTATTCGACAACCCGATGCTGTACAGCGGCTTCGAGAACCTGATGGGCATCTATGGCTATGCCATGCAGATATACTGCGACTTCTCGGGATACTCGGACATGGCCATCGGCCTGGCGCTGCTGCTCGGGTTTCACTTCCCCAAGAACTTCGACTCACCCTACAAGTCGGCCACGATCACCGAGTTCTGGCGGCGCTGGCACATCTCGTTGTCGAGCTGGCTGCGCGACTACCTCTATATCCCGCTCGGGGGCAGCCGCAAAGGTAAGGTGAGGACCTACATCAACCTGATGATCACCATGCTGCTCGGCGGCCTGTGGCACGGGGCGGCATGGCGCTTCGTGCTCTGGGGCGGCCTGCACGGAGCGGGCCTCGCCGTCCACAAGTTCGTGATGGCCCGTTTCCCGTCGTTCAGGACGCTGGGAAGCGAGATGCCGTGGTGGCGACGCGTGCCGGGCATCCTCATCACGTTCCACTTCGTCTGCCTCGGGTGGATCTTCTTCCGGGCCACCGACCTACAGACCGGCTGGAACATGATCCGCCAAGTCTTCACCGATTTCAACGCGGCGCTCATCCCCGATGTCGTTGCCGGCTACCGGGCGGTGTTCGCGCTCATCCTCATCGGCTACCTGCTCCACCTGTTGCCCGATCGGCTCGAATCGGTCGGCGAGCGCTTTGTCGCGCGCACTCCCTTTGTGTTCCAGACGCTGCTGATCGCCGCACTGATCTGGGGCATTATGCAGATCAAGTCGTCCGACATCCAGCCCTTTATCTATTTCCAGTTCTGACGCGGCAGGCCGAGCCGGGACTTCCGGCCTACGGAGCAGCCCCCCGGCGTCTCGGCTAATGTTCGCTCCGTTTCGCCCCTTATCGGGGCCAGGTTCCCGGTTCCGGTCGGCACCTCTGCGCCGTGTCCTGCCATCTTTGCGGGCTCCGTTCCATCCGGGTTAGCCGGTTACCTCATGGCAAGATGTGTGCTCGATCGCCGCGATCCCGACTCGTGCCCCCCTTTTCCTGCCACAGGATCTGACCTTTCCGACCGATTCCGCTCTTTTAGCCGGGTTATTCGCATTTTATTTCCTAATTTTGCTCTCGCCGGAGCGAAGTCCGTCCCAGCCGATCGCTTTTCCCGGCATCGAACCGGAAGCCTAACCTCGCACCATGATGGAACCGACTATCGACCACTCCCTATTCCTCGCGCTCAACTTCGACGGCGGGCCCTTCTTCGACGAGTTCTTCCGGCTTGCCTCGGGCAAGCTGACGTGGATACCTCTCTACCTCGTGATCCTTTGGCTGATCTACCGCCGCGCAGGGCTGCGCAACATGCTCCTGGCGCTGGGCTTCATGGCGCTCACCGTCGTCGTGGCCGACCAGGTCGCCAACTTCTTCAAGCACTTCACCCCGCGCCTGCGCCCCACGCACAACCCGCTGCTGGCCGACCTGGTCCACACGGTCGGGGGCTACCGGGGCGGCCTTTACGGCACGGTCTCGGCCCATGCCGCGACCCTCTTCTCGATCGCCGTCTTCTCGGCGTCGGTCATCCGCTCGAAAGTGTATATGGCGCTGATCTTCCTGTGGGCCTTCACAGTCGCCTACAGTCGCATCTACCTCGGGGTCCATTTCCCGCTCGACATCCTGTGGGGCATCCTGCTGGGCTGCCTGCTGGCCATCATCGCGCTCCGCCTCTACCGCAAGACCGTCAATTACCTCGATAAATAACCGCTCAACTCACGATATACCATGATGCTCCACGAAAAAGCCCTGCGCACGGGCCGCTGGTTTGCCCGCCGCCGCCGCTATATCCCCTGGGTCTATGCGCTGCTAACGATCGTCGCGCTGCTGCTGGCCACCCCGTTCTCGCTGTGGCGTAGCTCGGTATGGCTCACCGTCCCGTCACTGATGCTGGCCGTCGGCGGCTTCGCGCTCCGCTTTGCGGCACGGCGCCGCAACGGCTGCGACCCGGCATCGCTGATCGCCGCACGGGGTATCTATTCCGTGCTCCGCTTTCCGCGCGAGCTCGGCAACTATCTGATCATATGCGGGATCACGCTTTACTCCGGACTCACATGGTACATCTTCTTCATCCCCATCGCCGGTATCATGATCATGCATCGGATCGCGCTGGCCGATGAAAACTCGCTGGCCGTCAAGTTCGGCGACACCTACCTCCAATGGTGCCGGACGACCAACGCTTTCAGCCCCGTATTCACCTCGTGGGAGAAGTCGACCTGTCCGCTCCCGCTGCGACACACGTTGCTGGCCGAGAGCCAGATGATCTTCCTGGTCATCGCAGGGTTCACGGCGGTCAATGGCCTCAAATACCTGATGATCCATTTCTCGCTGCGCTTCGACCCGTTCTGGCTCGTCCTGTTCGTCATTGCGCTCGTCCTGGCCCTGCTCGGCCACCTGCTGCGGAAATAAGAAGGAGGACCGGGCCTTCCGGAATACTCATCTTTTGGCCCGCCGGGTACAAAAAAGAGCATGATACCCGCAACGGCGCGGGCGGCACAAGGTGAGCCGTAGAAACAGCAAGAGGCAAACGGTCGCCGTTTGCCTCTGTGTTTTATCTGTGGACCGGGGGCCCCTTGCGGGCTACACCAGCTCGATCCCGGCAGCGTGGCACTCCTCGCGCATCGCGTCGGGCCAGATGCTGCTCTGTATCTCGCCGATATGCGCCTTACGCAGCAGGAACATGCACAGGCGAGACTGGCCGATGCCGCCGCCAATCGTGCAGGGCAGCTCGCCGGCAAGTAGCTTCCGATGGAAATAGAGCTCGCTCTTCCACTCCTGGCCGCGGGCGGCAAGCTGGCGACGCAGCGCCTTCTCATCGACACGGATACCCATGCTCGACACCTCGAAGGCGCTCTCGAGCAGCGGGTTCCACAACAGGATATCGCCGTTGAGCCCGTAGTAGCCGTCTGAGTTGGGCGAGCTCCAGTCGTCATAGTCGGCCGCGCGGCCGTCATGCGGCTCGCCGTTGCTCAGCTCGCGGCCGATCCCCATCACGAAGACCGCCCCGTGTTCCTTCACAACAGCGTTCTCACGCTCCTTGGCCGTCAGGCCCGGATAGCGGTCGAGCAACTCCTGTGCATGGATGAAATAGATATCCTCGGGCAGCGCAGGCGCGATCTGCGGAAACTCGACATAGAGCTTGTTCTCGGTCACCTTGATCGACTCGTAGATCCGGCGCACGGTCTTCTTGAGGAACCCGATATTGCGGTCCTCGCGCGCGATCACCTTCTCCCAGTCCCACTGGTCGACGTAGATCGAGTGGATGTTGTCGAGCTCCTCGTCGGGACGCAGCGCGTTCATGTCGGTATAGATGCCCCGGCCGGGCTCCACGCCCATCTCGGCGAGCTTGAGCCGTTTCCATTTGGCCAGCGAATGGACCACCTCGGCCCTCCGTTCGCCAAGGTCCTTGATCGGGAACGACACGGGCCGCTCGACGCTGTTCAGGTCGTCGTTGATCCCGGTCCCCTCGAGCACGACCATCGGCGCCGTCACGCGCAGCAGCGCGAGCTGGGCCGACAGGTTCTCCTGGAACATATCCTTGACGTGCTTGATCGCTTTCTCGGTGTTCTCGACGCTACCGAGCAGGTTACGGTAGTTGCGGGGTTTAATCAGTGCCATCTCCTTGGGGTGTCGTACCGCGAAAGCCCCGGCCCGCCGGAACCGGGGCTCCCGGGGCTGTTATTTCAAAATGATCAGGTAATAGTTCTTCTTGCCCTTCTGCACGAGCAGGTACTTGCCGGCGATCAGATCGGCGCTGCCGACCGGCCGGTCGAACGCCGCGACCTTCTCTTTGTTGAGCGATACGCCGCCGCCCTGCACGAGCTTGCGCAGCTCGCCCTTCGACGGGAAGACGGGAGCCAGCGTCGTCACCAGTTCGACGAACGGCACGCCTGCGTGCACGGCGTCGGCCGGTATCTCGAACTGAGGAACACCCTCGAACACCTGCAGGAAGGTCTGCTCGTCGAGCCTGCGCAACGCGTCGGCCGTCGCTCCGCCGAACAGGATCGCCGATGCCTCGACCGCCTTCTCGTAATCGGCCTCCGAGTGGATCATGCAGGTTAGCTCGCGGGCCAGGGTCTTCTGCAGCGTGCGCTCGTGCGGCGCGGCCTCGTGCTCGGCCGTCAGCCGGGCGATCGTCTCGCGATCGAGCATCGTGAATATCTTGATATAGCGCTTGGCGTCCTCGTCGCTCACGTTAAGCCAGAACTGGTAGAACTTGTACGGCGAAGTATAGCGCGCGTCGAGCCAGATGTTACCCGACTCGGTCTTACCGAACTTCGTCCCGTCGGCCTTCTTGATGAGCGGGCAGGTCAGCCCGTAGGCCTCGCCGCCGATCTTGCGGCGGATCAGCTCGGTACCGGTGGTGATGTTGCCCCACTGGTCCGACCCGCCGAGCTGGATCTTGCAGTCCATCGTCTCGTAGAGGTGCAGGAAATCGTAGCCCTGCACGAGTTGGTAGGTGAACTCGGTGAACGACATACCTTCGCCCTCTCCGCTGAAGCGCTTCTTGACCGAATCCTTGGCCATCATATAGTTGACCGTGATGAGCTTGCCGATATCGCGGATGAAATCCAGGAACGTGAACTCCTTCATCCAGTCGTAGTTGTTGACCAGCGCGGCCGCGTTCGGGGCATCGGAGTCGAAGTCGAGCAGTTTGCTGAGCTGCGCTTTGATCGCGTTCTGGTTATGGCGCAGAGTCGTCTCGTCGAGCAGGTTACGCTCGAGCGACTTGCCCGACGGATCGCCGATCATGCCGGTCGCACCGCCCACCAGCGCCACGGGCTTATGACCGCAGGCCTGGAAGTGCTTAAGGATCATTACGCTCACCAGATGCCCGATATGCAACGAGTCGGCTGTCGGGTCGATGCCCACGTAAGCCGTCGTCATGCCTTTGGCCAGTTGCTCCTCGACGCCGGGCGTGAGGTCCTGCACCATCCCGCGCCACCTTAACTCTTCAACAAAATTCATCGTTTTACTTGATTTTGAACATTCTGCAACGCCGGCCAACGCCCGTCGGACCCGGTCCGTGACGGAAGCGCAACCCTGCGCCGCCAAATCTTTATTGCCTACAGATCGCAAAAATAGGCTTTTTATTTGGAAACCATGCCATATCACCGTGTTTTGGCCGCTCTTTTTCCCGGCCAGCCCCGGCTCGACCGGTCCTGACGCCCATGTCCGGCACAAAAACGCCGGGATCGCAACTGCGATCCCGGCCATATACACAAGCCCCCGGACCCGCCACCTAAAAAAGCTTTTTCTTCGATCTGGTAATCACGAAATCCTTCAGGTAGAAGGGCTCGAAATAAGCGATATCCTCGAACCGGCCGGCATCGAACGCCTGTTGCGCCAGACCGGCCAGACCGGCCGCCGACGCCTCCACCTCGACATACCTGACATTGGGATGGTTGAGCACATCGACGCACTTGGCCGCGCCGTTGCCGAAGATCAGGAACTCACCCTGCTGGATGAACCCCGCAAAGCTATCCGGCGTGATGATATGCGCGCCCGGCCCGGTCAGCGGCTCGAGCGACGGGTCGAACACCTGGGCATAGACCTCCATGCGCCGCGCGTCGATCATCGGGCACAGAGTCGCACGCGACAGGTCGTCCACGTCGAGTATACCCGCCTCGTAGTTCTCAAGGGCCACGCCGGCCAACGCCTTGAGACTGTCGATGGCCACCAGCGGGACCTGCAGCCCGTAGCAAAGCCCCTTGGCCAGCGCCGCACCGATCCGCAGACCGGTGTACGATCCGGGGCCCCGCCCGAAGGCCACAGCGTCGAGCTCATCGGCGTCGAGGTCGTTCTCTTTGAGGATCTCGTCGACAAATACGCCCAGGTCACGGGCATGGTTGCGCTCGTCGGCGCTCTCGCGCAGCGAGATCAGCTTGCCGTTGCGGGCAAGGGCTACCGAGCAGATGTCGGTGCCGGTTTCGATACAGAGGATCAGTGCCATGTGTGCGTTGGATCGGTTGACACGGCAAAGGTAGCAAAAGTGCGCGCGCACCGAGCGCTTCGGACGGAAAAAGTTTATCCGGTGGCAACGGCCGACAGGCCTTCCGGTCCAAAACGCGGCAACCGGGCGAACGATTCTCCCGAAAAAGGATTACTTTTGCCGGGTAACACCCGTAAAATCCCGGATATGAAGAAAGTGATGGGAATGGGCAATGCCCTGACCGATATATTGGTAACGATCCCGAACGATGCGCTGCTCGACGAGTTCGGCCTGCCGCGCGGCAGCATGAACCTGGTCGACGCGACGCTTCAGAGCCGCATTGCCGAACGCACGGCCGAATGCCCGATGGTCCTGTCGTTGGGAGGCGCGGCCGGCAACACGATCCGCGCTATGGCCCATCTGGGGGCCGAAGTCGGTTTCATCGGCAAGGTGGGCGCCGACGAGACAGGCGATTTCCTCGAACAAACCCTGCGTCGTCTCAGCATACGTCCGCATATCTTCCGTGGCTCGGCCCGGTCGGGCCGCTGCGTGTCGCTCGTCTCGGCCGACGGCGAGCGGACAATGGCCACCTACCTGGGTGCCGCGCTCGAGCTTGCCCCGCACGAGCTCGGCGAGACCGTCTTCGAGGACTTCGACTGCCTGTACATCGAGGGTTACCTGGTCCAGAACCACGACCTGATCCGCAGCGCCGTACAGATGGCCGGGCGAATGGGGCTCAAGGTGGCGATCGACCTGGCCAGCTTCAATGTGGTGGCCGAGAACCTCGACTTCCTGCGCGGACTGGTGGTCGACTATGTCGACATCGTCTTCGCCAACGAACAGGAGGCGGAGGCCTTCACCGGCCACAGCGACCCGCTGCGCGCGCTCGAGGCGATCGCCGCCCTGTGCGAGATCGCCGTCGTCAAGGTCGGGGCCCGGGGTGCCTACGTCCGCAACGGCGGCCAGGCCATCCATATCGGCATCCCCGACGGCGTGCGCTGCATTGACTCGACCGGGGCGGGCGACTTCTATGCCGCCGGATTCCTCACAGGCCTTTGCGAGGGCCTCACGCTGCGCCAGTGCGGCACGCTGGGCGCCGTCGTGGCCGCCCGCGTGATCGGGGTCGTGGGCACGACGATCCCCGAGGAGGTATGGCACGAGATCGAGACCGATGCCGCAGCGGTGCGCGCCGGCAAATACCTGCTTTAGCCGATGGAGTGGCTGCTCAACTTCGGGTACCTCGGACTCTTCATCGGGGCATTCGTGGCCGCCACACTGGTCCCGTTCAGTTCCGACATCCTGCTGGTCGGGATGCTGCTGGCCGGGGGTAACATTTACATCACCGTCATCGTCGCCACATTGGGCAACTGGCTGGGAGGCCTCACCTCCTACTGGGTCGGCTGGCTCGGCAAGTGGGAGTGGATCGAGAAGTACTTCAGGATCAAGCGCGAAACGCTCGAGCGGCACAAGGCCAAAGTCGACAGGTATGGCGCGTGGCTGGCCCTGTTCACCTGGCTCCCGCTTGTCGGCGACATCTTTGCCGTGGCTCTCGGCTTTTACCGCGTCCGGTTCCGGTCGTCCGCCGTGCTGATGCTCCTCGGCAAGGGAGCGCGCTTCGTCCTCTGGGCCGTGCTCTATGCCTTCGGGGTCGAACACTGGTTCTGATCCCGCCGGTTATCAGCGGACATCGCCCGCACCCACCCTCCTATCTGCCGGGGCCGGCCTTGTCGTCCCGGCCGTCGGCCGGCTGATCGGCGATCATCTGGCAGTAATTATTACAGAAATACCTGTTGATCCGGTACCGGTCGGTATCTTCGTAAGAGATCTGCCCGGGGCCGCTGTCGGTCATCGGGAAGATGTCCGCACCCGGATAGGCCAGCGGGACGTGCGAGCGCGTGGTGACGATGAACTGCAGGTCGAGGTCGGCCGGCTGCTTCATGCGTGCCGGCATAGCCAGGATGTTTCGGAGCGACATGGCCGCATCGGGCTCATCGAGGATGTAGAGCCTCTCGCCGAAGAGCCGGTGGGTGAACAGCGCGGGAAAGCTCCCGCCGTGCGAAAACCGGTGCAGCGCCCCTTCTCCGTAATACCGGTCCGCTTCGGTCGCCACGTTATAGAAGCTCTCGGCGCGCAGGAAATAGCCATCCCTATTGCTGTTAAGCCGTGCACCCCTGTTTCCGATCGCGGTATAGCTACGAGTGGGTCTCATTCGTATTGAAAGGCCGCCGCCCTCGGCATTGAAGCCCGCATGGACGGCGATCGCCTCGAGCAGGGTCGATTTGCCCGAGCCGTTCTCTCCGGCCACGAATGTGACGGGCCGGCGGAATGCCGGTCCCCGGAGCCCGCGGATCGCGGAGATATCGTACGGATAGCCCTCGCCGCCGGCTCGTGCAGGCTCCTGGTCTTTTCGGGATAGAGCATATGCGTGCGATTGTCGCTACAAGATGCTGTTTTCCCTGCCCCCATATAGTCGGCCCGGAACCGGCCTTACACGCAGAACGGGCAGGTCCCACACGGGAGAGCCGACATAGCCCGGACGGGCGTGCCGGCCAAGGCATATCGGGAAACACGCTCTGCAAAACGAACAAAGGACACCCGGCAGGTGTCCTTTGCTTATCCGAAGTCTCGGTATGTCAGATCGAGAGAATCTTGATCGTGTTGAGCAGGTCGCGGTTGATCGGCTTGTCGTTGCGGATCGCCTTGGTGAACGGCACATAGACGAGCTCGTCGTTCTGGATGCCCACCATGATGTTGCGCTGGCCCTCAAGCAGGGCGTTGATCGACGCCTCACCCATCCGGCTGGCCAGGATGCGGTCGGCCGCCGAAGGCGACCCGCCCCGCTGGATATGACCCAGGATGGTCACGCGCACGTCATACTCGGGGAACTCTTTCTTGACGCGTTCCGAAAGACCCATGGCGCCGCCCGTGAGCTCGCTCTCGGCCACCAGCACGATACTGCTGTTCTTGGACTTGCGGAAGCCGTTCTCGATCAGCTCGGCGAGCTGGTCGACCTCGGTGGCGATCTCCGGGATAATGGCAGCCTCGGCACCTGTGGCGATCGCGCCGTTGAGCGCAAGGAAGCCGGCGTTGCGCCCCATCACCTCGATAAAGAACAGGCGTTCGTGCGAGGTCGCCGTGTCGCGGATCTTGTCAACCGCGTCCATGATCGTATTGAGAGCCGTATCGTAGCCGATCGTCGTATCGGTACCGTAGAGATCGTTGTCAATGGTGCCCGGCAGCCCCACGATCGGGATATTGAACTCCGAGGCGAAGATACGCGCACCCGTGAGCGACCCGTCGCCGCCGATCACCACCAGCGCGTCGATACCGTGCTTCTGCATGTTATCGTATGCCTGCTGGCGTCCTTCGGGGGTCATGAACTCCTTGCACCGGGCTGTCTTGAGGATCGTCCCGCCCTGCTGGATGATGTTGCTCACGTTCTGGGTCTTGAACGGGATGATCTCGTCCGTGACCAGGCCCTTGTATCCGCGCATGATGCCCATTACCTCGAAACCGTTGTAGATCGCAGCACGCGTCACCGCGCGGATCGCCGCGTTCATACCGGGGGAGTCGCCGCCCGAAGTCAGAATACCGACGCATTTAATCTCAGACATAACCTTTT
The DNA here is from genome assembly GCA_017415005.1 of Rikenellaceae bacterium. Lineage (GTDB taxonomy): Bacteria > Bacteroidota > Bacteroidia > Bacteroidales > Rikenellaceae > RGIG1874. Next base: position 49,349 of record JAFQJK010000099.1, read on the forward strand.
GGCTTTTAAAATCGCTGCAAAGTTATCAATTATTCCGGAAATGCGGCCGGCCGCATCGCACGATTAACGTTTTTTTTGCACCAGAAAAGCGATTCCGAGCACGATGACCGCTACCGGGCCTATATTCTGCCAGACGGGGATATGCCAGCCGAAAAAGCCGGTCAGCAGCAACAGCATGCCGAGCCCGGTGACCAGGGCGCCGAGAAGCCACCGGCGCACGACGAGCAGGAACCCGCCGACCTCGATGACCAGCATCTGCCACGAGAAAATGATGTCGAAGGCGCGCTCGCCCATCCATCCGGCATTATGCGCCAGCCATGCCGTACCCAGGCCGATCAGCAGCAGGCCGATATAGATATTGCGGGGATCGGCCGCAGAGCGCTTGTTTTTCGGTTCGATGATTTCCATAGGGGTTATCGGTGTTAAAGTTGAACGGAAGCATGGGAACGGACCGAATCGGAACCGCCGCCCGGCAGCGCGCCCCCGGCACAGGTATCCCGGGGTTGCCCGCCGGTGGCAAAGTCCGGGGGGAGGCTTCCGAACGGCACAGCCCCCGAAGACTTCGGGACAACGGCCTCCCGACGCTGCTGCTCGATCCTCTCAAGGCGTTGCCGCCCGGCCGCCGACTCGCAATGGATGAACCTGCGGGCCTCCTTGACCGCAATAAAGGCCAGCATGATGAGCAGGATCAGCCAGACACCGCCCGATACCGAGAGTACGGTCCGGCCGGTCGGAAACCCGAACACGATGCTCAGCAGCCCGTAGCCGATCAGCAGCAGCGGAATGGCTGCCACCAGCAGAGCCACGACCACGAGCACCGGCGACCACAGCTCGACCGGAAGGCTCAGGAGCTGGAGCGGCCCCGCCACGAAAGCGATCCCCGCAACGGCGGTCATCAACGCCGCCACCAGCAGCGCCACGGCCACAATGCCGATCACGCCGCCAACGAACAGGGCTGCCACCTTGATACAGACCAATATGGCGCGCCCGACGAAAAAGACAACCTCTGCGAGCAGATTTCGCGGCCGTCGTTCCCGTACATCGTCTCCGGAGCGGACATCCTCACGGAACGCCTGCTCGATGGCGGAGGCCGTGATCCGTTCGCCGCGCATCTCGAGCCGCTGCCGCGGAGTCGTGGCCTTCGGGATACAGAACCAGAGGATCAGGTAGAGCAGCGTGCTCACCCAGGCCAGTGACCCGAAGAAAGCGAATGCCGGAAAGAAATCGAAAATCAGCCCCGGGAACACGAAAACGAAGGGTACGCAGAAAGCGAGCCTGATCCATAGCACGTCACAGTTGAAATAAGCAGCCAGCCCGCTGCATACGCCGCCCAGCCTGGCGCCTTCCGGATTACGGTACAGACGCTTCTGGATCGGCCCCTGAGCGGCACCGGGTTCTGACGCGACGGCTGACGGAACGTCGTCGGGAAGCAGGTCGTCGGGATAGCCCAACTGGTCAATGATCGACCGGACAAGGGGAGCGCCGACCGGCGCCGCGCTCTCCTGCTCACCGAGGATCAGCTCGGCAATGCGCGACTCGATGTCGCTCGTGATCTCCGGGCCGTCGGGGTTCTCGCGGTAACCGCGTTCGAGCCTGTCCAGATATTCCGCCAGCAGGTCGTAGGCCTCTCTGTCGATCCGGAAGGCGATCCCGGCAATACTTACCGATAAAGTCTCTTTCATGGTTTTCTTTTTTAAAATATCGGGGGCAAGATAGATTTATGCGATCATACGCCCGTGCGGATACGGCGTATCTGGTCGACCAGCTCGGCCCAGGCCATGTCGAGCATCGCCAGGAACGCGCGGCCGCTCTCGGTGATGGCGTAATACTTGCGGGGCGGTCCCTGCTTCGACTCCTCCCAGCGGTAGGTCAGCAACCCCTGATTCTTCTGCCGTGAGAGAATCGGATAGAGCGTCCCCTCGACCACGATCATCTCGGCCTCCTTGAGCTCGGCGATGATGCCCGACGCATAAGCGTCGTTGCGCGAAAGGATCGCAAGGATGCAATACTCCAGCGTCCCCTTGCGCATCTGTGCTTTGACATTGTCTATATTCATGGTTTTCTCACTTCTGGTTTATACTCATTTGGCGTTGACGGAAGCACAGGCAGGCGTTCAGCGTCCGTCCCTGCGCTCGTAATACCGGTCGCGGTAAGTGGGCCGCGGCTCGATCGGAATGAAGATCCAGAAAATGATATACACCCACAGGCTGAGCCCCGCCAGGAAGACCAGCAGGAAAGTGACCAGCCGCACGATAGTGGCGTCGATGCCGAAATAATCGGCAATGCCGCCGCACACGCCCCCGATCACCGCGCCGTCGCGGCGGCGGTACAGCTTGCGGGGCCGCTCTTCACGCGTCTGCGCCTCCTCGATAACGACGGTCTTTTTCGGCTCGCCGAACACCTCGGCGCGTCCGATCACACCGATGGCGCCCCGTACCATTTCGATCGTCACGACTCCGCCACTGGCAACCTGCTCGCTGAATATATCGGCGATCCGGGCTTCGACATCCTCGATGATCTCCTTCGACTCGGCTTCGCCCAGCCGCGAGCGAATGTCGGCCAGATAGCGCTTGAGAGCCCCGAAGGCATCCTCATCGAGCGTAAAGGCCATATTGCCGATGTTCACATTGATGGTCTTTTTCATATTCGGTACTGTTTAGTTATTCTATACCCATTAACTGGTACTGCAAATATATACAATATTTCCAATACTATGCAATACATAATACTATTTCAACAAAAATAATGCCGGAATCCTCCCGATGTGCCGGGTACGGATCAGGCAACACATCGGGTTATCTTTTATTTATTACTTTTAGTATGACTCGAGCGTCGTTTCATCCTCTCCTTTGTCTTGACACAAAAAGAGGCCGCTATAATGACTCCCCAAAATGCTTACCTTCTTTTGCCTTGCTGCAAAAGAAGATCGCTACGGCGACTTCGAATAGTGAGTTTGCGTTCTCTGGCATCTATCGGATGAACCGCTTGCCGTCCTGAGCCGCACAACCCGTTCTGTCCGGACAGCTTACGGCTCCGCTCGGACGCCTTCGCGAAGCGGGTACCCCACACCGGCCGCAGGCCCGATCGCCTGCCGGAAGTGCGCATTCCTGTCTGTCTGGGTCTACCTCTTATCCCGCCTGATAAAACCGGCGCCCGGAAACCGGAGAGAATGAACGGCAACAATGACGGCTCGTGTCCAAAGAACGTTAAGCCGAGGGAGTATAAGCGATCGAAACCGAAAAGGACAAGTCGCCGTCGTCCGTCCCGGACGACGCGGTTTCAGCCGCGTTTTATGAGCGGCAAACCCTGGGGGCCCCGCTTTTTACCCTTGCCAGAAAAAGTGGCTGTCCGATCTGGGCGTATAAAATTTATTAAAATCTGAAATTCAGATAAATGCGAGCACCAGAAGTCTTGAACTTGGTCTTCGACGTGGCAATATATTCGCCATCAACAATATCGCCTTCGTCATCGCTGGCACCGAACTCCTTATAGTTGCCCTTGCCCCAGCGGTACTCGGCACCGATACCGATCGCCCCGAACGAGACCGAGCCGCCCGTCACGAAGAACGAGGCATAGCCGCCGGCAATCGTCTCGGCCTCGGTCGAATAAAGAGCCGCAAACGAGGGTGCGTAGCGGAAATAGGCATGGACCTTCAGCTTGCTGACCGGCGTTACGGTCACCGACGGCCCCACCTGCACGCCAATCTCGGCCTGATGGAGCGTACTTTCGTAAACCTCCTTCTGTAGGGAGGAACCGTCATACCACTCATCGACATACCTGCTCTTGTAGTTGGCATAGTTGATGTCGAAGAACGTACCGTCGATACCGAAGCGTACCATCCCGCCCAGCGGCTTGCGATGCACGTAATATGTCTTACCGACCGTAAAAGCCGCGCCGATCTTACTTTCGGGACTCTCCCCATTGTCGATCAGCCAGCTCTCGCCGAGCGGCTCGAGCGTCTGGGTGGTAAAGCTCAGGTTGATATACTTCCGGCGGGCATTGGCCCCGTACTTCTTAAAGTCGGTCCTGACCTGACGGATCAGGTCGTCGATGATCGCCGGATCATCCGGGGCATACGTCTCGAGCGCATCGTACAACTTTCCATACTTCTTCTGGAGCAGATTGTTGTTGGATTGCGCCGCAGCACTACCGGTTGCCAGGAGCAAAACCGCCAGCAGCCCGAAAAGCGTAACATTTCTCATGCGTTTGGATTTTGGATTGCGTACGTCGCAAAGATAGGCAATTAATCCTCCCGACGAACGGCACCGACAGATTCATTCGCGGCAGAAACGCAATACTTACCTGACAGGCCGAAAAAAACGGCTGCCCGGAAGAACCGGACAGCCGTCGTTATCATCTTACCGGGCGGGACCTACCCCGGGCAGCGTTATCAATTCCTGAAAGTAAGCCCTTCCGCACCCGCATCGATCGAGATCGGCTTCTCGCGGTTGATCTTACCCGAGAGGATCTCCTTCGACAACTCGTTGACCACGTACCGTTGCAACGTACGTTTGACCGGCCGCGCGCCGAACATCGGGTCATAGCCCTCCTGTGCCAGCCACTCCTCGGCTTTTTTCGTTACATCGAGCGTGACATTGTTCGTCTCGAGAAGCTTCCGGATACCGCAGATCTGCATCTTCACGATGCGCAGGATGTCCTCCTTGTTGAGCGGGGTGAACATCACGATCTCGTCGATCCGGTTCAGGAACTCGGGCCGGATGGTCTGCTTCATCAGCTCGAACACCTCGCGTTTGGTCTTGTCGATCAGCTCGGGCGTGATCTTGGCCTCTTTGCCCGCCTCGGTCGAGAAGTTGTCCATGATGATGTGCGAGCCGATGTTCGAGGTCATGATAATGATCGTGTTGCGGAAGTCGACCGTCCGGCCGTTGTTATCCGTGAGGCGGCCGTCGTCAAGCACCTGCAGCAGGATGTTGAA
>JAFQJK010000100.1 GCA_017415005.1 Rikenellaceae bacterium
AAGGGAAACAAGAAGTTCAAGCTCAAGATGCTGCACTTCTTCATCAACACGGGTATCAAGGACACGGCCTACTACTGGAACGAGCTCAACAAGTGCCTCAATGTATATGGCGAGCTGCGCAAGCTCTGCCCCGACCTCGACTCGCTCAACATCGGAGGCGGCTTCCCGATCAAGAACTCGCTGGCCTTCGACTACGACTACGAGTACATGGCCGAGGAGATCGTGGCACAGATCAAGAACTATTGCACGCAGGCCGAGATCCCCGAACCCAACATATTCACCGAGTTCGGATCGTTCACCGTGGGTGAGAGCGGCGCCTCGCTCTTCTCGATCATCAACCAGAAGCAACAGAACGACCGCGAGAACTGGTACATGATCGACAGCTCGTTCATGACCACACTGCCCGACACATGGGGCATCAACCAGCGCTACATCCTGCTGGCGATCAACAACTGGGACAAAGAGTACCAGCGCGTCTTCCTCGGCGGCCTCACATGCGACAGCGAAGACTATTACAGCGGCGAGTCGCACACCAACGCGATCTTCCTTCCCAAACTGATCCCGGGCGAGCAGCAATACATCGGCTTCTTCCATACGGGGGCTTACCAGGAGTCGCTCGGCGGATTCGGCGGCATCCAGCACTGCCTCACCCCGGCACCCAAGCACATCATCATCGACCGTGACAAGGGCGACAACGAATACTACACGCGTCTTTTCGCCAAGGAGCAGAGCTACCGCTCGATGATGCGCATCCTGGGGTACTGATCCAGAGAAACCGGAATATTCCGACCTGTGGCCGGAAGACAGAAAAAAGACCGTACATCCTAACTATACTATGCCCATGGCCAAGATCGGAATCATACGCTGCCAGCAAACGGAAGATCTATGCCCCGGAACGACCTGCATCAAAGTAGCCCGACAGGGGAAACTGGCTTTCGAGGCCTACGGCCCCTCGGAAATCGTCGGTATCGTCTCGTGCGGCGGCTGCCCCGGCAAACGGGCTGTCCAGCGAGCCAAAGTGCTGGCCGACCGTGGCGCCGAGACGATCGCGCTGGCCTCCTGTATTTCCAAAGGCACTCCGATCGGGATGCCATGTCCGCACTTCGAGCTGATGGAAAAGGCCATATCCACCAAAGTGGGAACAGGTGTCGTCCTACTGGACTATACGCATTAGCGCACTTTCGGGGCAGGACAACGAGGTGCAGACGACAGGGGTAAGCGATCTCACGGCAAGAAGGCAAGGCCCCCCCTGCAAGAGAACCGATGAACATGGAGGGCGGGAAAAACGCCTGCCATCAGCCGCGCGCAGCCCGGGCCGTACGTACCACCCTGACCAGCGAATAGAGAGCGAATCCCAGCAGGAACAGGGACGCAATCAGCAGCTTCCAGTTCGTAAACTCTCCCGGCTGCACCCGCCCCGTCAACACAGGATAGCCCCAATAGGCCCAGGCAAACACCGTATATCCGACTGCTAAGATGCTGCAAAAAAAGCGAATGACATCGAGATTGGACAACCGTACAAAAATCCGGTTGAAAAGCAGGCTCGCCAACGATGCCAGCAACAACTGGCACAAGAGCACCTGCTTCGCCTCGAATCTCAAGAGCCCGTCGTAATCCACGAGGACGACCGAAACGAGGGCCAGAGCTACCAATATGAGTCTGATGATTCTGATCCGTGACATAGCGGCAACATTTAGATTATGGTACGCCTCCCTCAATACAGCGGCAGGGAGCTATCAAAATTACGAAATCTCAGGCCGGGCACAAGGCAAATCCCGCATTTATTCAGGAAAACCAGCCGTAAGCAGCGTCTGACAGCCGCACAGAGCACGAGCAGACATATAGTACACAGGTCAAGGCTTACCGTCCCCGCGCCCAGCCCCGGTTATGCAGCCAGGATCAGCCCCACGATGGCGAACACGGCGAATACGACACTGGCCATCCCGTTCATCAGCCCGAACGAGGCCCCGATCCGGTCCATACGCTGCGGCGTGAACCGCACGTGCTGCCACACGAGCAGCAGGACGAACAGACCGGCCCCGATCCGGTACCACAAGCCGCCCGGCATATAAACTCCGAGCAGGACGACGGCATAGACCGTCACCAGGTGCATCAAAATGCTCACCACGACAGCTCCGCGGGCACCGAAGCGCGCCGGAACCGAGTGCAGTCCCTCCCGGCGATCGACCTGCTCGTCCTGCATCGCATAGAGTACGTCGAATCCGCCGCACCACGTGATCACCAGACCCGAGAGAATGACCGGAACGAGCGCCAGACGGCCCGTCACGGCGATATAGGCCCCGGCCGGAGCGATCCCGAGCGCCACGCCCAGCACCACGTGGCACCAGGCCGTAAACCGCTTGGTCAGGCTATACCCCAACAGGACCAGCAACGCAACGGGCGACAGCCAGAGCGTCAGCGGGTTGATCGTCCCGGCCACCACGACGAACAACACCGCATTGACCGCGACGAACCACGCCGCGCGCCGGGCAGGGATCGCCCCGGTCGGTATCTCGCGCCCCGCCGTGCGCGGGTTGCGCGCATCGATACGGCGGTCGGCCCAGCGGTTGAACCCCATGGCCGCGTTGCGCGCCAACACCATGCAGAGCAGTATCTGCACAAGCAACAGCCACCTGAACGGCGTCCCGGTCGCGACCAGCGCGTAGACATAGCCGACCAACGCGAACGGCAGTGCGAATATCGTATGGGAGAACTTCACCAGCGAGGCGTATTTGGCTATCGTATTCATCTCGGCACGTTTTTATAATCCGCAAAATTAACTAACTTTGCGGGGATAAAAAACGGTCCGACCGATTTCCTGCCCCCGGCCTCGTTCACACGGCGAGAGACAGCCTCAACAGCAGGAACGGTACCTGCAAACCGCCGTTTCCCGACTACACGTATGAAGAATATCCGCAATTTCTGCATCATCGCCCATATCGACCACGGGAAGAGCACGCTGGCCGACCGCCTGCTCGAAAGCACCAAGACCCTCACCGAACGTGAACTCCAGGCCCAGGTGCTCGACAACATGGACCTCGAACGCGAGAAGGGTATCACGATCAAGAGCCACGCCATCCAGATGGAGTACCAGCACGGAGGTGAGAAATACGTGCTCAACCTGATCGACACCCCGGGCCACGTCGATTTCTCGTACGAGGTGTCGCGCGCCATCGCCTCATGCGAGGGAGCGCTGTTGGTGGTCGATGCGACACAGGGCATTCAGGCCCAGACCATCTCGAACTTATACCTGGCCCTCGGCCACGATCTGGAGATCATCCCCGTGCTCAACAAGATCGACATGGCCGCCGCAATGGTCGACGAGGTGAAGGACCAGATCGTCGACCTGCTCGGCTGCAAGCGCGAAGAGATCCTCGCGGCATCGGGCAAGACCGGCGAGGGCATCGAAGAAGTGCTCCAGGCCATCGTGGAGCGTATCCCGGCCCCCCGGGGCGACGAGAGCGCCCCGCTGCAGGCACTGATCTTCGACTCGGTCTTCAACTCGTTCCGCGGGATCATCGCTTACTTTCGTGTGTTCAACGGCACGATCCGCAAAGGCGACAAGGTCAAGTTCTTCAACACCGGTAGTGAATATACGGCCGACGAGATCGGCGTGCTCAAGCTCAACATGAGTCCCCGCACCGAGGTAAAGGCAGGCGATGTAGGCTACATCATCTCGGGCATCAAGACCTCGGTCGACGTCAAGGTGGGCGACACGATCACCCATGTCGACCGCCCGTGCAGCGAGGCGATCGCCGGATTCGAAGAGGTCAAGCCGATGGTCTTCGCCGGTATCTACCCGGTCGACAGCGACGAGTACGAGGACCTGCGCGCCTCGCTCGAGAAGCTCCAGCTCAACGACGCCTCACTCACGTTCGAGCCCGAGAGTTCGCTGGCGCTCGGCTTCGGGTTCCGCTGCGGCTTCCTCGGACTGCTCCATATGGAGATCATCCAGGAGCGCCTCTACCGCGAGTTCGACATGGACGTGATCACGACGGTCCCCAACGTATCGTACAAGGTCATCACGACCAAGGGCGACGTGACCGAGGTTCACAACCCTTCGGGGTTGCCCGAGCCGACGCTGATCGCCAGGATCGAAGAACCCTATATCCTCGCCCAGATCATCACCAAGACCGAATATCTGGGCAATGTAATGAAGCTCTGCATCGATAAGCGCGGCGTACTCAAGAACCAGGTCTTCATCACGCAGGACCGCGTCGAGATCAACTTCGACATGCCGCTCGCCGAGATCGTCTTCGACTTCTACGACAAACTCAAGAGCATCTCGCGCGGCTATGCCTCGTTCGACTACCACATGACCGACTACAAGCAGAGCCGTCTTGCCAAGCTCGACATCCTGCTCAACGGCGAGCCGGTCGATGCGCTCTCGTCGCTGATCTATCAGGACCACGCTTACGATTTCGGGCGCAAGATGTGCGAGAAGCTCAAGGAGCTGATCCCGCGCCAGCAGTTCGACATCGCGATCCAGGCGGCCATCGGGGCCAAGATCATCGCGCGCGAGACGGTCAAGGCGGTCCGCAAGGACGTGACGGCCAAATGCTACGGCGGCGACATCTCGCGTAAGCGCAAGCTGCTCGAGAAACAAAAGAAAGGTAAGAAGCGGATGCGCCAGATCGGCAATGTCGAGGTGCCGCAACAGGCCTTCCTCGCAGTCTTAAAGATGGATTAGGCACGCTACGGTAACTAAAAAGCACATCCCGAAAGGATGTGCTTTTTAATTTCACCTATGACGGCGCGACCGCAACAGATCATTACCGGCGGAGCAAAGCGCCACACAACCGCTCCAACACCAAAGCCATACCCCCGATAAGCCCTCACCACCCAACGGGTCCCGGCAATTGCAACCTCGCCCGCTCCTACCGCGACAACAGCTTGTAGTTCTTAAAACCGCCGATCGTCCGGCCCCCGAGCATGTAGCGCTCGATAAAGTTGACCACCCGGTACTTGGGGCTGAACTTCTTTTTCATATCGGGCCGCGGTCCATCGAACCGCACCAGACTCCGCCACGGGCACCCGGCGATCCGCTCGCGCATCACCGCCGGGTGGCTCCCTTCGAAGCGGGGCATATAATTCAGGTTACCATAATCGAAAAACGACTCGAACAGGTCGTCCGGGCAATCCGGGTAATAAAACTTCACATGCGCCGAACACTTCTTGCCCATGCACCGCGGATCACGCGACCAGCCGTAGTGAAACATCTTCGCGTCAATCTTCACACAGTTCAGCTTCCGCGTCCCCTCTTTTTTCCAGTAGCTCACGCCGTCAAAACCGGGGATCACGCGGAACGACTGCGCGTCTTTCCACGAATGGATGTCGGAGCGGTTGCGCACCACGCGGATCTCACGCGGATACCCGAAATGCATGGCATCGATATAGTGGTCGTAATCGGCATAGAGATGGACATAGTCCAACACGAAGCCCTCGACCTCGGGATCGTCCAGGTATTTCTCACAAGCGGCCCGGATCGCCGGCAATCCATCCTCATGCAGCACCTCGTCCGACTGTACGTACACGCACCAGTCGCCCGTACAGGCCCGGAGCGCCACATCGGTCTGCTGGGCATAGATACTGCCCGCGACGTTGTAGGTCCCGGTATCCCACGTCGTGCGGATGATCTTCACTTTCGGCGAATCGAGACGGGCCAGCAACTCGTCGGTCGCATCCTCGCTGTTACCGGCCACGACAATGAACTCATCCACCAGGTCGAGTGCCGAACGTACGCATTCGATGATCGGAAAATCAAACTGGACGGCATTGCGAATAAAGGTAAACCCGCTGATTCTCATATTACATGAATTACTCGATGAGACTATAACGGACATAAAGGTAATAAAAAGCGGCCAATCCCCTGCCCGCTACCCGAAATCCATTGCACAAAAAGCCATCCGGCAGGATACGGTCACCCTCCCGATGCGAAGCGCCGCTACCGAAGCCGGTGCTCGATCACCCGGCTGGCCGGCAGATCGGGGATATAGAGTACGCCGTCCTCGATAGCGATCCGGGCCGGGCCGGAGATCGAATCGGCCTCGGGGATCGTTGTCACCGTCCCTTGCGTAAGGTCCACATACCCGAGCTTGGGCGATGTCCAGCTCGTGAAGTAAAGCCGGTCGCCATCGATCGCCAGCCCGTCATACTGACCGGCGTGGCTGATCAGCTGGCGCGGCTCGGGCTGCCCCAGGTCGTCAAGCACGTAGATCACGTTCCGGGGCGTCGTCACCCCGTCGGCCGGATAAGAGGCGACATACATCCTGCCATCATGGACCAGGATGCCGTTGGCTCCCGGGACATTCGCATAGAGCGTGAGCGCCGAAGAATCGGCAGGCAGCGCCGGATCGGCCATATCGAGCGCGTAGATGTTACCGGTATTGGTCACCGTCACGTACAGCGTCCGGGTCCGGATATCGGCCGCCAGGTCATTGACGAACACCTCCCCGGCCGGCATCGGGATCACCCGGGCAGTGAGCGGATCGGCCGTGAGGTCGTAGATCACGAGCTTGCCCACATCGGCGACATAGAGGCGCCCGTCGCGGAGCAGCGTCCCCTTGGGGCCTGAAAGCATACCGTCGGCGGGGATCAGCACCTCGGAAGTCGAATCCTCGAAGGACAGCACATAGCCGCGGCCCTCGGTATTGAGCGGATTGAGCTCATCGGTCCCGAAGCTGGTCACGATCAGCCGTCCGCTGTCGCAAAGCACGCTCTCGGCAAAGCGAATGCCGTCGGTCAGCACTTCATTCTCTGCGGTAACCTGCTGAGGCCCCGCACCGCAAGCCGCGAACAACACGGCAGCGGACAATCCGGCAATGATCTCTTTCATGGCATTATCGGTCAATCGGTTGATAGTGATCAAATATATGGCGATAGTCCTCGCCCGGACCGGCCAGGTAGGTCCGGAAACCGAGCTTACGACCCGTCTCGACATTGGCCTGCGCATCGTCGATGAACAGCGTCTGGCCGGGGTCCATCCCCTCCTCTGCGATCATCTTCTCAAAAATATCGGCGTGCGGCTTGACCATGCCCATCTCGTAAGAGAGGTACAGCCGGTCGAAATAATCATCGACCGTGAGGCCCTGCTGCGTGAACATGGTGCGCACGATGTAAGGGAACATGATGATATTGGTGTTGCTCAGCAGGCAGACCCGATACTGCTTACGAAGCTCGCGCAGCATATCGAGCTTGTAGACCGGCAGGCGTACGACGAACCGCTCAAGAGCGGCATCGATCGCCTCGGGGTCGATCCGGCGGCCCACCTGTTCCCAGATATACTCATAAAGCTGCTGCGGCCCGATGGCTCCTTCTTCAAGCTTCAGAAAGATACCCGACTGGACATACGGGTCGAGCAGCCGGTCGGCAGCCGCATAACCCAGCGCCTCGAAGGCGCGGACCGAGGCATCGCGGTCGAGGTCGACCAGCACGCCTCCCATATCAAAAACGATCGTGTTGATTTTTTCCATATTCATCGATTTTCCGGATCGGAACACCCACCCTCTATCCGCTGCAAAGATACGACGAATGCCGGTTCCTGCAAGTTCCGGGCCCCACTTGCCGTCAGCAGAAAAACAGGAGCGGCTGTCCGCATGGACGGCCGCTCTTCATCATATATAACCCAAGCTTACAGCACCTCCTTCAAGAAGGCTCCGGTATAGCTCTCCTTAACCCCGGCCACCTGCTCGGGAGTCCCTGCCGCAACGAGCTCCCCGCCGGCCGCGCCTCCCTCACGGCCGATGTCGATCACGTAATCGGCCACCTTGATCACATCGAGGTTGTGCTCGATCACGATCACGCTGTTGCCCTTGTCCACCAGCTTCTGCAATACGTCGATCAGCACACGCACGTCCTCGAAATGGAGGCCTGTGGTGGGCTCATCGAGGATGTAGAGCGTATTGCCCGTATCCTTACGGGCCAGCTCGGCCGAGAGCTTGATACGCTGGCTCTCGCCGCCCGAGAGCGTCGTACAGGGCTGGCCGAGCGTCAGATAACCGAGGCCCACGTCCTGGATCGCCTTGAGCTTCATGTGGATCGACGGGATCGGTTCGAAGAACTCGACAGCCATGTTGACCGTCATGTTGAGCACATCGTCAATGCTCTTGCCCTTATACCTGACCTCCAGCGTCTCGCGGTTGTAACGGCGGCCGTTGCAGGTCTTGCACGTCACATAAACGTCAGGCAGGAAGTTCATCTCGATGGTCTGCACCCCTGCGCCGCGGCACGCCTCGCAGCGGCCCCCCCTGACATTGAACGAGAAACGGCCAGCCTTGAAGCCGCGCACCTGAGCGTCGGGCGTCGACTCGAACAGCTTGCGGATGTCAGCGAACACGTTGGAGTAGGTCGCAGGGTTGCTGCGCGGAGTACGGCCGATCGGCGACTGGTCGACCACGACCATCTTATCGATCTGCCCGATCCCCTCAACCGCATCGTGGTCGAGCGGCTGGTCGAACGACTTGTACAGGTGTCGGTTGAGCACCGGGCGCAGCGTCTCGTTGACGAGCGACGACTTGCCGCTGCCGCTCACCCCGGTCACGCAGACCATCACGCCGAGCGGGAAATCGACCGTAATGTTCTTCAGGTTGTTGCCGCGCGCACCGCGCACGGTAAGCTTCTTCCCGTTACCCTTGCGGCGCTCCGTAGGCACCTCGATCGCGCGACGTCCACAAAGGTAATCGGCCGTCACGGTATCCGACCGCAGCACGTCGCCGAGCGTCCCGACCGCAACGATCTCGCCGCCTTTGCGCCCGGCCTTGGGCCCCACGTCGACGATCCAGTCGGCGCTGCGGATCATCTCTTCGTCATGCTCGACAACGATCACCGAGTTGCCCGCATCGCGCAGCTCCTTGAGGCTGCCGATCAGCTTGCGGTTGTCGCGCTGGTGCAGCCCGATGCTCGGCTCGTCGAGGATATAGAGCACGTTGACCAGCTTCGAGCCGATCTGCGTGGCCAGCCGGATACGCTGGCTCTCGCCGCCCGAGAGCGTACGCGAGCTGCGAGCGAGCGACAGGTAACCCAGTCCCACATCGACGAGAAAATGGAGCCGCTCACGGATCTCTTTGAGGATCTCGACAGCGATCTTCGCCTCTTTGGCGCTCAGGCGGTCTTCGAGCCCGACGAGCCATGCGGCCAGGTCTTCGATGCTCATGGCCGACAGCTCGGCGATGTTCCGTCCGTCGATGCGGAAGTAAAGCGCCTCCTGCCTGAGGCGGGAACCTCCGCAGACGCTGCACTTGCGGCGCGCGACGAACTGCTCCTTCCACTTGCCGCCCTTGCCGCTCGCGCTGTCCTCCTCCTGACGCTCGATATAGTCGGCCACACCGTCCCACGACACCATATAATTTCCGCCCGAAAGCCCCAGGTCCTGCGTACCGATCCGCAGCGGCTCCGAATCGCCGTAGAGCACGGCATTCAGACCCTCTTCGGAGATCGTCCCGACGGGGTCGTCGAGCGTAAAGTCGTATTTCTTGCCCAGCGCCTCCATCAGCGCGAAGAGCAGGTTGCCGCGGAACTTTCCGATCGGAGCGATCGCCCCTTCCCGGATACTCCGCTTCTCATCGGGAATGATCTTCGAGCGGTCGAACACCACCTCCTCGCCCAGGCCGCTGCAATGGGGACACGCCCCCTGCGGCGAGTTGAACGAAAAGGTGTGCGGCGCCGGCTCGTTGAACGCTATACCGGTCGTCGGGCACATCAGGTGGCGGCTGTAGAAGCGCGAGCCGCCGTCATCGTAATTGTAGACCGCCATCGTCCCCTTACCCTGCCGCATTGCCTCCTGCAAGCTTTTGAGCAGGCGGTCGCGCACCTCTGGCTTCACGACGATCCGGTCGATCACCAGGTCGATCGTGTGCACCTTATAGCGGTCGAGCTTCATACCGGCCGTGATCTCGCGGATCTCGCCGTCGATGCGGGCATACATGAACCCCTTCTTGGCAAACGACTCGAACAACTCACGGTAATGGCCCTTGCGCCCCTTGACCACCGGCGCCAGCAGCGCCAGCTTACGGCCGTCGTAACCGGCAAGGATCAGATCGGCGATCTGCGCATCGGTATAGTGGACCATCTGCTCGCCCGTCTCGGGCGAATAAGCCCGCGACGCCCGTGCGAACAGCAGGCGCAGGAAATCGTTGATCTCGGTAACGGTCCCCACCGTCGAGCGGGGGTTCTTGTTCGTCGTTTTCTGCTCGATGGCCACCACCGGACTGAGGCCCGTGATCTTATCGACATCGGGACGCTCCATCGCCCCGACGAACTGGCGCGCATAGGTCGACAGCGTCTCCATATAGCGTCGCTGTCCCTCGGCATAGATCGTATCGAACGCCAGCGACGACTTGCCCGAACCCGAAAGGCCCGTGATGACCGTCAGCGCATGGCGGGGAATCTCGACGTCCACGTTCTTGAGATTGTGGACCCGCGCCCCCTGTACTTTGATTTTATCTTCTTCCAATGTTTACTCCTTTCTGAATCCTTCGTTGGGAACTTTGACCGTATAGGCCGTCCGCCTGGGATTGGCGTATTCATAGCTGCGTATCCAGTGGTTGAGCTCGCGCAACATCTTGTAGGTGGTCCCGTTGGCCACGGCCACGGCCGACCAGTCGATCTTCGCATCGTCGACCGTCACCTCGCGATAGTCGGCCAGCGGCGCGTCATAGTCGGCGGCCGAAAACACATAACCATACGCTGCGGGATTCTCCGTCAGCAATTTGAACGCCAGGATGCGGAATACATAGCGCATCGTCTCCTCGGGCAGCCACAGGTCATAATAGTTCCCCGTCCGCTGCTTGTCCCGCCGGGTCGCGAGCCCCGTCTCACCCACATTGTAAGCCGCGGCGGCCATTGTCCAGCTACCGAACCGCTCATAGGCCGACAATAAATGCTTGCAGGCAGCCTCGGTCGACTTTTCGATATGGTAGCGTTCATCGATGTTGCTACCTGTTTCAAGCCCGTAGCTCCGCCCCACGGCAGGCATCAGCTGCCACAGGCCGGCCGCCCCGGCTCCCGAGCGGACATTGGGATTGAGTCCGCTCTCGGCCATGCACAGGTACTTGAAATCGGCCGGAATACCGTACTTCTCGAGGATCGGCTCGATCACCGGGAAATAGCGCGTGGTGGCCAGCAGCGTCTGCAGTGTGCGCGAGTGCATATAGATTGTCCCGAGCAGCTCGCGCCGGAGGCTCTCGCGCGTATCGTAGTTATCGAGCGGAACCCGCTCGCCGGCAAAGCTGAGCGAGGCGGGCAGATGGGGAACCCGCACCGGCGCATACTCCTGGGGTGGCAGGCTTACATAGGGGGACTGTGCCGAGGCATGCAACGCGCACACGGCGGCCAGCAACAGGATGGTCAGTTTCATCTTCATTCGCAATAAAACGCGTAAATTTACGGAATTATTCTGTAAATTCCGTCCGGGCTACGCTCTGAGGACGGAAAGGATCATCTCGCGCAGTGAGATCAACTCGAGCACGTCGGCCAGGCAGACGATCGTCACGACGACCATGAACAACCTGAGAAAGCGGACACCCCACCCCACGGCATACGCCGAGGCGACATAGGCCCCGATGACGTTACCCACGGCATGGACCAGCCCGTAAAGGTAGTTGACCTGCCCGTTAAGTATGAACACGGCCAGCGCGAACGGCGTCGACACGAGCACGATAAACCCCTTGAGCGCATTGGCCCGCACGAGGTCCAGCTTCATGCTCATCATCGCCACGGCCAGGATCAGGTAGCCCAGTCCGACATAGATGTACCCGCTGTAAAAGCCGATCGCGAGGAACCAGACATAGTGCCACGGTCGGATCACGATCGGGCCGCTCCGTTCCCCGCTCCCTTTAAGCCGCTTTTCGCTGCTGAAGGCCATAAAGCCCAGCACCATCAGCAGCACGACCCCGAGGCAGATACGGAACACGCCCTCGTCGACGGTCGAGGCGATCTGCGACCCGGCCACATTGCCAACGATCGTCGGGACGGCCAGCCTGACCCCCGTGCGCATATCGAGCAGCCGCTTGCGAAAGAACGTGACGCACGAGGTCAGGTTCTGCAACACCACCGGCACGCGGTTGGTCCCGTTGGCCATGGGCAACGGAAGTCCGAGCACCATGAACGTCGTGATCGAGATGATCGTCGCGCCGCCCGCCAGCGTATTGATAAAACCCACGATAACGCCCGAAATGACCAGCACGAGCCCTATGACTGGAGAAAAATCCATATCGTTCGGAAATCTCCCGGCCGCCGCCGAGCGCACCGGGATTTACACCTGCAAAGATAGTGAAAGCCGAGAGCAATCGTGCGGGCTCGCACGCAAAAGATTGCCGAGGCGCATCCTATTTATTCAAGACCATGCCAAAGATAAGGATAAGTCGCGGGGATCGGCCCCCGGGGTAACAAAGTTCTCACAAAACACGGGAGGGCATCCCGCAAACACGGGAGCGCCTGCCTCGATCCGGCGCGACCGGCAAAATAAAACGGTACAGGTGTCGGCAAACGGCATGGTTTTCGGACGAAACTGCGTACCTTTGGCACAAAACCCGAAACACCATGCTGATCGCAGGCTATTATTACGCTCTCACCGTCAACCGGGTATCCGATTACGGTCTTTACCTCGCCGACGACACAGGTGAGGAAGTGCTGCTGCCCAACCGCTACGTATCGGCGCAGATGCAGCCGGGCGACACGGTCGATGTCTTCGTCTACCACGACTCGGAAGACCGGCTCGTCGCCACGACCGAACACCCTTACGCGACGGTCGGCCAGGCAGCCCACCTTCGGGTGGTCGGCAAGACCATTCACGGAGCCTTCCTCGACTGGGGCCTTACGGCCAAAGACCTGTTCGTGCCCAACCGTAACCAGCTCACGGGCCTCGTCAACGGCCACAGCTATATCGTCTACCTGTACAGCGACAACGTCACGGGACGCGTAGTGGGCAGTACCCGGCTCACGGGCTTTATCAGCAACAGCGAGCTCACGGTCCGGTCCGGCGAGCAGGTCGACCTGCTGGTGGCCATCGAGCAGGAACGAGGGTTCCGCGTGATCGTCAACAACCGCCACTGGGGCATGATCTACTACAACCAGCTCTTCCGCCCGGTGGCCGTGGGTGACCGGCTGACGGGCTATGTCAGCAAGATCACCGACGACAACCGGATCGACATCAGCCTCCAGCAAGCCGGCTATGACGAGGTCAGGGCCTCGGCCCAGCGGCTGCTCAACCTGCTCGCGGAACACTCAGGCTATCTGCCGCTCAATGACCACAGCGATCCTGACGAGATCGCTGCCGTGACCCGCATGAGCAAGAAGGTCTTCAAACGGAGCGTCGGCACGCTGCTCAGGCAAGGCGCGCTCGAACTGACCGGCGAAGGCATCCGGCTCAGGAAACGCACATAGCGGTTATTTTGCTACCTTTGTCTCCCAAAACCACAGCAACAAATGGCCAATAAACCCATACAGAGCGCCGAGCGCGTCTCCCCGAGCGACATGTCGGACAACTACGTCTACCAGCGTTCGATCCTCGCTTACCACCGCGCGGCCGAACTGGTCTCGGGCGATGTGCTCGAGATCGGCACAGGAAGCGGCTACGGGGTCGCGGTGATCTCACCCAAAGCGTCGAGCTTCCTCACGATCGACAAGTACGAGTGCGGGATCGACCTTCAGGACCATCCGCACACGGAGTTCCGGTGTATGAGCGTCCCCCCGCTCACAGGCATTCCGTCGAACAGCTTCGACTATGTGATCACGTTCCAGGTGATCGAGCATATCAAGAACGACTTCGCCTTTCTGAAAGAGATCCACCGGGTGCTGCGTCCCGGCGGCAGGCTCATCGTCTCGACACCCAATAAGAAAATGTCGCTCACACGCAATCCGTGGCACGTGCGCGAATACACGCCCGACGAGTTCAAGAACCTCATAGGCAACTATTTCCAGAGCATCGTCGCCGACGGGGTGTACGGCGACGACAAAGTGATGCGCTACTACGAGGAGAACCGCCGTTCGGTCGAACGGTTCAAGCGGCTCGACATCCTGCACCTCGAGCAATGGCTGCCGCGCTGGATGCTCAAGATCCCCTACGATATGCTCAACCGGATCAACCGGCGCAAACTGCTGGTCGACAACCGTAAGCTCACCTCGACCATCACGATGGACGACTACTATTTCAAGGAGGCCGACGACACCTGCTTCGACCTCTATTTCATTGCAGAGAAAGAATAAACGGGGGAGCGCAGCAACTACCGGAAACAAAAGTCCGGCCCTCACGGGCCGGACTTTTTGATCTGCATATCTCAACTGCACTACCTGGTCATCAGGAAATGCTTGAAATCGTCGAAGGCGGCCGACAGCTCGACCGACTGCTTACGCCCCTTCATAAAGCGCTGCAGGCGCTCCGGAATCCTGACCGGCCGGCCGGTGATTCGCTCGACCGTATCTTTGAACTTGGCCGGATGAGCCGTTTCGAGGAAAACACCCGTCTCGCCGTCTTGCAGCCCGTCTTCAAGCGCCTGGTAGCCGCATGCCCCGTGCGGATCGAGCTGGTAGCCGGTCTGATCGAGCACACGGCGCATCGTCGCGGCGATCTGCTCGTCGGTATAGCTGTATCCCGAGATAGCCGCCCTGATCGCCTCCCACGAGCCGCCGTAAAGGTCGAGCACGCGGGCGAAATTGCTCGGGTCGCCGACATCCATCGCATTGGCGATCGTCGCCACCGACGGGCGCGGGGTATATTTGCCGGTCTTGAGGTATTCGAGAAAAATATCGTTACGGTTGTTGGCCGCGATGAAACGACGCACCGGAAGCCCCATGCGCTGAGCGAACAAGCCCGCCGTGATGTTGCCGAAAGTGCCGCTCGGCACGGCAACGACCAGCCGGTCGGCCAGCCCCTGGCGCTTCATCTGGGCATAGGCCTCAAAATAGTAGAACGCCTGCGGCAGGAAACGCGCCACATTGATCGAGTTGGCCGACGTCAGGCGGAACTTCGCATTCAGCTCCGGATCGAGGAAGGCCGCCTTGACCAGCCGCTGGCAGTCGTCGAACGTGCCGTCGACCTCAACGGCCGTAATGTTATCCCCGAGCGTGGTGAACTGCTTCTCCTGAATATCGCTCACCTTGCCTTTCGGGTAGAGCACGACCACGTCGATCCCCTTGACTCCGAGGAAACCGTTAGCCACGGCACTGCCCGTGTCGCCCGACGTGGCGACGAGCACCGTCACATGATTTTTCTCGCCGCTCTTGCGGATAAAATAGCCGAGCATGCGCGCCATGAAGCGCGCACCGACATCCTTGAACGCCGACGTGGGCCCGTGAAATAGCTCGAGCGACCAGATACGGTCGGTCACCTTGACGACCGGCGTATCGAAGTTCAGCGTATCCAATACGATACGGTCGAGCTCGCCGGCCGGAATGTCCTCGCCGAAGAACGAGGCAGCCACCTCGCAGGCGATCTCCTGGAACGACATCGTATCAATACTGTCGTAAAACGCCCGGGGCAGCGGATCGATCCGCTCGGGCATGTACAGCCCCTTGTCGGCCGCGAGGCCCTTGACGACCGCCTCGGCCAGCGATGCCGGAGCGACTCCCTGATTCGTACTGTAATACTTCATGGTTTATTCTTTAACAAACATATCCATAAATTCACGCCCGCGCAGCGTGCCGCAGCCTCCCTGCCGCGCGGCGAACTCGTCGTACACCTCCACCCCGTCGGGCTCGATCCCCGGGTACCACACGATGAACGGGATCGCATGGTTCGTATGCGTCTTGAGGTGACACGGCGTGGGATGGTCGGGCAGCACGGCAATGGCCACCGGCTCGTCCCATTTCGACACCTCCTCGAAAATCGGGCCAACGGCACGACTGTCGAGATACTCGATCGTCCGTACCTTCAGGTCGGCATCGCCCTCGTGGCCGGCCTCGTCGCTCGCCTCGATGTGCAGGAAGACGAAGTCGCTGCGCCGCAGCGCATCGATCGCGGCAGCGGCTTTCCCCTCATAGTTCGTATCGTACAGGCCCGTAGCGCCCTCGACATCGATATTCTCCAGCCCCGCATAAACTCCGATGCCCTTGATCAGATCGACGGCCGAGATCACGACACCGCTGCCGATCCCGTACTTCTCGCGCAGGGTCTGCATCTTCGGCCGGTAGCCCGGCGACCACATCCAGATCGAATTGGCCGGGTCCTTACCCTCTGCCACCCTCCGGCGGTTGACCGGATGGCCTGCCAGCAGAACCTGCGACCTGTGGATCAGCTCGTTGAGCAGACCGGCCGTCTCGCGGGCCTCATCGGTGAGCGGACGGACCATCACGTCGCGGAACGGCGTGCCCGGCACATCGTGGGGAGGCGTACAGGCAACCGCCTTATTGCCGCCCCTGACCTTCATCAGATGGCGGTAGGACACACCCGGAAAGAAACCGACACGATCCGATCCGAGCTCCTTCTGCAAAAACCCGATCAGCTCCCGCGCCTCATCGGTCGGGATATGCCCGGCCGAGTGATTTTTGATCCTGCCGTCCTCGACACAGATCAGGTTGCAGCGCATGGCCATCTCATCGTCGCCGATCGCTACCCCCATGCTGGCCGCCTCAAGCGAGCCGCGCCCCTCGAACACCTGCGCCACATCGTAACCCAGCACCGTGAGGTTGGCGATCTCGCTGCCCGGATGGAACCCGTCGGGCACCGTGTGCAGCATCCCGCTGCGGCCCAGCCGGGCCAGACGGTCCATGTACGGCGTGCGGGCAGCCTGGAGCGGCGTACGGCCGCCAAGACTCTCGACGGGTTCGTCAGCCATCCCGTCACCCAGAATGATTATATGCTTCATCGTCTTCCGTTTTAATCTTCCATAACCCGGATACCGCGAGGATCGGAGCCGCCCCGGACACCGCCCTGTGCGCCATCGACACGGCATCGGCCCTTTATCTGCACCCCCATCATGGAGTGCCGGCTGCACCCGGTGGCGATCACGGCGATCGTGATCGCGCCGCCTTTACTTTGCTGCCGCGCCCCATCCGGCCACCTTGGCAACCTCCAGCAAAACCACGCCCGGCAACCCCGGCGACCGTCACGCAGCCTCAATCCCCGTCCCGGTCTCCATCAAACGCTTTCGCAATGCGAGCCCCACAGACCGGCCCCGGGCGCCCCGGCTGTCTCTCTGCGGGCTTACCGGATATTGGCGATGCTGATGATATCGGCAAAGACACCGGCAGCCGTCACACCGGCGCCCGCGCCGTACCCCTTGATCTGCATCGGGTACTCCTTGTAACGCTCTGTGGTGATCGAGATCACGTTGTTGCTACCCGCCAGGTTGTAGAACGGACTGTCGGGACCGACTTCGCGCAGCGCGACATCGAGCTTGCCGTTGTCCATCGTAGCGATAAAGCGCCAGCGCTTGCCCTCGGCCGCCAGCTTCTTGCGGCGCACCTCGAAATCGGCATCCACCTCGGGAATCCGCTTCCAGAAATCGTCTACCGAGCCCTCGAAATACTTCGCGGGGATGAACAGTTCTTTCCTCACGTCCTCCTGCTCGACCGGATAACCCGCCTCGCGCGAGAGGATCACCAGCTTGCGGATCACGTCCGTACCGCTCAGGTCGATACGCGGATCGGGCTCGGCATAGCCGGCCTCCTTGGCCATACGGATCGCACGGCTCATCGGCACCGTCTCGCTCATCTCGTTGAAAATATAGTTGAGCGTACCCGAAACGACCGCCTCGATCTTGAGGATACGGTCGCCGCTATTGATCAGGTCGCTGATCGTGTTGATGATCGGAAGGCCCGCGCCCACGTTAGTCTCGAACAGGTATTTGATCCCGCGCTTGCGGGCCGTCTGCTTAAGGTCCTCGTAGAGACCGTAGCGCGACGAAGCTGCCACCTTATTGGCCGCCACGACCGATACGTTATGCTCGAGCAGCTCCTTATAGATCCCCGCCACATCGGCGCTCGCCGTACAGTCGACGAAGACCGAGTTGAAAATGTTCATCGAGATGATCTCATCGCGGAACCTCTCGGGCGACGACGCGTTGTCCGAAGCGGCAAGCAGCTGCTCGTAATTGCCCAGGTCGATCCCCTGCCGGTCGAGGATATAGCGTTTCGAATTGGTGATTCCAACCACCCTGATCTGCAGCGCATTGTTCTCCAGCAGCTTGGGCTGCTGCATGCGGATCTGCTCAAGCAGGTTCTTGCCGACCAGACCGACACCTGCAATAAAGATGTTGAGCACCTGATAGTCCGACAGGAAGAACGAGTCGTGGATCACATTCATCGCCTTGCGCAGGCTGTCGAGCGCGATCACGAACGAGATATTGGTCTCCGAGGCACCCTGTGCACAGGCGATCACGTTGACCCCGTTGCGCCCCAGCGTGCCGAACAGCTTACCGGCAATACCCGGTGTATGCTTCATATTCTCACCCACGATAGCCACCGTGGCCAAATTACGCTCCGAGCGGATTTTATTGATCTCGCCGAGGGCGATCTCCTGCGCGAACTCCTCGCCGAGCACCTCCATCGCCAGATCGGCGTCGGCATTGCGCACGCCGATCGACGTGGTGTTCTCCGAGGCGGCCTGAGAGACAAAGAACACGCTGATGCCGTTCTTGGCCAGCGTCTTGAATATGCGGTAGTTGACCCCGATCACGCCGACCATACCCAGCCCCTGGATCGTGATCAGGCAGGTATCGTTGATCGACGAGATGCCCTTGATCGCTTTCGAACGATCTTTGACACGCTCCTTGGAGATGAACGTCCCCACGGCATCGGGATTGAACGTATTCTTGATGATAATCGGGATATCCTTATGGTAGACCGGGAAAATGGTC